>NZ_JACGVA010000068.1:0-475382 GCF_014076985.1 Colwellia sp. MB3u-8
CTAGCGACAATAGCGACATGGCCCCACCTGATCCCATTCCGAACTCAGAAGTGAAACGTGTTAGCGCCGATGGTAGTGTGGGAGTTCCCATGTGAGAGTAGGACATTGCTAGGCTTCTATTTAGAATACCCAGCTTATGGCTGGGTTTTCGGCCCTGTGGAGGGGTTCCCGAGTGGCCAAAGGGATCAGACTGTAAATCTGACGGCTCAGCCTTCGGTGGTTCGAATCCACCTCCCTCCACCACCATTCTAAAACCCGTAACTAACGTTACGGGTTTTTTCGTTTCTGTCTATCAATTAATCCTATTTTTTAGTGTTTACCTCCTGCAGTCCTCTTGCTTCTCTCCCTGTGAGATGTTTTTTATTTTTACAGAAAGGAATAAGTAAATACCTAAGGCATTAAAGAACAGCTTAGCTTTGCCTTCCCCATTAGTATTAATTTAGTTGCTGTTTATGATAGAAGAATAAGCACTTTCATTGCACTAAAGCCGTCTATACTGTATTCTGCATCGCCGTTTGACATTGGATCAAACCAACAGCGAGAAGAGAATATTCTATGAGTTTTACCGATTTAGGTTTATCTGCACCCATTCAAAAAGCCATTGCGGAAAAAGGTTACGATACGCCATCACCTATTCAAGCTCAGGCTATTCCTGCCGTGCTTGCTGGTAAAGACGTTATGGCTGCTGCGCAAACGGGTACAGGTAAAACGGCCGGTTTTACTTTACCTATTCTTGAACTGTTATCAAAGGGCGATAATGTCCGACCAAACCAAGCTAGAACGCTTATTATCACTCCGACTCGTGAGCTTGCAGCACAAATTGCTGAAAACGTAGAAATGTATGGTAAACACTTACCATTGAAATCTACTGTAGTATTTGGTGGTGTTAAAATTAATCCACAAATGCAGCGCTTGCGTCAAGGCGTTGATATTTTAGTCGCTACTCCTGGGCGCCTACTCGATTTGTATAATCAAAAAGCGGTGCGATTTAATCAATTAGAGATATTGGTGCTTGATGAAGCAGATAGAATGCTAGATATGGGTTTCTTACGTGATATTAAGAAAATTTTATCTTTACTGCCAAAAACACGTCAAACACTACTATTTTCAGCAACATTTTCTCCCGATATTCGTGAACTAGCTAAAGGCATAGTTAACGATCCAGTTGAAATTTCCATTAGCCCAAAAAATACAACAGCTGAATCTGTTGAGCAATTAATTTATTCGGTTGATAAAAACAGAAAAGCAGCTTTACTGACGCATTTAATTCTAGAGAATGACTGGCAACAAGTTATTGTGTTTATGAAAACTAAACATGGCGCAAATAAATTAACTAAACAGTTAGATGCTGCAGGTATCAGAGCCGCTGCTATTCATGGCAACAAAAGTCAAGGTGCGAGAACTAAAGCTTTAGCACAATTTAAAGAGGGTAATATTAGCGTACTCGTTGCTACTGATATTGCTGCCCGTGGTATCGATATAGAACAGTTGCCACAAGTGGTTAACTTTGAATTACCTAATGTACCAGAAGACTATGTGCATCGTATTGGACGTACCGGCCGAGCAGGTTCTACCGGTCATGCAGTATCTTTAGTTTGTGCTGATGAAATAGATTTACTTAATGATGTAGAACATGTCATACAAACACATTTGCCAAGAGAAGTTATTGCCGGTTTTGAACCCGTACATGCCTTACCAGAGTCACGTAATTTACGCGCTTTAAAAGCTCAAAAGCCAAGAAAATTTAAATCAGAAAGTGTTGAGCATAAAGATGGTCAACGCTCGGGTGAAAATGCTCGTGGTCATAAACCTACTGGAAAAAACAGACGTCATATCGGCAATAGCTCTGCTAGTAATCCCTATGGCAATAGCGACGGTAATGGTGGCGGACGCCGCCGCATTAATCCTAATCCAAGTAAATAATGATAATAGCAAGGGCAAAATAATTTTTTGCCCTTGCGCTATATTTGCTTAACTTATTGCTGCGCTAGTAACTTATCAAGATTGTTAGCAAAAGCTTGTCGATCACTTTGGCTAATAGGTGGCGCTCCACCTGTTTCAATACCACTAGAGCGCAGCGTATCCATAAAGTCACGCATATTAAGACGTTGACGAATATTGGCCTCTGTGTAAAGCTCGCCTCTAGGGTTAAGTGCTAAGCAGCCTTTTTCGACGACTTCAGCCGCTAAAGGAATATCTGCTGTTATCACTAAGTCATTTGGCTCGGCTCGCTTTACAATTTCATCGTCAGCAACATCAAAGCCAGCACTCACTTGTACGAAGCTGATCACCTTAGACGGCGGTACTTTTAGATAATGATTAGCCAATAATGTTGTGAATGTTTGAGTACGCTCTGCGGCTCGAAATAAAATCTCTTTAATAACTACCGGACACGAGTCGGCATCAACCCAAATTTTCATGGTTATCCTTTAAATTTTAACTATGACTTAACGGGTGTAATGTACCTTTAAACCGCAAGTATTGTAACCACTGTTAGCCTTAATTTTACTGATAAATAGGAAGCACCATGAAGCAACCGCAACGCGATATAACCTTAAGATTTTTAGCTGAACCTCAAGACGTTAACTTTGGTGGAAAAGTTCACGGTGGTGCGGTAATGAAATGGATTGATTTAGCTGCTTATGCCTGTGCAGCAGGTTGGAGTGGTCGTTATTGTGTTACCGCGTATGCGGGTGGCATTCGTTTTGTGGCGCCAATTCATGTCGGTAGCTTAGTAGAAGTTGAGGCAAAAGTGATTTATACCGGTAAGTCTTCCATGCATATAGCTTTGAAAGTAAATGCCTGTGATCCTAAGTCATTAAATCGTCGACTCACCACGCATTGTATTGTGATTATGGTGGCTGTTGATCAGAATGGTCAATCTGAGCGTGTTCCTGAGTGGATACCTAAAACAGCAGTAGATAAAAAAGAGCATGATAGCGCAATAAAGTTAATGGAAATGCGGAAAAACATCGGCGAAGAAATGCAAATTTTTGTAGAATAGCGCCGCCATTTAAAAATAGTTTTCATCAGGAGTTCATGTGTTAGAGCCAGAAAAAATCAAACAAATATTACAGATGGATGACGCGCAGCGCGCTGTTTACTTTATCAATGAAGCGGTCAGCCAAAACGAGTTATGGATCTTAACGGATGAACATGGCTGTGTAATGCTCAACACGGAAGAAGAAGACTGTGTACCGGTTTGGCCGAATAAAGAGTTTGCCCAAGCTTGGGCTACCGATGGCTGGCAAGCTTGCCAACCTGAAGCGATTTCTTTAAACAAATGGTTTAGTCGTTGGAGCACGGGTTTAGCGGATGACGAACTCGCTATTGTGGTGTTTCCAAGCCAAGACGAGCAAGGCTTAGTCTATTACCCTGATGAACTTGAGCATGAACTTAAACAAAAACAACATTCGATTAATAAGCGATAGATAATCATGAGTTTTTCGTCCCTAGCATTAGATAAGTCACTTACTGATGCCGTTAAAGCCTTAGGCTATGATCAGCCAACGCCGATTCAACAGCAAGCCATTCCGGCTATTTTAGCCAATAAAGATATTATGGCTGGAGCTCAAACCGGTACAGGTAAAACTGCCGCCTTTGCTTTACCTATTCTGCAACGTTTAAGCGAGAGTATTCCAGCACAAAGACCGATTAGAGCCTTGGTATTAACACCGACGCGTGAACTTGCGCAGCAAGTGTATAAAAGCTTTGTTAGTTATGCTGAAAACACTGAGCTGAATATTGCGGTTGCTTATGGTGGTGTCAGTATTAAACCGCAAATTGAAGCCATTGAGCAAGGTGCTGATATATTAATTGCCACCCCAGGCCGGTTGTTAGACCATATTGTTAATGGCAGTGTCTTGTTAATTCACCTTGAAACCATTGTTTTTGACGAAGCTGACCGTATGTTAGATATGGGCTTTAAGGACGAGATTGACCGTATTTTAAATCGCCTACCGCCCAAGCGTCAGACTTTATTGTTTTCAGCGACTTTTGATGATGCCATCTTCAAACTCAGTAAAACCTTACTTAATGACCCACAACTTATTGAAGTCAGTGAACGTAATACCGCAGCAACAAAAGTAGAGCAAATTGTTTATACCGTTGATAGCGACCGTAAACGTGAGCTAACTTCATTTTTAATTGGTTCTAAAAACTGGCAACAAGTGCTTATTTTTACTCGCACAAAACTGGGCGCGGATGAACTAGCAAAAGAAATGTCGAAAGATGGCATTAAAACCCAATCTATTCATGGTGATAAATCACAAGGTGCCCGTGATAAAGCCTTAGCAGAATTTAAAGCAGGTAAAACTCGAGCCCTAGTCGCGACCGACGTTGCCGCGCGTGGTATCGATATTAGCGACTTACGTTATGTGATCAATTATGAACTACCCTATATTGCTGAAGATTACATTCATCGTATTGGCCGCACCGGACGAGCAGGTAATGAAGGTTTAGCTATTTCTTTAATGAGCCCATCAGAAACCTGGTTGCTAGAAGCGGTAGAAAAAGTGTTAGACACACGCTTAATGCAACAATGGCTACCAGGCTATGAGCCAGATTTAACTAAAACTGACCCACCAGCCCGTAAAAATACCTTAGGGCAGCAAAAAAAGCATGGTCGACAAAAGGCTTTTGGCGATAACAGTAAAGCTAAGCTGAATAAGCCACATAAGTCACGTAAACGCTAAAGCAGTAAATTAGTTATCCTACTTATGATGACATCATAATCTTAATAGCCTGGCTAGTAGGGGTTAGAGCAAGCAGAGCTTCTGCTTGCTCTTGAACTAAACTGAACCTAGGTAAATTACATTGAGGTAAAGTCAAGACAGGCTAGGTTAAGCGCCAAACTTGTGCTGATTTGCATTTTCTTTTACGGGCACTGTCATCGTAAGCAAGATCATCAATACTTTGTCTAATGTCTTCATTAACCGTGGCCCATAAATAATAACTATGTTCGGTGACGCCGCCAACAATATCAGAGCAGTTGACTTGACTGACTTTATTGTGCAATTGCAAAGGTCGTGCTGTGCCATTATGGCCTAACCTATCGGTATTGCCTTTAGTGTAATCAGAAATATACATAGCTAAATCACCATTATTGTAATAAACCGTTACGTGCCTCGCTAATCGATGCAAATTCACCATAGGTCTTTCATCTTCAAAAACATTATCATCAACATCAGGCGCACACATAAATATATGCTGAAATAATTGTGGAAAGTGTTTTTGGTTATTGAGCTTATCTAATGAAACTAGGGCGTGTTGTAAAACATAATTACCCATTGAGTGGCACAGTAAGTGTAGTTGTTGTCCACATTCATTTATCGTTGGATCATGATGTTTAGGTCTGAGTGTCATCAGAAAGTCACGTAATTTAAGAAAGCCTCGCGCTACTGCTACGCTTGAGTCTCTAGCATCGTTACGATCGGATAAATAAGCTCTACTTTTCACCATAGCGCCGTTTGAAGGCCAAGAGAAAAGAAACACGCTAGTATCTTTTAAGTCGTCATTATCTTGAGAGTGTCGGTTTAACATTAATTCTAATGCCATGGCAGAGGCGACCGCTTCAAACCAGTCAACATTAAAACCATGAATAAAAACCACCAGATCGCGTTTCAGCTCCATTTTTTTCTTGAGCTCATTAAAAGCCACAGTCGAAGCCAGAGGTGAATTTGTGGTATTGGTGAGGTTATCTGGTTCTACAAAAGCGGCGATAAGACTTTTTTTACGTAATTTTTTCTCAATATAGCCTGATAGGCTTTCACCATCACCGGAGCGCTTATTGACTTTATCATTCAGGTACTCTGTTACTTTATTAGTACTAACTTCAACCGTGACTCGCCCAAAACGTAAGTTATTAGGTCGGTCAGCACTAAAATCTTGTCCATAACTGTCGGGAGTCCAACGTTGACCTAAGTGATTTCTGTTAGTGGCATAATGTAGCGTTAACGTGAGCATAGAAACATCCTGTAAAATTAAACTAAACTAGAATAATTGTAGCTAAGATATTCTTGCTCACAAGCGACTTAGGTCATTATGCTGATGTTATACGTTGAAAAAACTTGCTTATTAAGCTCGCTTGTTCCTGCTTTAGCGCGGCATCGTCATAATTACTGTTTAATATTTTAATACGGATAGAATAGGTTGAGCCATGACCCCAAGGCCACCAAATAACAGCAAGGGCGGGTGTTTCTTGAAAGGCTGGGTGAGTAAAAATCAATTGATTTTTATTAAGGTTTGTTAATTTACCCAATTCATCTTTAAGCGCTTTAGGGGCTTTTTTAATATTCTTTCTATGCCATTCTTCACTGAATAACTGCCGTAAAATAGTTAATATGCGCTCTTTTTTTTCCCATGAAAACTCAGAGAGTAAAGCTGAGTGTTTGTCTTCCCAGCGCCACGTTAGCTCATCACCTAATGGTGTTGTTACGGTGCTAAATATAGTGTCTTGTTTTGTTTGCATATGTGACACGAAAATTCCTTTTTATTTATTTATTTATTTATTTAAGTAATTAGGTGAGCATTTAAGTTAAATGATTTAAAAATACCTAGGTATGTTTTTAAGACTTGTTGATAACCTTGTTAAAGTTGAATTTATCGATGCAGTTTTTACAAATACATGATTTTCCAGATAACGCTGGTGGTACTTGTGTCAATAATGCGGGTTTAACATCACGACTTACGCACCAACAAGGTTCATTACCATTGACCGCACATAAATTATTTTGTTGGCATAAAGGGCATTGTCTGGTATCAATGGCAGGCATTAGCACTATTGCTCTAGATAAGGTTGTTAACCTTAATCTAACATAACTTCACTAACAGTAAAATATTTAGCGGTAAACTTTAGGCGCTGTTGTCGTTAATTGTTGTGTCTTAGGTAAAATGACTTGGCTAAGCACTTGCAATAGCAGAGACGGCTAGTTAGCTGTGCTACAGAAAGCTATTAATCAGCAACTTTTTATTAACTGTATAAATAAACAGTTTTAAATGCTAGGCTATTTAAAACATCAGCAGCCTTTGCTCTACAGGTAAGCCTTCATCTTGAAATTATATATCGCCGAAAAACCAAGCTTAGGTCGGGCAATTGCCGCCGCATTACCAAAACCTCAAAAAAATCATCAAGGCTATATCGCACTGGCCAATGGTGACGTAGTCAGTTGGTGTATTGGTCATATTCTTGAACAAGCAAATCCTGAAGATTACGACCCCGCATTTAAAAAGTGGCAAATGGCCCATTTACCCATTGTGCCCGAGCAATGGCAACTAAAACCTAAAGCACAAACCCGGTCACAGCTTACCGTGTTACGAAAACTGGTTAAGCAAGCAGATGAAATTATTCATGCGGGTGATCCTGATAGAGAAGGTCAACTGTTAGTTGATGAGGTTATTGATTTTTTTAAGGTATCAGCAAAGAAGAAGCAAAATACTAAGCGCTTGTTAATTAGCGACTTAAATCTACCCGCAGTGCAAAGATCGCTGGCTAACTTACAAAGTAATCAATTGTTTATGCCCTTATCAATTTCTGCTTTAGCGCGCTCAAGAGCAGATTGGCTATACGGTATTAACTTAACGCGAGCTTATACTTTACAAGGGCAAAAAGTCGGTTTTAATAGCGTGTTATCTGTTGGCAGGGTACAAACGCCGATTTTAGGTTTAGTCGTGCGACGCCAACAAGAGATTGACCATTTTGTCGCGAAAGACTTTTATGATGTGCACGCACACTTACAAACTAGTACCCAAGCGCAATTCATTGCAAAGTGGCAACCCAGCGATGCCTGCCAACCACATATGGATGAAGAAAGCCGTGTGATTAATCGTGCTTTAGCTGAAAATGTTGTCCGTCGTATTGACCATAAAACCGCTGAAGTGAGCTCAGTGATTGAGCAGCAGAAAAACCAAGTAGCCGCATTGCCTTATAGTTTATCAGCACTGCAAATTGACGCGGCAAAAATATATTCATTGAATGCCAAGTTGGTATTAGATGTCTGTCAGGCATTGTATGAAAAGCATAAACTGGTGACTTACCCTCGTTCTGATTGTCGCTATTTACCCACTGAACATCACGCTCAGGCTAAAGGCATTATTGCCATGTTAGCCAGCGCGGATGAAGACTACGGCAAGTTTGCGCAAGGTGCTGATAGTTCGTTAAAAAGTAAAACCTGGAATAATGCCAAAGTAACCGCTCATCACGCCATTATTCCGACCGAGAAATCAGCAAAAAAGTTATCGTTGAACCCATTTGAAAAGCAAGTTTATTTTCTTATTGTTCGGCAATATTTAGCACAGTTTTATCCACCATATCAATATAATCAGTGTCGGGTTGAGCTGCTCATTGCCGGGGGTAAGTTCTTAGCTAATGCTAAAACCCCGATTGCCCAAGGTTGGAAGGTGTTATTTCAGCGAGCAAAAAATAAGCCTGACAATGCAACGCAAGATAATGACGAAAAGCTTAATAATCAACTATTGCCAAAATTAGTTAAAGGCGAGCAAATACTCTGTCGTCATGGCGAACTCATTAGCCGTATGACACAAGCACCTAAGCAGTTTACTGATGCGAGTTTACTGAGTGCCATGACCGGCATTGCTAGGTTTGTCAGTGATAATGAGATAAAAAAACTTTTACGCGAAAACGACGGTTTGGGTACCGAAGCAACGCGTGCCGGTATTATCGACTTATTGTTTAAACGTGATTATTTGCAGCGCCAAGGCAAGAATATTAATGCCACAGTGATTGGCACGTCACTGATCAATGCCTTGCCTGTTGCGGCCACCATGCCTGATATGACCGCCCACTGGGAAGCCACACTGACTAACATTAGTGAGAAAAAAAGCCGTTATGAAGATTTAATCACTCCTTTAACATCGACTATAGCGCAGATGGTTAAGCAGTCAGAGCAACAGTCATTTGCCCAATTACCCAAAGTGGCTTTTAAGCCTAAGTCAAAAGCCAAAAAGCAGAGTACGTGGAAAAAATCCGCGGTTAAATAAAACCCATTTTTATTGGTCAACATAGTTATACCCTTGGTGTATGTAGAGTGTAGTGCAGGTAATAGGATAAGTAGGATTAAGCTGTTAAGTTGATGCCATAAGTATTGGCCTTTACCTAACATTATGCCTTAGAAATAACTGTTGGATAATGTCCCTAGCTATGTTTTTATCGAGTAAAAAGATAATTGATGAGCATTAAAAGGCACAGGGATAGGCAGATAGAAAAGGCAGATAGAAAAGGCAGATAGAAATTTTCAAAAGCTGCAGCAGATACTCGTGAACTAGGCATGTTCACGAGTATGTTAATCGCTAGTATTACAGGATGGTTTGTGGACTAGCAATAAAGACTTTAAAAGGTAAGGGTGCTTCTAACGCGCTGTCATCTATAGCTAAATAACTAAAACCTGACTGCTCAAAGAACGCGCTTAATGCTTCAGTGTTTAACTCGTCTGCGGCTAAGTTCATGGCCTGATAATAGGCGGTATTTTCAGGTGTTTCGCAGTCTTGTGCATCAACAAATAAACTCATTGGCATACACAGTGCCGAAATTGACTGCACTTTGCTGTAGTGTTGGGCAATTTCTTTTAGTAAAAATTTCGCAACACCCTGCTGGCGATATGCGGGTAAGACACTAATAGCCTCAATTAAGATATGATCTTTGGCTTTAGTATCAATTTTTGCCTGTAATTTTTCGACTAAATCTGCCGCGACATGTTGTTTTTTAAAAAATAAATTTAAGGGTACTTCCCAGTCGGTAGCATCATGCTGGCTTAATAATTCATAGCTTTCGTCAGCACCACGGTGCTTATTTAAAGTGATTATTTCAATTTCTGCTTTGGCAATAACTTGGTTTTCGTCATTTTTAACATTAATCTCTTGTGCTAATTGCCAGTCAAAGGCACTTTTTATTTCTGGTTTATTAAATTCTATGGTTAAGTTCATCATATTTCAGTGCTTGGCTTAACGGTGATATAGCACCGAATAACAAGCGACTGCCTTAAGTGGTTGGCACAGTAAATTAAAGCAAAAATTTTGCCCTTACTGCATATTTTCATGCTCTGGCCCGTTTATACCACTAGTATGCCTGTCATACCAGCGTTTGATTTTTTAAGCGCTAGGCAACGAGAGGCTAATGTTTAAAAAGTATTGATGATAATTTTGCTTGATAAATGCGTCTTAAGAATATAATTTGAGAGATTGTTAGTTGTTGCCATATTAAGCTGCTAATGAAAATCTGATCTTGTTGTCTTAGATAGTCCTGGCTACCGAAAGGTAAATGTCTAACCCAGCAGCTAATATCAAGGCAATACAGTTAAAATAGCTTTTAAATACACCAAGCACTATTGAGGGGAATGCTTATATTGCCTACAATAGCGCACTTTTTATTTACTACAGGTCACCAAGATGAATGACACTAAATCGCTACCCGCTTTACCCGATCGCCTTTCGATCAATCCTCGTAGCCCACATCATGTGGCAGAAATTTTTGAGCATGATATTGGTATTACGCTCAACGGCAAAGACCGTTCAGATGTCGAAGAATATTGCATCAGTGAAGGCTGGGTAAAAGTTGCCACACACAAAGCGTTAGACCGTCGTGGCCAACCGCTTTTAATGAAGGTAAAAGGCACAGTTGAAGCGTTTTATCGTTAATAATTATTAATGAAAAGTCGAAAACCTAAAAAGCCTCGTTCAAGAGATATTGCACGGGGCTTTTTATTATCCATGTTGTTAAACCGGAAAAGCTCAGCCTGTGTTTTTAAGCTTAATACTCGCTATTGGTTGAGAGTATTACTGATTAACTACCTGGTATTTATCCATTATGAAAAAGTAGATCACTTAATCAGTGTAATGGTCTAATAAATAGCTTATGTTGCTGCCCTAAATAGTGTTTTTTATTTGAAGGTTATCGGCACTAGTATTAGTCATCGGCATTAACACTAAGTATTAGCATTAGTTATTACCCAGGGCATTAAGATTAATGCTTGGGATCAACTTCCCAAAATTCAAAGAAAATTGCTGCCAGTTCATGCCGACCGCTTACTTGGGCTTTTTTATAAACCGACGAAGCCTGGTTACGCACTGTTTTTTCTGATTTTTGCATTAGCGAAGCAATTTCAGTAATCGTTAAGCCTTTTAAGAGAAAAAGAGCAATATCATGTTCTGCCGCAGTGAGTTCCCAAATAGCGAATTGCGCATTAATGGCATCAAAAAAACTGTGCTTACTTCTTTCTAATTGCTTATTGAGTATTTTTTGCTGGTGTTGGCTGGAGTCTAATTGTCGCAGTAAATAGTTAGTTTGCTTGCTGCGGGTAAAAATATCTTTCATGAGAAAGATAAAAAGTGATAACGAAATAATAACCAGAGTGAGCTCTTGTGCTAAATGAAGGTAGCTAACTTCACTTTTAAAATCGACATAAATATCTACCAGTTTAAAGCCAATGATAAGTGAAAGGGCCAGTGATATTATTTTATCTTTATGCATTTTAATCCCATAAAAAAGCGAGGATAAACCTCGCTTTATTGCTACACTCCCTTGAATTTAATCATCGATTCAATTCGATTCAATTTCAGCTTCTAAGACGCGAATATAGGTATTTTCTACCCATACACCTTCAATCTCTACCGTGGTATTAACGGTTATTGCATTCATAAAGTCAACTAAATTAACGTTTTGATCATTGAGTTCTAAGCTAGCGCTATTATCTAAACGTACATCATAGCCATTAAGCGTAAAGCTAGTTGCGGATAGTAATTGCGATACCCGACCTTCGATTTCTACGTAACCTTGGCCAGCATTATGGTTGGATGAGTCGTCTTGGTCGTCTGATGAATCGTCTGATGGATTATCGCCTTGTGAATGAGACTCTAGTTCAAGTTTGTTAATGACTAATTGATTATTGCTATCGTAGTAACCTTCTATTTCGACAGAGATACCTAGTACGAGCGCATTAATGAAATCATCCATTGCAACCACAATATCTTGATTAAGATACAGGCTGCTACTATTTAACAAAATTCTTACACCATTAACCGTGATTGATGACGCGTCGAATGCACTAACAACCCCTTCAATTTCCCACTCATCGTTAAATTCGCTGCTGTTTTCTCGCTCAATTCGCTGTATGACTTTAACGCCATCAATCAGAGCAAACACTATTTCAACCGCATCATTAACTTGTAGATTTTGTAAATTAACATATTGATCGTCATCATCTTCAAATCGGGTATTAATACTTAGCTTATAAGCTTGGCCATACAGGGTAATTAATTGATTATCTCGATCAATTTGCTCAATATTGCCTTTAACTTTGCCATCAGAACGATATTTGTCTGATTCAAATTCAATACGTACGACTGCTTTGCTAGTCGATAATTCGAGTTCAACAAATACACCCGCTATTAAGGCATCTGCTGTGCCACCTTGGTATTGAACTGTATCAGCAAGCGTAAAGGTATAGCCATTGACGGTTATGGTGTTGTTCGTGGCATCGAACGCCGATACTATGCCTTCAACTTCATAACGAGAAAATTCTTCTGATGAAGACTCGCTATTGCCGTCAAACATCTCGGTTTCAATGTGAGATGCGATAATCGTTTCGTTGCTTAGAACACCTTCAACTTTGACTAAAGCCCCATTACTCAGTTCCCCTTCAATTGAGGCGGTACTGTAGTCAATAATCAATTGATTTAAGTGAAAGGTTCTATTCGTTGTATTGAGCTGTTCAATTAATCCTCGGGTATACTCAGCCTGATCATTACTGGTATCAACGTCAAGTTTGATCATAGTGGCAAGATAAGAATTATCCTGTCTTAAATAGCCATTAACTTCTATTCGCTGAGCCACAGACAAGTTAGCTTCAGTAATATCAATAAAGTGAGTCAGGTTGTTATAGGAGATTAACGTGCCTGCGACAATGATGGTTTGGTTATCCCTATCTATCGAGCTCACCATGCCTTCTACTTCAGATTCATAAGTCACTCTTGAGGCTTCTGGGGTCTCACTATTATCGTCGCTTGAAGCAATAGTTACCTGCATACCTACCTTCAATAATGAGACATCAGAACCGCTATTGCCATTGATATTGATGTCAGCACTGTCAGTAAGATATCGTACGCCATCAAGATAAACGCTGCCAAAGCCAGTAATGACACCGGTCGAGGAAACTAAGCTAGGTGAACTTGCAATAGGTGCTGGTTGGCTCGGTGGAGCGATCGGCGCTGGAGTGATAGTCGTTTCAGAGCCACCTGAGCCGCCACAACCAAAAAGCAATGTCGCGGTAATTATATTCAGTGAGTAAATCTTTTTTTTGTTGTAAGACATAAGTGCTGCTACCTGTTGGTTAATCTAATTGAGGCCAACATACCAAATACTCAGTTTTATTCACATGGGTTGAATGACCTATAGGCCTATTTTTAAGGGCTGTAGCCTGATAATTAATAACTAAAAAGCTATTTAGTGACTATTTTTACACCCAAGTGGAAATTTAATGACGTGACATAATTATATGATTGTTGAAGCTAAACTAATTGATAGAAAATTATGGCAGGCTTTAATAACCAGACTACTATTATTGGTCTAGCTACTTAGAGCTGTTGAAAACAAGTTATTAGCTAAATAGCCTAACAAAAATAGCTTGGACATAAACTGGCTTTTGATGGTAAAGGTTCCTAATTATCTAAGCTGATTAGCATGTACATTATGCTCACACGTTTGCAACAACCCAAGTAAATGTATAGATTTTTCACTTAGGCTGCGCATAAGAAGCATTAATTCATCCATAGAGCAATGATTTTGGGCTGCCCGGAGTAATTTATCACCGGCTTTATGTAATGAGATATGCGGTTCTTCTAAGCTTTTAATACAGTCAAAGTTACGCAGTTCTTCACTTAAACTGTAGTACCACTTTCCAAGTCGACAAGTGGTGGGATCAATTTCTGGACACCCTCTTAAATTTTCAAACGATCTTGTTTCAGTAGTACCTTGTAGAAAAAGAGCCGTGTCAATAACGGTTTTACGCCATTGAATATGGTCAAGCTGTGCCATGTATAGTAGCCCAGCAGGTGAAACGGGTAGCTTTTTATAGTGTTTTATATAGATAAGAAAGTCTTGCAAGGCAAGGGGTTTGCTAATCCAGTAACCCTGTCCGTTTTCACATCCAAATTCCTGAAGAACCTGATAGGTGTGCTGATCTTCAATACCTTCAGCAATAATATCGATATCTAACTGATGAGCTAACCTGATGCTGGCTCTAACAATTTCACGGTCTTTGGCTGAATCTTTTAAACCTTTAACAAATTTTTTGTCCATTTTTAAAACAGAAAATGGCCATTGGCTGAGCTCAACCAATCCAGAGTGGCCGGTACCAAAATCATCCATAGCAATGCTAATACCGAGATCAGACATTTGACTCAGGTATTTTTTTGCCTGACTATTATTGACTAAGGCAGTCTCAGTGACTTCTATTTCAAATTTTTCTGCCCTTATAAGGTTATTATTGATTGCTGAGCTAATAATTTCAGCTAAATCACCATTTTGAAAGTCTTTGCCCGATGCGTTAAATGAAATAACCAGAGCGTCATTGATTGCTTCTATACAGGTAAGGTTAATAATGAGTTCATTGAAAACATATTTTGTTATTTCACATATAAAGTTACTTTCTTCAGCAAGCGGAATAAATTGATCAGGTAGAATAAACTCACCATTTTTACGCCATCGTATTAACGCTTCAGCACCGGTTAAGTCACCGGTAATCATTGATACTTTTGGTTGATAAAAAAGTTCAAATTCGTGATTGTCGAGGGCAGCTTGTAAATCTAACAGGTTGATTTTTTTGCTCATTAAGAAAAAGACCTTTTAAGGGGGCACTGTTTCGAATAGAGAGCAAAAAATGACATAGCTTTATTCAAACTGAATACCCACATAACAACAAAGTGATACTGATTAACACACATGGTTCAGGCATTAGACCCGACCTGAACGGGCGGGGAGTTATGACTTTCCACCTCGAAATATCATCCGACTTATTAAGTCAAAATCAAGCCACTATATTATTCACAGTGATAGACAAGGTTCAAGTTAACAAGCTTACTTTTCATTTTTCTTGAGCTTTTTTAACTGATGTAGTTCATACAGTTTTGCTTCTTTTATCAAGGCATAGTACGAAGCTATCATGGCGGTTATTAAGCCTCTATTACCAGAGAAAATATGGCCTTGAACAATATATTTTTTAATAAATGTCACCGGAAAGACAAGAAATAACTTTAATGTGGAATAGGGTCTGCTTTTTAAAAATTTTTCTTGAGCTTTTAAACTTGAGTACTGATTACATTTATCGGTCATAACAGCAACGCTACCATAACCATAATGATCAAATGACTCATTAATGAAAATTTCTTTACCCTCGACGGTTGCACTTTCATGTACTAAGTCATTTTCATTGAAATGAGCTTTAGATTTTTTATAAAGACGAAGATTATTGGCTTTTTTGGTAAAGCGAGATGACACCTTGCCAATAAAAATATCATGACGTAAAAATCTAACACTATCCGCTTCGTTATTTTCAACTATTTTTTTGAAACGGGCAATAATAGCAGTGTTCAGCACTTCATCACCATCTAAGTTTAAGACCCATTCATTTGAGCATAATGACATAGCAAATTGTTTTTGACGTGCATAACCTAACCATGCTTGATGGTAAACTTTAGCGCCATGTTTTTTAGCTATGTTAACCGTGTTATCTGTACTACCTGAATCAACTAGTATGACTTCATTCATACTGGCAACACTCAATAATACTTGTTCAATGTAAGCCTCTTCATTTTTGGTAATGATAAAAACGCTAATGGGCAATGACTTTGGTGTGATTATATTCATAGGGTGATCGCAAATATATTTGATGTTATGTATTTAAATTACTGATGAAGGCCATCTAAAGCTTTTAACTTTTAATGGTATTCACCAGCCTATTTAGCTTGTTCAGACAGGTTTATGTTGTAACTTGCTGCTCGAATGAATTTTTAGTTTTTTTAGCTGGCGTCCTTATCTAGCCAAATTTTATTTTTATTTTTCAAGACAGTGGTCGCTTCAATAGTTAAGCCGCTTTATTGATTAAAGTGAACATAAATTGGCTGATGAAAGGACTATAAATAACGCCATGATTTTAAACAGCAATATATAAGGTATGTCAACTTCGTTATGTTATGTTTAATGAGTTTATCATGTAAAGCTTAATAAAAACTTAAGAGTGGCCGCGTTTTGTCCTCCCGCATTGTATTGATTATTTAACAAAATTAAAATTAGCATTAACTATTAGATCGATATTTTATTGATTTATTTTCCAGCGATGTTCAGCATAGTTTATCCTGAGTAACTTGGTTGGCAGGCTCAAGCCGCATTTTTGCCTAATTATGAGCCACTATCCTTAATAACTTGACCATCAAGAGTTTGAATCATTAGCTTTACAGTAGAAGCTAATACGGGCTCATAATGCCTTAATAACACGAGTTATAGGGTTAACTCCCAGTGTCATTATCATCAGTTACCGTTAGTGTGACCGTATATGCGCCTTCATCAGGGTAGCGGTAGATAACTATTTCGCCTTTAGCCATATCACCATGACCAAAAGCCCTAATGATAACTCACTGTAGGAGGAGAGTTTGTATTAGTGGCTATTAATACCGGTGTATAAACAGCGGTATTATTTAGGTCGAGTAAAGGTTCTTTTTCATAATCACCAGAGTCATCAACCCAATCATAATTACCCATAGATATCAGCGTGTCCCAGGTCGACTGTGAGCCAAATACTTGAGTTTAATGTCTTTAGCTTAACCCTATTATTGTCTTATCTGATAACCACTTTTAAATATCCAAGTAACCGCTAATAAACACAAGGCTAAAAAGCCGCCCATTACACAAAGACTTGTGATTAAACTGACATCAGCCACTTCATAAAAACTCCATCGAAAGCCACTGATTAAATAAAATACTGGGTTAAATTGCGTTACTGTTTGCCAAAAGGGCGGCAACATACTGACAGAATAAAAAGTGCCTCCTAAGAAAACCAGTGGAGTAATAATAATCAGTGGGATCACTTGTAGCTTCTCAAAATTGTCGGCCCAGATACCAATAATAAAACCAAACAAACTAAAGGTAATGGCGGTCATCACTAAAAAGAATAACATCCAAAAGGGATGGGCTATTTCAAGCGGCACGAAAAAATGCGCGGTGGCTAAAATAATTAAGGCTAATAACGTTGACTTAGTCGCTGCCGCACCCACATAACCGAGTAACACTTCAAAAGAAGATACCGGTGCAGAAAGTAATTCATAAATAGTGCCGGTAAATTTTGGAAAATAAATACCAAATGACGCGTTAGAAATACTTTGAGTTAATAGCGATAGCATGATTAATCCCGGTACAATAAAAGCACCGTAGCTAACGCCACCTATTTCAGTGATACGAGAGCCAATCGCCGAGCCAAAAACCACGAAATAAAGAGAGGTAGAAATTACTGGAGAAATAATACTTTGAAAAATAGTGCGTTTAGTGCGAGCCATTTCAAATTTATAAATAGCCGCAACAGCGTAACGATTCATGTTGTTTCCCTTACTAATGAGACAAATATATCTTCCAGCGAGCTTTGGTCGGTTTTGATATCTTTAAAGGCAATACCGGCGACTGACAAATGCTGAAGTAAAACAGAAATGCCCGTGTGCTCTTCGGTGGTGTCATAACTGTAAATTAACTGCAGTCCATCATTTTTAAGCTGTAAATTAAAATCAGCCATATTGGCGGGTATTTCAGTTAAGGGTTCTTTTAAATCTAGGATCAATTGCTTGGTACCTAATTGATTCATCAATGCTATTTTATCTTCAACCAAAATAAGTTGACCATTTTTAATCACGCCAATACGGTCTGCTATCTCTTCCGCTTCTTCAATATAATGTGTGGTTAAAATAATAGTGACGCCATCGTCACGTAATTGTCGTACCAATTGCCACATGTCTTTGCGCAGTTCTACATCAACGCCTGCCGTGGGTTCATCTAAAAATAAAATAGCCGGTTCATGAGACAGTGCTTTAGCAATCATCACTCGGCGTTTCATACCGCCAGACAACTCGATGAGACGGCTATCTTTTTTATTCCAAAGTGACAATGATTTAAGTGTTTTTTCGATAAAAGCGGGATCGGGTTTTTTGCCAAATAAACCACGACTAAATGACACAGTCGTCCACACTGTTTCAAAGGCATCTGTGGTCAACTCTTGTGGCACTAAACCAATCAGTCTACGTGTGTGTCGGTAATCGCTAACAATATCTTTACCGTCAACGGTGATTTGCCCAGAGGTTGCATCAACAATGCCGCAAATAGCACTAATGAGTGTGGTTTTACCGGCACCATTAGGGCCTAACAAGGCAAAAATTTCAGCAGGTTTTATTGATAAGTTAATATTATTAAGTGCTTGAAAACCACTAGCATAAACCTTATTAACATCGGTGATTTGAATCATTGGCTGCAAGATTATTTTCCGTCAAAATTTGAATGCTACTAAGGTATACGAGTTGCCCTATTGATGGCTAGGAAAATCATTAAATTAACCGCCTAAATTTATCTACAGGCTACTCACTCGTACCACAAAAGAGTCGGTCTTTATCAAGCAGAATCATGCGATCAAAGACTAAGTTAGATACCATAGTTCAGCGTTAGTATCTTTGATTATAAGAAAAAATTTACCTTGGAAATACGCGATTAAAAAATAACTGTGCCCAACTGATAAGAAAAAAAGGGCTAAAAAAACGATAATATTTGTTAAATAAAAACTCAGTAACCTAGCTAGTTAATCATAGGACGATGAATTTAATATCTAAGAATATAGAGCTGCTTAAGTAAAGGTAATATATGTATCGATAAGCATAATTAATAGACGAAATTTTGTTATCATGATTTACCCAGAGCTTGATGTTTATCCTTTAATGAAAAATTTTTTTTTAAAATCTATGATGTTGTTTTTTTTAATGCTGCCCCAGCTTAAAGCATTTCAATATCCATCCTCTATTGAAAATATTACTTTTTACACCGAAAATTACCCACCGGCTAATTATATAGAAAATGATAAGCTTAAGGGGATTTCAGTCGATACATTAAAGGCGATATGGAAACATCTAAAGTTACCAGAACAAAAAATATTTTTAGTACCTTGGGTGCGTGGCTATAGATTTACCTTGGATAAAAATAATACCGCTTTATTGACTGTGTCTAAAACTCAAGCGCGTGAAAGTTTATTTAAATGGGTGGGGCCTTTTTTTTCCTCTACTTATGTCTTGATAGCAAAAAAATCAAAAAACTTTAACTTTTCCAGTTTAGGACAAGTTTTTGACCATACCGTTGCAACAGTGCAAGGTGATATTTCAGAAATATCACTGCAGCAAGTGGGTTTTCCTTCGCCGAATATGGCAACAACGTCTCAATTAAAACAAGCCTTTCTAATGATGCAAGCAGACCGTGTCGACATGATCGTTGTGGCCAATCATGGTTTTGCCCATTTAGCGACGCAACTTAAGTTTGATGCTAATGAATATGAACAGGTGTGGGTGGTTAACAAAAAGGCGAATTACTTGGCATTTAATATCAATACAGCAGATAACGTCATAGAAACTTACCAAACAGCCTTTGACAGTATTGCCAAGCAAAGATTAAGTATTAAAGAGCATTATAATTTATCTCAAGCTGATTACTAATGCGATGATTGTTCTGCTAGGGTCGTTTTTGCTGCTGGAAAAAACAAGTTAATTTCACTTAGGGTCACTAAAACTCACGCTGGCTTAACGCTTCTCTGCTCGAGCACGACTTTGAAAAACGACTGTTTTAGATGACCTAAGGCGATCTGAAGTAACTAGTTCAATAGACAACTTAATGTCCATGGAACTCGTTATATTTAGCTAAATACGCGAAAAGAATATAAGCAATTTAAACATAAGTAAATATTATGGTTTATCGAAATTAAGTCAGGGACAAACCCTGAAAATTTTTATAAATAAATCAGTGATTTTTTAAAGAGCATTATTGAAATTAAATTAGGGACAAAAATTTTATACATATAGGCTATTGAAATATTAGCTGATTAAAGCAATAGATATTTTGTAGTCTCATCTATAACTCAGCTAAAGTCTAGGAGACGGCAGCTATATGGTCTAAAGCTTCGCACTTAGGTTCAGCAACCTCATTCTCTCTCAGGACCTTTATTTTGGCTGAAAAATATTGACTACTAATTGACTCTGCAATCGTTTTTGCAAATTTGGGGGGAACGGCATTACCAATCATTTTATATTTTTTTGCGGTACTGCTACCAATAAATTTATAACTATCAGGAAAAGATTGGAAACGTGCAATTTCTCTAACGCAATAACGCCTACTCTTTAAAGGATGAAGTATCCCGGAGTTTTCTGGTGTAGCGGCTGCTGTAATTGTTCCCATAATTTCATGACGAGCAAATCGACGATAAAAATTTGGTGAACGATAACGTTTCATTTCACGTCTTATTTTTAACAAACGTTCAGGTAGCTCTTCAATTGGAACACTTTTCCAAGAGCCACCTTCAGGGATAAATTTTTCTAAGTGTAATGCTTGAGGAGAAAGTTTCCAATGCTCATGCTCTTCACCTTCTGGTAGCGGGTTGCTGATTACAGAGTCGACAGTTAAGTGGCTCTTATCCTGTATTTTTTCAGGAAATTTGAATGGACCAAAAGATTCGTAAATATCCTTTCTGACTCCAACAATAACTACACGATACCTGTTTTGTGGTACTCCGAAATCTGATGCATTAAGTAACTCCCAAGTACACTCATAATCGTGTAATTTCATTTCAGCTTTAAGTCGTTCTGGCATAGGAACGCCTTTATCATCTTTAGCCGATGTAAAGCCACGAACATTTTCAAATATAACAACTTTGGGTCTTTTTTTATCTAGCACATTAATTACGTGTTCAAATAAAGAACCACGGTCGTCTTCCATTGAACCTCTATTTCCAGCATTCGAAAATGGTTGGCATGGGATGCCTGCCAATACAAGATCACAAGATGGAATATCCTCATCTATATCGAGTAAAGAGATATCTTTGATCAAAATAGGCTTCTTAAAATAGGCTTCATAAGGAGCTTTTACTGATTTTTCTATATCGTTTGCGAAAACAACATTAAAACCGGCATCTTCAAACCCTATATCCATTCCACCACAACCTGAAAACAGTGAAACTATCTCTGGTTTGTTCCGATTTATCATGTAATTATTTCCTGCTAAATTTTTAACGAAATGACTCACTATAGAAAGTGCCTCTAGAACTACAATAAAGTACTATAATAATATACAGTACTTGGTTTATTTCAAGTTTTATTCATAATCGAAGCGGTGTGATTGTACCTAGTTTTTGTTTGTAAGGCACGTCCCAGGTAGATTTAATAAAGGTAAGTTTTACCGCTTATTGACAAAGAAATTAATAATCATTTACTTGGAACATCCTTTACATAGTTAAAAGGAATCGAAATAACCCAGAATGTAAAAGAGTAATTATCGTGAAGTTCCAATGTATGCTTACCTACTAATTTAGGGGTAACAAATGCATAAGCTAAAATAGCATAGTTACCTTCATGCAATATCTCATCTCGTTTAAGCTTGCTAACATCATCAAATGAAATATCTGACAACTTTTTAACCCGCTTCCATTTTGCATCAATGACCCATTTTCTATGGTGTCTTTGGTGAGGTTTAGTTGTTATTACTATATCTGGCTTAGAGTCACGTTGCTCTTTTTTCGAGGAAGGTAGCACCCAGTTATACTTTATTTTTATTCTTTCTGAAGGCTCAACGTCTAATTGCTCAAATCTCGATTTAAATGCTAAATAAAGATACTTTTCATATATCAGTTCAGGACTCAAGAAAAAAGTACTTAAGTCTGAAAGGGGTAATCCAGTATTACCCGCTTTATCGTCTGTTTCTCCAAATTCACCTAATAAATGTAGTAGTGCCTTATAAAGGTTATAGGCACTTTTTTTAATAAAAAGCCGTTGGACAGAGCTAGTTGAAAGCTTGCTAATTCTTACTCCTCTGGTTTTTATCTCAAACCGTCGGCGAATAAACGAAGCCACTTGGCTTGCTTGATGTCGAAGTGAATCGTGATTAGCGTGGTACTTGGCTTTTTTTGAAATAAAAAAACTCAGTGCTTCTATTGTATAATCTGCTAATACCGATTCATTTTTTACATCTTTTTTAGTCTGGCTGATATTACTATTATCAATTTCTTGAATGTTTTTAAGTACGTTAAGTCTATATTTAAGTCCACTCGAGTTAACGTGCAAGTCTTTGCTTCTTCTAGAGCTATGTTTAGAAAAAAAATCTTTTATCTCCGTTAATGCATTGAAGGCATTCGCATCAATAAAGTCGTCTAAGCTGTTAAAGCCTTTATCGCTTCGTTGGCTGTTCAATACCACATCAAATAAACAGTCATTTATCTCATGCTTTTTTAATCCAGTTTTTCTGGCTATTTCTAGCGCTTTATTTAAATAATTAAGGAAGCTAGGCTCTGACTCCTCTTTATAATCTTTCGGTAAAACATAAAGCCTTAACCGCTCGTTAGCATTACCGAATTGGGCAAAACCCACTTTATTATTCTTAGCTTTGCTCCCAATTATGTTTAATTGCTTTTTATAACGAGAAACAGGGAATCCATCGTCAATCAGTTTTGACAACATATTGTCGTTTTCCTTCACAAAATAAGATTTCAGCATATCAAATCCAATTTTTATAGAGAAAACATATAATCACACTGCGATTGCAACAGTTTGATTAAGTTAGCATAGCTCCCTTTACTCCCATTACTCCCTTCATCGGTAATACCTTTACTCAATTCTTCAGAAATGATTCCCCCTACTTTTGGAAGTGTTGACGATTTTAATATTTCTGAAAATGTTAAAAAATCCACATCTCTTATTTCTTTGAATTCATCAACGATTTTTTTAAGTGCACGGGCGAATGATGGCTTATCATGAACATCCATAAAACGTGAATGACCAACTTGGAATCTATCGGGATGTGGCTCTATAGTGCCTAATTGATTTAATACCGCGTCATTAAACGTTTCTAAAAACTCACGAGCCTCTTCATTTTTGAAAAATCTTCCACCTTCCTTTCGCTTTGTTTCCACGTCCGTATTGGGAAATAGATCGATAACGTCAAATCTACGAAGTAAGTTATCTTCGATTATTTTTTTATCATCTCGGTAGTTTGTGGTGCAAAAAAGATATAAATTCTTTGGGAAAACTAAACGGCTCCCCTCACCTTCCTCTATGAGTGCTGGTAGCTGTACAGAGTGTACCTTGTCTTGTTCAGCGAGCTTCTTGAGTGCTTTTTCTATTTCGTGTTCTTTTATGCCATCTAACGCACTAGGATATTTTGTAACGTCTATTCGCTTACTTGGTTCTATTAAATAGATTAAATCACCTATTAATTCGTTAAGGCTATTTTCTTGAATTTCTTCTAGCACCAATACATACGGTTGATCTGGATCCTTGAGTGCATCATGAAGATGCCTTAACACAACCCCCGTTTTTTCGGCATACCTTAAGTTGTTACTATCTTTTGACAAGGCCACACTGACGCCTTGCATAAAGGAGGTGTTATCACTGGCAGAATGAACATTTACGCGTTTGACGTTGGCGCAATTTAATGAAAGACCAAGGTGTTCCACGATGATCTGGTCGATCAAGTGCGACTTGCCTGTGCCCGGTACACCTTTAAGCAAGAGGTTAAGGGGAAGCTGTTCAATTGTTGGAAGTTTTGCTGTTTTCCCACCCTTTTTAAAATCACTTCTCTTGATAAAGGGTTTTGCATCCTTTTCTGAAATATCACTGTCTTGGGTAGGAGCTTGCTCTGAAGATTCATCTGGTGTCTGCGATTCATCAAGCTTCTCTTCAAAATATAAAGAAGGCCGTGAACTACTTTCATCGTCTGAATGTGGGGGGAGTACAGCGGACTCAGTAGTATTTTCTGGTCCAATAGGTATATGTTCTTTGAGTAAGTCATAGAGAGGAGTTGCTTCGGTAGCTGAAATATCAATTTGTCCATTCAGGTCAACGTCTTCATCATTTTTCACCAATTTAGCCAGCATTTCTCCTGCTTTGCCATATACAGCCTCTAGTTGAGTCAATAATTCTTTAACTGTTGTATTTCCATCTTCCTTTTCAAATCGGTGATTACGAAGTGCAATGAAGCAGAAACTAAATAATAATTTAGGTTGCTCTTCGTATAGTATTTCTAAAGATGTTATTGCATTTTTATGGATTTTAGTTAAATGATCAGAGAAATCTAACAGAGGTTTCTTTTCAGGATAATTTTTATTTTTGTTATGCATTTGACTATCAATTATATTATTTTTGACAACGCTATTAAATTTTTTATGTTTTTGCCATAAAGGTTCGTCTTTCTTCTTGTTCCATGCATTTTTAAAAGGATGCCAAGCAAGTTGCTTCTGTTCATCTATATTGATTAATTCAGCGCTATATTCATAAAAAGTAGGGTCACCCATTTTATTGAAGTAAAGATCGGCTTCTTCCATTTTTCGCTCGTGTAGAACTCTCGATGCAGAAAAAAAATAAACAAGAGCTGAAGTGCCTGGCATTCCCATCGAGCTTTTCGCTATTTTTTCAGCCTTTGTTACAAGCTCTTCTTTAGATAAATATCCCATTAAATTTATACCTTAACTAACTTTTTATTATTTTATTTATTCCATCAATTATATTTTGTATTTTATTAATGAAATTATTTTTAATTGTTGATTAAATTGAAACAACTAACTGTTGTGAAGCGACTAAAAAATCGAGTGCTATAAAGCGCTCTTGCTCAGTCAATACGCTGTCGTACCGTAATAATGCTATCTCAGATGCTTCGAATATGGCATCAAAATAATCGAGTATTATCTCGCTTTTATTACCTTCGGTTATTAGTACCAATTCAACGTTGTTATGCACACCTTTCATATTGTGGGCGTATTCTAGCAACTGCGAAAGGGCTTTACGGCACTGGCTTTTAACATTATCTTGCGTAGCACTTTTAATCTCGAAGATTATTAATCTACCGGGTAACCGCAGTAATAAATCGATGCTTCTGCTTTGCATGGGTGTGTAGCCCGAAGCTATTAAATGCTTAGTAACCGCTACTAAAATTTCTTGATGTTTCTTTTCCGCACATTCGGTTTTTTTTAAAAACTCTTCAGACTGTTCTTCGTTGGTATGGTTTCTTTTTATGAATCGTCTAGCAAACACTTTAGTTGGATCAATTGAGGTGAAATTGTCGTCAAAAAAGGGTACTTGTGGATGGTGTCTTTTTGCTGAAGCGAGTATTTCTGTTTTATTTTTATCTTCACTTTCACATAGTATTCTTACCGCAAGACTTTTAAACGGTGACCAATTTTTCGGGTGAGACGGATGCTTTGGAGCTTGTTGGTATAAAAAAGTTTGTCGGCAATGGCGTTCTAGTCGGAGTAATTCAGAATCGGTCGATTTAAAAAGGTTAACTTCAGGTAATCGTTTTCGCACTGAGCTTAAAATAAAAGGCGTTATAGATTGATTCGTTTCTATCTTATTTTTTATAAAAGCACTTTGTTTACTGTTCAATCTAGTTATAACACCAATTGGAACTGCGGAAAATTCTGTAATAGATATTGTAGTATCGCAATCCTCTAGGTAAAAGTAATCAGAATTTAAATATTCACCGTAAACAGCGAACCCATTGTCAAACTCTTCACCATATTGGGATAACTCAACGTTAACCAAACGACAAAACAAAAGGTCTTTTGTTTTACTGCGAATTAATACCCAAATACTTCTACCTAGCATACTTTCAGGGGGAACATCCCCGAACCAACTTAACGGTAAAAAGAATTCGAAGGTCTTTTTTAACATTCGAGCTTCAGAAGCGGCAATGACGATTAAAAACTGATGATTGTTCACTAAAGTTGTTCTACTTCTTCAATTGCTTGTTGCAAAGTAAATTGTGTGTCATCGGCATCGCCTAATAAATCTCTTTGGGCACTTTCTTTATTTTGCAAACGCTTAAGTTCGTTTATTTCAATGGTGTCATCGCATACTAAAAAAATATATTCAACGCTGTCAGAGAGTTGCCCTTTTCTGTGAATCCGATCGAGTGATTGCATATAATGTGCGGCTTGATTGGAATAGGAAAGATAAATACAAGTATCGGCGGCATGTAACGTAAGACCTGCACCGGCAGCGGCAGGGTTCGCAACAAAAATACGGATGTCTGGTTCGTTTTGAAAACGTTCTACACATTTTGATCTATCGTGACCCGATACACTTCCGTCAACTCTTACCACTCCGTACTTGGTATATCGTTTTTCAATGCAAAGGAGATCAGCGGTAAAAGTACTCCAAACAATAACCTTTTTCCCTTGATTAACTATTTTCTTAATCAAGCCATCTAACACTGCATGTTTAGCTGGCGTTTCGGTAAATAGAGGATCTATTAACGAAGGGTTTACACAAATTTGCAGTAGAGCAGAGCGTCGTTGAAAATACCAAGTTAAGTGTCTTTTAAAGTCGGAGTTATCGATATTTTTCAATGCGATATATAATTCGTTTCGAGCATTTTGGTATAATTGAAGTTGTCTACCCGTTAAAGTGACTTGTTCAATTTTATAATTTTTATCTGGTAACTCAGACAATACATCTGATTTAAGTCGCCTTAAAAAAACACCTTTGTTTGCAAGAGCTTGTTCTATATTGGCTCGTTGATCTTTACCACTGTGTTGATAGTTACTGAAAGTCATTCCGCCATCAGCGATATTAAATTGATGAATAATATCAGTTGGGTTATTTGGCGCTGGTGTACCGCACAACACGACTCCTAAGGAGCACTCTTTTCTAACTTCTTCTAACGACTGAGATCTTTTAGCATCAGGATTTTTTACGAGAAAAGATTCATCAACAACGAGTAAAGTTTTTGCGCTCTTAGCTAAAGATGAAATAAATGTTTGAAAGTTTGAAACAGACTCGTAATTAATTAGATACACGTCAGCGGCTTTATTCAATGCATCAAATTTATTTTTTTGATTGCCTTCTACCTTAACGGTTGAGTATTGACCTGGTATAAAGTCTTTAAACTCCTTTTCCCATACGCCAAGCAAACTGAGTGGTGATACAACAATCAATTTTTCGCAAAAACCTCTTTTAAATAAAATATCGTATGCGGCTACAGCAGTGAGTGTTTTTCCTGTCCCTTGTTCGTCAAAAATACATATTCCCAACAGATCCGGTTCAATAATACAATTTACGGCGACTCCCTGGTAAGGCATCAAAATATTATCCCAATGGGAGTCATTTACTAATGATTGAGCATTTTCAATTATTTTTAATATGTTAGTTCTTGCACCTAAGTGTTTCTTAATTAAAGCTTTACGATCTTCTAAAACTGTTTTAGATTGAGTATTTATAGGTGTTGAATTATCGGCAAGAAGTGAGGAAGTCACCGATAAGTACTTTCTCGGGAACATTAAGCCTTTCGCTCTGTTGATAATGATTTCTTCACTTGGAATTAATGCTGTCAATTGCGCCTTTAATCGCAATAGCTCGGCGGTGTTACCCGTTACAATAATCTTTTGTTCATCTACGTTGGTTGTTAGCATTTTTTAACTTGTTCAATCATCGATAGTACAGTGTTTAGGCTGCTTTGGAGTTTTTCGACATAACCGGTGTCTTTCTCCACAAGATTGATTTTTTGCTCGGTTGTTAACTTAGATAAAAATGAAACGAAATCATCAATGGTCTCTTCGACATTTTCTTCTTCTTTTGATTCAAAACTTTTATAATCAACTATCGCTTTGGCCTTTTTTGCTGCTTTAGGATCATTCGACAACAACATATTGCGAGCTTGAGGAGTATCCCATGCATCTTTAACCGCTCGAACTTCGGTGAAATTCTTAAATTTTCCTTCAAATATTAATCGAAAGAAACTAAATTTAAAATCAGGATCTTGCTCTAACTTAACTCTGAATGATTTTTGCGCTTCATTAAAATATTGATATTTTTCTGCTGCTATTTTTTCTGCTTCGATTTCGGATAAACCAAGACCTGCGTACTCGTCTTCATCGGAACAATCGCCAGTTGCGAACATCACGAATTCTTCGATAAGCTCCATGATCCTTTTAGTTTCGGCGACTTTTGATGTATTCCAGCCGTACTTTTGTGCTACAGATTTTATTGGCAGTTCATTCTGTAGATCTTCGTAAATACGATGGGCTTTTACATAGTCAGGCCATTCGACTTTTTGGGCTGCATAGAAATTTTCTTGAACCAGAATATATTCTTCGTCTTCAGCGGTACATTGATCATCCAACACCCATACTGGGATTTGTTCGAATTCTGATCTCAATGGATCATGTCGGTCCATACTTTCTAATATTGAGCGAATAGAGTAATACCGTCTGTTACCATCTAATAATTTGCCCTCGTGAGTTATAATTATCGGTTGGCGTATTCCGTTGCAAAGAACATCCTTCGCTAAATCCTTAATTTTGAACTCTTTAATCGCTTTCATAATGGCGAATACTTCTTCGCTATTGGGGGCTATTCCTGCATGGTTATCTTTGAATCGTTTAATTTCTAGATCTATCCGTGGATTCTGGACCCAACCATTTATATTTGAAACATTGGCAAGTCCTTGCCACACAATTATTTTTTTACCATGAAAAGATTTTACTGAATTTTTTGGTTCTGGTTTGCCCAACATTATTTTAGGGTGAGACATATTATGATAATTCCTTTAATATTAAAGCGTTGATGAAATCAGCAATCGTCTGATTGTCTTTGAGTAAAGTTTTTATTTTTTTTATATCGTCCCCATAAAGACGCGTGTTTACTGTTTCTTTATGCATATCAGGATAAGCGGGATAACAGCTTATCTTTTCACTTTCGGTTAAATCATTTTCTACAAAATAATCTTTTGAATTATATGCAACACCATCTACAAAAAGTTTAATGAGTAAAGGGTCATTCGAGAGAACTTCCGAAACGAACTTATTCACCAGTTCTTGTTGAGAGTTATATGCTTTTTCTAGCGGTTCAAAACGATAATAATAAGTTGCTATAGCTAGTAAAGGGAGTCTATTTTCATTTTTAAGGTTAGGGGGGCTAGTTCGGTACAGAAGATTGTTAAAACCATCGTCTGTAAAAATAAATTTTGCGGGCCAGCCACTACCTTTAGGCTCACGTATGAAGTATGATTCATCACCCTCAGTCCATCTATGTCCGCCAACTAAAAGCCTTCCATAAACGGTGCTGTTCAAATAATTACTTGCTCTCCATTCATGAGCAAAAGGATCAAAAACAGAAACCCCACCACCCTTGATATAACCACCAAAATACCTGTGAAATTCATTTTCAAATTCAGCCCTATTCGAGGAACGGTCAACTATTTTCGATCTTTTAAAAATAAGACAATACAATAAGGCGGTTTGATTTTTCGGTAATTTTTTCAACTCTGACAAAGCCCACTTTGTGGCTTTTTGAGAAATAAAATGCAGCATAATAAATACTTTTTCCTGATTTATCTTATATTATTTAATAGGGTATGAAGCGTAAAGGGGAAATATAAACTAAGATATCGTAGTCCCTTTGTCCCTACAACTTAAATACTAACTATTTTGTAAGTTTATCATCGCGATAGTTATTATCAGTCTGCTATAACGCAAACTCTGTTGGGGCAGGTTGAACAAATAATCGAAAAAATTAATAGCTGATAATAATTAATTAGAAAGAATTATATTTCATGATATTAGAGCACATGGTTCTACAAAATCAATCAAAGGAGGGGGGATATTAAAATGGTGCAGGTTATACAAAAAAACGCCAGAGTGTGACGTTTTTATAAAAAAGAATAGATAACTTATAAACTTTTTATTTTAGTATTCAAACGGCTTTTACTGCGAGCAGCTTTATTTTTATGAATTAAACCTTTAGATGCATATCGGTCTAATATAGGTGTAGCAATACCCATCTCTAAAGTAGCTTTTTCTTTGTCCCCTGAATCAATAGCAGTGTGAACTTTCTTTAATAGAGTTCTCATCATTGAACGTCTACTTGCATTATGTTGTCGTTTTTTTTCCGACTGTACCGCTCTTTTTTTAGCCTGTTTAGAGTTAGCCATTACTATCCTAAATTTAAATTATATTTAGCAAGCATTTTAGTCTTTATTTTACTTCAAGTCTAATTTTTATACATCCTGTAAAGGGAAAGAGCCTCGCTATTAAGTGTTTGTTTTTATTGTGAATAACTTATCTACTTATCTGTGTTCTGTATTTAATATGGATATTATATTTTTTCACAAGGAAACAGTTTTAGTAGGTAAAACATATCATTCACCAATATAAGTATGGAAGTAGATTATTGAAGTAATTGAAACTATAAACACTCTAGTTGTAATGGAATTATTAAAATAATGATACAACATTTGTTTGGTTATCCAATTGAGCCTTTGTAGTGTTTTCCTGTTTTATTTTCTTGTCGTATATTGGTAAATATATCCCCGTAGTTTCAGACCTTTTTAAAGCTCAGTTAATTTGTTTATTCATCAAAAAATAAACTTCAAATACTATTAAAAATAACCACTTAAATTACTTTTCAATTTAATATACATTGAATATATTTCTGTGAAATTCAAAAAAAACAACCATGTAATTACTCATTAATGTACTTCCTGAAGTTTATAAAACATAAATATTAAGGAATATAAAATGACAGTTACAACAAAAATCATATTAATTGCTCAAGTGTTATTAGGAAAGTTTACTAAGGAAGAAAATACTCAAGTTCATGATCATAAAAAGGCGGTTTATCCCCTTTTCGGTTTGATGAATAAATCAAAAAAAATAAATAGTCATAAACGCGAACAGGGAATTGACCTAATTCATGAAATTAAAGCTTTTTCTTCAGAGTTTTTAGTTGATAAAGATGCTTCATTAAATTTAGCTATAAAGTCAGCAGAAGCTTTAAATATATTGCGTAAAGGCTACAGCATTAAACCTTTATATAGCCACACGTGAAAATGTGAATGCCTATGTAAGAGCTTTGCCTTATACAGAGTCATTATTTCATAGAGCTGCTGACACTATTTCAGTAGATGATATTAATTTGTTATGAACATAGTAATAAGGGATTGTCGCAGAGTATCAAACTTACAAATAGCTCCGTAAACGCTTTACTACTGTTTTTTGGGACTATGTATAGTGATAGTGAAGTTAAAACTTTATGGTAAGCCTTGTGTTTTAAAGTGACATTAAATTCTTTTAGCAGTTTCACAGTTCTGGGCACCCACTAGTGGCACCAAAAACAGCAAATAATATAGGATCATAGTAGTTTCAATCTTTCGGAAAAGCTTTAATGCAATTAAAGCCCCAAATTAAACCGCTTGCCCACAAGCCACGCCGCTGCTCCAGGCAAACTGGAAATTATAGCCGCCTAACCAACCGGTTACATCTATTGCTTCACCAATAAAATATAAGCCTTTGGCTTTCTTCGCTTCGAAGGTTTTTGATGATATTTCGTCAGTGTCTACGCCACCTAAAGTTACTTCAGCCGTGCGGTAGCCTTCCGTGCCATTGGGCTTTATTTGCCAGTGATGTAGATATTGGCCTAGGTAAGTAATTTCGTCATTACTGATTTGGTTGATAGCTTTATCAGAAATATCTTTTTGTTTCACTAACGCTTCAATAAAGCGCTTGGGTAGCACAGTTGAGAGCATATTTTTTAATGATTTTTGCCCACTGGTTTCACGCCATTCATTGATTAACTCATCGATAGGTGATGCTGGCAGTAAGTTAATGGTTACCGCTTGTCCTGCACGCCAGAATGACGAAATTTGTAAGATAGCGGGGCCAGATAAACCACGGTGGGTGAATAAAATATTCTCTTTGAATTTTGTGCAATCTTCACTGGAAACTTCAGTCGCTATGCTGATGCCGGATAAACCATCAAACTTTTGTTTGTCGTGATCGTGCAGGGTAAAGGGTACTAAGGCGGCGATTGTCGGCAATACCTTTAAGCCAAATTGTTCGGCAACTTTATAGCCAATTGGGCTAGCACCTAATTTCGGCATGGTTAAGCCACCCGAGGCAATAATTAATGACTCACATTGGTAGCTTTCATCGGCGGTAATGACTTCATATCCGGTCGCATTTTTGTTGACTGAGATCACTTCGCTGCGCATGGCAATATTGACACCGGCCCATTCACATTCGGTCATCAAAATATCAACTATGTCTTGAGCACTGTTGTCACAAAATAACTGCCCTATGGTTTTATGATGATAATTAAGGCCATGGCGGTCAACAAGCTCAATAAAGTCTTGTGCGCTATAACGGCTAAGGGCAGATTTTGCAAAATGAGGGTTTTGGCATAAGTAATTTTCTGGGCTGGCGTTTTCATTGGTGAAATTACAGCGGCCACCGCCAGAAATTAAAATTTTTCTGCCGGGCTTTTTACCCATATCAACCACAGTAACAGTGCGGCCTCGATAGCCCGCAGTGGCTGCTGCCATTAAGCCCGCGGCGCCAGCACCAATAATAACTACATCAGAAAATATCAACGAAACACCCTAATTTATGCTTTAAAGGCCAGCATTATACGTGAGATAACGCACTAGCGCGATACTATAAAGAGCGCTTGTTGCTCTCTAATATTCGCTAGCTTGCTTACCTAGCGTTGAGGTTGTTTAATGCGAGGGTTATTTATCTTACTATTACAGGTAAAAAACAGTGGGCAATAAAAAGGGAGCTATTGCTCCCTTTTTGCTTTAAAAGCGGATTAAATTGCTTTTACAGTTGGTTAAGAATAGTTTCAGCATCACTGATTTCAAATTCTTGAGGCTTTTCAACGTTTAAGTTTGTTACAACACCGTTGTCGATCACCATAGAATAGCGTTGCGAGCGTAAGCCACCAAACGCTGCTGTGTCCATTTCAAGACCCAGTGCTTTGGTGTAGCTACCATCGCCATCAGCCAACATCATCAGGTTTTTGGCATTTTGTGCTTTACCCCAAGCTGACATTACGAAGGCGTCATTAACCGCGATGCAAATAATAGCGTCAACGCCTTTTGCTGTTAACTCGTCAGCTGAAACCACATAGCCAGGTAAATGCGTTACCGAACAGGTTGGGGTAAATGCGCCAGGTACGGCAAACATCACCACTTTTTTGTTAGCGAAAAGTTCTGACGTTTTGTGGGTGATCATCTCACCATCTTTTAATTCTTGAAGTTGCCCATCAGGCATAGTTGCATTTAATGTGATCATAATATTCCTATTGTTGTGGTTATTGCGATAAAAGCGGGTTTGCATAGATAATTTTAATCGTGTGCGGCTCGAGTATAGTTTTTACAAAGAAATCTAGGCTTATCGACAATATGAGCAAGCTTATATCCATTTCTTTTTCTTAAGTTTACGTAAAGACTTTACCATGCGCGCACTAGCTAAATAAACCTGCTTTTAGTTTAGAATAATGCGAGGTACCGCGCACGTAAATGCATGAATAATTATTATATCATTTAACGGCTGTGTTTTAAGTGCTCTGAATTTTTGCTGCTTAACCGTTAGCACTCGTTGCCTAACAGTGAGGACTTGTGAAAGCTTGATATTAATCAAAAGGATCTTAATCTTTCCTGATTTTAGCGCTCGCTGTCATGGTAATTAGGCTAATAGTTATTATGCTTAGATGAGTGAAATGCTTAGATAAGTAAAATTCTCAAGCTTTGGTTATGCCATGCATCAGGGTGAGCTGGTAGTTTAAGGATAAAACCAGCATTAATAATCAGGAATAAAAATGACACAATCCAAATTATTTTTTAATCCATTAAAAAACTTAGCTGACCAATTTGATAAGTTGGTTGAAGGTAAACTATGGCTGAAAGTTATCATTGCCTTAGCACTAGGGGTTATTTCTGGGGTGTTAATGGGGCCTGATTTAGGCTTGCTGTCAGCTGGAACCGTTAAAATTATAACAGCTTGGCTTGCCTTACCCGGACAAGTGTTTTTAGCGATTATTCAAATGATTGTTGTGCCCTTGGTGGTTGCTTCAATTGTGAGAGGGCTGGCGGCTAATAATAATCCGGCAGCGATGAAAAAAAATGGCATGATCGCTTTATTATTTATCATGGTATCAACGGCATTTGCCGCCGCAGTGGGTATTGTGCTGGCGCTTAATATACAACCAGGTAATTTTGTTGATGCCTCCTCATTAATGGATGCTAACGTGGCACCTATGGTTAATAACGTGGCTAAAGGATTTCCTGCCGCCGCAGAGTTTCCTAGTAAAGTTTCAGCACTAATACCTAAAAATCCACTGGCATCTATGGCGTCTGGTGAGATGTTGCAAGTTATATTGTTTGCCGCCGTTTTAGGCGCTGCTTTACTGTCTATTCCTGCGCAGCAGTCTAAGCCATTATTTGATCTTTTAGGTGCATTACAAGAGGTAAGTTTACGTATTGTGTCATGGGCTATGCTTTTAGCACCTTTAGCTGTTTTTGGCTTAATTACCCGCTTAGTCGCCAACCTTGGTTTGAATGTGCTAACAGGCATGGCTATTTATATGGCTACGGTATTATTAGGGCTATTTATTATTGCAATTGCTTATTTTATTGTCGCCAAAATGACCTTGGCACAGCGTTTTAGCGAGTTTTTTGTGAACGTGCGAGAGTTACTCTTACTGGCGTTTTCCACCAGTAGTTCGGCTGCGGTAATGCCATTAACCTTGCAAGTTGTTGAAGATAAGTTAAAAGTAAAACCTGAAATTTCCCGATTCTTAGTGCCATTGGGGGCGACCATTAATATGACAGGAACGGCGCTTTATCAAGGCGTAGCTACCGTATTTCTTGCGCAAGTGTTCCATGTGGATTTAAGTTTAACGAGCTACGTATTCATTGTAACCATGTCGGTGGCTGCATCCATTGGTTCACCGGCAACTCCCGGTGCTGGGATTATCATTTTGAGCATGGTACTTGAAGGTGTAGGCATACCGGCTGCTGGTATTGCACTTATTTTAGGTGTTGACCGGATATTGGACATGTGTCGAACATCAGTCAATGTGCTTGGCGATGTGGTTACTTGTACCACAGTGCAATATTTCACTACTAAGTCGGCACCTGATGCAAGTAGCATAAATATAGATAAGCCTAACTAATATCAGGTTCAGGTTAACTAGCTCGCTTGTTGTAATGTTTTGCTAATGCCTGACACATGACTACTGACGTCTTTTGCAATATTCTCGGCTAACTCTTGTGATTGGTTTACTTCTTGATCAACATTGCTCATGGCAGTTTCAAAGGTAATGAAATGTTCACGCTGTATCGTAATTTGCGCTAAGGTATTTAAGGCAACTTCGGCAGAAACCTTTGCTTGATCGGTCACTTCAATCGCTGTTTTTTGTAATTGCTCAGCAATGCTTTGTTGATTTTCCGACGCCGCTTCAATGTCGACAATAGTTGATTGAATTGAATTGGTCGCGCTTTGCAGTTGTGCTAGCTTGGCTGAGATTTGTTGTAATGATTCTTGTGTTTTCCCTGCCAGCTGTCTGACTTCATCTGCGACAACTGAAAAACCTCGACCATGTTCACCAGCTCTAGCGGCTTCAATAGCGGCATTCAGCGCTAATAAGTTGGTTTGGTCAGCAATCGCCGCAATAACATCAACGATTGACGTTACACTGTTAACTGATTGCGAAAGCGAGGTAATGGCGGTTTTACTTTGTTGTGCAGCAATATTGGTTGATTCGCTTGCTTGCAATACTTGTCCTACGCGTTCTTGACTCGCCGCCATGGCTTGTTGCGTTGCTTGGGCATTGCCAACCACTTGGCTTGATAAGTCATTTACCGTTTCTGTTGCTTGTCCTAGCGCGGCCATAATTTGACGCGCGCCTTGTACATGTTCACTGGTACTGGCAGAAGACTGATAAATATTTTTAACTTGGCTTTCCATCGCTTTTAGCGCATTGGCAACGAGATCAAGCTGATGGGCTTTTTGTCGGTCGTCTTTAGCAAGCTTATTGACCATTTGATTAAAACTTGATGATATTTCACCGAGCTCAGTTTTTATAGAAATACCTTCTATGTTATCTACTTTTCCCTGCTCTACTAAGGCGACAAAGCTATCACGCAATTTGCGCAGCGGGTTTAAAATTACCGTGCGTTGTAAAACGTAATTTGCTACTAAAAATAGGAATAGAAATGCCGTTAACCCAAGAACAATTAACATTAATTTATGATTTAATTGTTCTTGTTTTTTAATAATAGTGGTTTCACCTGTGAGAATAATTTCCTCTAACTCTGCGACATCAGCGACTAGTTGCTGAATGCCTTTTTGACTACTTAGTTTGATTGTTAGCGTGTTATTAAACTCCACAAGATATCTGTTTGTGAGAGAGCTAAGTTCATTTATGGCGTCCCTGGCTAAATTGTCAGGGTCTTCCTCATCAGCAAAAAAGTCATCCTCATCAACTTCAGCATATATGGCTAAATCGGGCATGTTTGCTAGCTTTTTTACTAAACTCTTTAATTCGACGGTAATCACTTGAATATAGTTATCGTCATTAACATTAGCGAGAAAGTATTTTTCTCTACTGTGAATCAGCTCATTTAGGCTTTTTGAAATAAGTTGTGTGTTTGCTAAGTAGTTAACACGTTGTTGTGGGGTTAACGCTTGGCTTTGTTGTGCATATTGCGCAATAGCATAGATAAGTGACAACATGTTTTGTTCAGCATTGCGGATAAGGGCAAGCGGGTCGCCGCTGAGTTTGCCTAATGCACGATACTTGGTGGTTATGTCTTGGCTTAGTTTCGCGGTGTTTTGCTCAATATTAGCCGTTAAAGCAGGTAAATTCAGTTGGTTGCTCTGTTTGTTAATTTGAGCTAATTCTTGTTGTGCAGTTGTGAGTAGTCCAGCGTCACCGGATTGCAGGTACTTTGCAATTGTTCGATAAAAGCTGACGGTAGTAGCTGATTTAAGCGCTTGGTAGCCGACTAATTGGGCGCGGCTGGAGGTTAGTGAGTTACCAACATGGTACATAGTGGTTAAAAAAATTGCCGCAAATAAACTGATAGCTATTACTGATATTTTTGAAAAACTTGAAACTCGCACTGCATCTAACCCTGTCATTGACGTTTCTAAAGATGCTAAATTCTTACCTTTTTATGTGACAGTTTGGTTACAGCTAGGGGACACTAATATGACAATGACATTGTCATATTAGTGTTGGCGATAAAATAAACAGCTCAAGTGCTAATGTAACCCTGAACTGTTTTTATTTGTTTTTCGGAATTGCTCGATTTACATAAACATCAAAGCGATTTTTTTTCATATTAATACTGGTTGATGGTGCTCTACCCGCTAGTGGTGGTGCATAGCTTGGGCGTTTAACCACCACACGATATTTGGCTAAGGCAATGGCGGGTGCTAGTAAGTTGTCAGCATCAAGGTCTTCACCCACGAGCGATTGAAATACGCGCATTTCTTTTTTAACGGCGGCTGACTTCTCACGGTGCGGATACATAGGATCAAGGTAAATGACATCAGGTTGTTGGGCTAAGGGAATATCTGCAATCAATGACGAGCTAATTAAACTCATGCGCTCGGTAATATCATTAATTTCAGTGCTGAGTTTAGCGCGTTTTAAACCGTCTTCGAGTAAGGCGGCTACAATCGGCATACGTTCCATCATGGTTACGTAACAACCTAAGGTCGCTAAAACAAAGGCATCACGACCTAAGCCGGCGGTGGCATCAAGTACCTTGGGGGTAAAACCATGTTTTAAGCCCACCGCTTTAGCAATATCTTGACCTCGGCCACCACCAAATTTTCGCCGATGGGCGGTTGCGCCATCAACAAAATCAACGCAAATAGCGCCAATTTTTGGCTCATCAAGTTTACTCAGTTCTAAGCGTTGCATATTAACTTGTAAGGCAAAGAGTAAGTGAGGATGATTTTTTATTGCGGCGATATCACCGATATAATCAAGTTGCCATTTTTTGGCGATTTTTTTTGCCTTTTCGACGTCGACAGAATCTACATAGGCAACAGCAATGTTATTCAGCATCGATAACCCCTTCTAAATGAATATGGTTATCACCCGTCGCGTAAGCAATTAAACGACTGAGTTGGCCGAGTGACAAGTCACACTGTTTTTGCCAGTCATTAAAGCTTGTTTGAATGGCGTTTAAGCTAGATTTTGTTTGAATGCCACCAGTAATAATGTCGTGAGCGCGAAAGTAAGCTTCAACATCTCGGCTCAGAATAAAGGTGTCTTTACCTAACGCACGCAGCGCATAAGGCCCAGTATTACCACCCAGGCGTTGACCCTGTTTTTTCAAATAAGCCCATAAGCCAATAATGTCAGCACTGGGCCACTGGGCAATAAACGTTGCAAAACTATGGCCTTGTTGCTGCTGGTCAAAGATCATCAGGGCATTAGCTTTAATGGTTTTAACTTTATTAAAGTTACGGATTATTTTAGGATCGCTGGCTTTTCGCTCCATCATTTCTTCTGGCATCATCAAGACTTTTTCAATAGTAAAATTGAAAAAGCTTTCTTCGAAATTGGGCCATTTATTTTCCACTACGCGCCAAACAAAACCCGATTGAAAAACTTTTTTACTGAACTCAGATAAAAATCTGTCATCAGTTATTGTGGGTAATAAATGATCTCGGTTACCTGGGCCTAGTAATATATTGAGTTTAGCCGCGCCACCTTTGCGGGCAGCGGCGCGTTGATAAATATCATCAAATTTTTCTAATGCCATTGTGATTAACCTGTAATGCCACTGTGACGCAGTAAAGCATCTATTTTAGGTTGTCGACCACGGAAAGCTTGAAAGAGTTCGCTTGGCTCTTTTGAACCGCCCATTTCCAGTATATTGGTTAAAAAGTCATGACCCACGCTTTGGTTGAAAATACCTTCGTCTTCAAAGCGAGAAAAAGCGTCACTTGATAAGACCTCGGCCCATTTGTAGCTGTAATAGCCAGCGGCATAACCGCCACCAAAAATATGGCCAAAGCTGTGTTGAAAACGGTTGAACTCAGGCGCTTTAATAACCGCGTAGTCTTGACGTACTTTATCTAGCACTTGCTGAATTTGATCGCCTTTTTCTGGGCAATATTCTGCATGCATTTTAAAATCAAACAAGCTGAATTCAAGTTGACGGATCATTTGCATTGCGGATTGAAAGTTCTTGGCCGCTAACATTTTGTCGAGCATGTCTTGCGGTAAAGCTTCATCAGTTTGGTAGTGACCTGAAATAAAGGCAAGTGCTTCTGGCTGCCAGCACCAGTTTTCTAAAAACTGGCTGGGTAGTTCAACCGCGTCCCATGGCACACCGTCGATACCCGAAACACCCGCCGCGTTAATTTGCGTTAGCATGTGATGAATACCATGGCCAAATTCATGGAATAAGGTCACGACTTCGTCATGGGTAAATAATGCCGGTTTATCGCCAACTGGGCCATTAAAATTACAGGTCAGGTAAGCAACCGGGTATTGCATATCACCATTAGCTAATTCACGACGGCCGACACAATCGTCCATCCAAGCGCCGCCACGTTTTTTTGAACGGGCGTATAAGTCTAAATAGAAGCTGCCTCGACGTTGCTGTTTGCTGTCAAAGACATCGAAAAATTTGACATCTTTATGCCAAGTATCTACCCCTTTACGTTCGCTGATATTTAAACCAAACAAGCGATGCACCACTTCAAATAAGCCGGCAACCACTTTGCTTTCAGGGAAATAAGGTCGTAGCTCTTCGTCAGAAATGGCGTAACGCTCTTGTTTTAGTTTTTCACTGTAATAGGGTAAATCCCATGCTTGTAGATCACTTTGGGCAAAGTTTTGTTTTGCAAAGGCGGTCACTTCGACTAAGTCTTGTTCGCCTTGCGCTTTTGACTTAACCGCTAGGTCTTCTAAAAAGCCCAATACTTCATGGCTGTTATTGGCCATTTTTGTTGCTAATGATTTATCGGCAAAGCTGTTAAATCCTAGTAAGTTGGAAATTTCATGACGCAAAGAAAGTAATTCCGCCATAATAGGGCTGTTGTCATATTCGCCGCCGTTCGGCCCTATTTCAGAGGCGCGGGTAACATAGGCGCGATACATTTTTTCGCGTAGCGCTCGATTGTCGCAATAAATCATCAGGGGTAAGTAGCTTGGAATGTCTAAGGTAAATAACCAACCGGTTTTTTCTTGTGCTTGTGCTAAAGCTTGTGCCGCTTCTTTGGCGCTTTCAGGTAAACCTGCTAAGTCTGCTTCGTCGGTAATATTAACGCTAAAGGCTTGCGTAGCGTCGAGAATATTATTACCAAAAGTTGAGCTAAGTTCTGATAAGCGTGTGGATATTTCACCGTAGCGCTTTTTGTCTTGCTCGTTCAGTGCAATGCCTGAGAGTTTGAAGTCTTTTAACGTGTTACTGATGACTTTTTGTTGCGCTGTGTTAAGTGTTTTAAACGCTGCACTGTCATTTAATTGCTGGTAGGCCGCGAATAACCCAGCGTGCTGGCCAACAAAAGTACCGTATTCAGATAAAAGTGGTAAGCATGACTCATAAGCATCGCGCAGCTTATCGCTATTGACCACTGAATTCATATGCGAAATGGGTGACCATAATTTACCTAATACATCATTTACTTCATCAATAGGGGCAACTAAATTGGCCCAAGTGAATTGTGTATTGTTTGCTAATACATCCGCAATCACTGTTTTACAATCTTTGATGGCTTGCTCAACCGCAGGTTTAACATGTTCTGGCTTGATTTTAGAAAATTGCGGCAGTGAGGTCTTTTGTAATAATGGATTTGTCGTAGGATTGGTCATAAAATTCGCATGTTTGCTAGGTGATGGTGTAGATGTAATGGCAGATCAGTCGATAATCAAGGTGTAGCTTTCACTATTTAACACTAGAGAGAAAAATTTGAAATTTAATCGTTAAATATTATGTCATTTGCTGTCATAAAGAGGCAATAATGACCGGCATTGGCTGAGATGCTTGAATTTTGATGCTTTAAGTGCAATATAATCACTTTGATGTTTTAAGTGCAATATAATCAGATAGGAATAATAATATGACACAACATTTTGACTACATTTCGATTGGCGCCGGCAGTGGCGGTATCGCTTCTGCAAACCGAGCTGCGCGTTTAGGCAAAAAAGCCGCGGTTATTGAAGCTAAGCATATTGGTGGCACCTGTGTGAATGTCGGTTGTGTACCGAAAAAGGCGATGTGGTATGCCGGACAAATTGCCGATGCATTACACTACGCGAATGACTACGGTTTTAAAGCGCCATTACAAAGCTTTGACTGGTCAAAGTTAGTCAAAAACAGAGAAGCTTATATTGAACGCATTCATGCGGCTTATGCGCGTGGTTTTGCCAGTAATGACGTTACCGTGATCAAAGGTTTTGCTAAGTTTGTTGATAAAAACACCTTAGACGTTGACGGGGTTTTATATACCGCTGACCATATTACTATTGCAACAGGCGGACGCCCAAGTCGTCCCAATATTGAAGGGGCTGAGCATGGCATTGACTCAGATGGCTTTTTTGCGTTAACCGAGCAACCTGAAAAAGTAGCCGTGGTGGGGGCAGGTTATATTGCCGTTGAGCTTGCCGGCGTGTTGCATGCGCTAGGCAGCGAATCTCATTTATTAGTGCGTAAAGAAAAGCCATTACGTCATTTTGATGACATGTTGAGCGATACGTTAGTAGAGCAAATGGCCAAGCATGGTCCAACACTACACACCCTAAGTGTGCCAACGCGTGTTGAGAAACATCAGGATGGCAAATTAACCATTCATTTAGAAAATGGCCATAGTGTCGGCCCAGTAGACAGCTTAATTTGGGCGATTGGTCGTGAGCCAGCAACCGATAATATTAATATTGCCTCAGCAGGTATTGAGCTTGATGAACGGGGTTTTATTCCCACAGATAAATATCAAAATACTGATGTTGATGGTATTTATGCCGTTGGTGATAATACTGGCCGAGCCCAGTTAACGCCGGTTGCCGTGGCTGCTGGACGCCGCTTATGTGAGCGTTTGTTTAATAATAAGCCCGATTCGTATTTAGATTATTCCAATATAGCCACAGTGGTGTTTAGTCATCCGGTTATTGGTACGGTGGGTTTATCAGAAAAAGAAGCGCTAGAAGAGTATGGCGAAGCGCAAGTTAAGGTTTACAGCTCTCAATTTACCGCTTTATATCAAGCAATTACTGAAGATTATCGTGACCCTACTCGGATGAAATTAGTCTGTGTAGGTAAAGAAGAAAAAATAGTGGGTATTCATAGCATAGGTTTTGGTAGCGATGAATTATTACAAGGCTTTGCGGTTGCCATGAAAATGGGCGCAACTAAGGCTGACTTTGATAATACTGTGGCTATTCACCCAACCTCAGCAGAAGAATTTGTCACTATGTAATTCATTACGCTGTACCTACTTAGGCTTTAGGTTATTAGGCTTTAGTTTATTAGGACATTAAGCGTGTTTTTGCGTTAATGTAAACGCTGTATTCGTCATAGGGTACAGCGTTTTTTATTTTTCAAAGTTTAAGTTGATCCATCTTCTTTTATGTCTAAATGTTGGCTAGCCATTGTCTACATATAAGATAAGGTCATAACCCTAATACCTCAACAGCCAAGCTAATGTTAATAAAGTATCAGCTCAAGTCTCAGCTCAAATATTGGTGGCTAGCCATTCGGCCTAACACCTTACTCGCCTCCATGGGACCCATTTTATTAGGCACAGCATTGGCGACCCGTGACGTTGACATTAATATGGCCATATTTTTCTCGACCTTAGTCTGTGCTCTGTCATTGCAAATTGCGGTTAATTTAGCGAATGACCTTTTTGATGGTTTATCTGGGGTAGATAGTAAACAAAGAGTGGGGCCGGTAAGAGTGGTGCAAGCGGGCTTAATCTCATTATCAGCCATAAAACTTGGCTTAGCACTAATATGCACTGTTGCCATGCTTTCAGGGCTTTATCTTGCGGTTGAAGGTGGTGGGTGGATATTGGCTCTTGGCGTATTGTCATTGTTAGGCGTGTTTGCTTACAGTGCTGGACCCTTTCCATTGGCGTCAAATGCTTTGGGTGAAGTTACCGTGTTAATTTTCTTCGGCTGGGTGTCAGTACTTGGCAGTTATTATTTGCAAACGGGTACCTTGTCATTACTCGGCTTTGGCTTAGCCACTAGTGCAGGATTGTATAGTAGCGCCATTATGCTCGTGAACAATATTAGAGACATTGCTACGGATAAAGCGGTAAAAAAATACACCTTGGCGGTTATTCTAGGTGAACACAAGGCAAGAATTTTACTCGCTATGCTCATGACGGGTGCGTTAATTGTTCATGCAATATTTGCCATACAGGTATCGTCTATACTTTTGCTCACTACTATTTTACTTGTGACGCCAAGTTATTATGTGATTAAAAAAGGCTTTACCTTGCAAGGGCCGGCACTTAATTCATTATTAGCTAATGTGGCTAAAGTAGGTTTTTTATATTGCTTGAGTGTCGCTTTGAGTTTGATTATATTTTTGTAATAACGCTGTGACAGTGAGTGGAAGAATATATGTGCGATTTTGTCATATTTTGGCTTAGTGAAGACCAAGGTAATTTAAATTTTTACAAAAATTAAATTTATATAATTAAGCTAGCCCTTGTCAAATATAGCTTATGTTTTTTTGTTATTTATAGGTGTCATAAAACGGTAAAAATAGTTTAACAATTGTCTGGTAATGACGTTGTTTTCTGGTAATCTCTCAGCTCGCTTATTTCTGTTGTTCGTTAATTGAACAGCTAAATTTAAGCTGAGACATTTATTTATCCACATAATAAAAAAATAATAATAAATATTTGAAAAGGATTTCTGACTTACCTTTTTTCATCTAATACAAGTAGTTAAATAATAGTTGCCTTAAAGTTCACCAGAGCTTTAAGGTTTTTCATCGTGGTTTTCAACATACTTATCCACAATTATCGCGAATTGATGCGCCTAAATATAATGAATAGCTAGAGACAATTTGCCGATTATGGCATGCTTAGCCAATCTTTCTCCCAGTTATAAAATTATCATGCCAACTTCTGACCAATCACCGCTTATTTTAGTCGATGGTTCATCTTATTTATTTCGCGCTTATCACGTGCCATATTTGCAAGCTTTATCCACTTTAGACGGCCAACCTACCGGTGCTATTACTGGTGTTTTGAACATGTTCAGAAGTCTAAAAAAAGACTATCCTAATGGCAATATCGTGGCGATATTTGATGCCAAAGGGAAAACCTTTCGTAATGATATGTATGCTGAATATAAAGCTAATCGCCCGCCCATGCCCGATGATTTACGCACGCAAATTGCGCCAATACATGAAATTATTGTTGCCATGGGTTTACCGCTGTTAGTTATTGATGGCGTAGAGGCTGATGATGTCATTGGCACTTTATCGCATCAAGCAACCGCTTTAGGCATTGAAACCGTGATCTCAACCGGTGATAAAGATATGGCTCAGTTAGTTAACCCGCATGTGCGTTTAATTAACACCATGACCAATGTAGAAATGGATGAAGCAGGCGTTATTGAAAAATTTGGCGTGCGCCCTGATCAGATCATCGACTACCTTGCCTTGATGGGTGATAAAGTGGATAACATTCCTGGCGTTGAAAAGTGTGGCCCTAAAACAGCGGTAAAATGGTTAACTGCAAACCCTAGCTTAAAAGAAGTCATGGCACATGCCGACGACGTTAAAGGCAAAGTGGGTGAAAACTTACGCATCGCTTTAACACACCTGCCGCTTTCTTATGAACTTGCCACTATTAAGCTCGATGTTGACCTTGAGCAAAGCGTTGCTGAACTGCAACCCAAAGCACCTGATACTGAAGCATTACGAGCGCTTTACCAAAAATTTGAATTAAAACGCCTATTAACTGATTTAGACGCTGGCGATAGCAAAGCGGATACTGCAGTTACACCAAGTAGCGAAGCAGTTGCCGACTTGCCTGGTGACGTTGACACTGAATATGACATTATTCTTGATAAAGCCAGCTTTAATGTTTGGCTTGAAAAGTTAAGCGCTGCTGAGCTGTTTGCTTTTGATACTGAAACCACTAGCGTTAACTATATGAAAGCTAAACTGGTAGGTTTATCATTTTGTATTGAAGCCGGTAAAGCGGCTTATGTGCCACTAACGCATGATTATATTGATGCGCCAGAGCAGCTAGCACTCGACTGGGTGCTTGAGCAACTTAAGCCATTATTAGAGAGTGAAACCTGCTGTAAAGTCGGGCAAAATTTAAAATACGATGCCAATGTGCTCTCGCATTATAATATCGCCATGCAAGGTATTGCTTTTGATACTATGCTTGAGTCTTATTGTTTGAACAGTGTGGCAACGCGGCACAACATGGACGCGCTAGCAGAAAAATATTTAGGCTATAAAACCGTACATTTTGAAGATATCGCTGGTAAGGGCGCAAAGCAGCTGACCTTTAATCAAATTGAAATTGAAAAGGCCGGTCATTATGCCGCTGAAGATGCTGATATTACCATGCGTTTGCATCAAGCCATTTACCCACAATTAGCCAAAGTGAGTTCGCAGCACTCTGTTTTTACCGATATTGAGATGCCGTTACTGCCGGTACTTGCTCGCATGGAGCAACATGGGGTATTAATTGACTGCGATATGTTGGCTCAACAAAGCCAATCAATAGGTACACGTTTAGCTGAATTAGAGATTGAAGCGCATAACCTCGCAGGTAAAAGCTTTAACTTAAGCTCGCCTAAGCAATTACAAGTGATTTTGTTTGAAGAGCTAAAAATACCGGTTATTAAGAAAACCCCTAAAGGTGCGCCTTCAACGGCAGAAGAAGTGTTACAAGAGTTAGCCTTAGACTATCCATTACCGAAAGTGATTTTAGAAAACCGTGGCTTAAGTAAGTTAAAGTCAACTTATACCGATAAGTTACCCTTACTCGTTGGGGCAACAACTAACCGTGTTCATACCTCTTATCAACAAGCGGTTACCGCAACAGGGCGTTTATCTTCGACCGATCCAAATCTGCAAAACATTCCTATTCGTAGTGAAGAAGGACGTAAAATACGTCTGGCTTTTATTGCTCCGCCTGAGCATAAAATTGTTGCGATAGATTATTCTCAAATTGAATTACGCATTATGGCGCATTTATCAGACGACCCAGGCTTAGTTAAAGCGTTTTCTGAAGGTAAAGACGTGCATAAGGCAACGGCAGCAGAGATATTTGCCGTACCGCTTGATGAAGTCACTATAGATCAACGCCGCAGCGCGAAAGCGGTTAACTTTGGTTTGATTTATGGCATGTCGGCATTTGGCTTAGCAAAACAACTTAATGTGCCTCGCCATACGGCACAAGCCTATATTGATAAATACTTTGAGCGTTATCCTAATGTTTCTCAGTATATGGAAGATACCCGTCAACAAGCCACTGAGACAGGTTATGTCGAAACCTTATTTGGTCGTCGACTTTATTTGCCGGACATTAAAGCAAAAAATGCCATGCGCAAAAAAGCCGCTGAACGTGCAGCGATTAACGCACCCATGCAAGGCACTGCGGCTGATATTATCAAAAAAGCCATGTTGGCGGTTGACGCTTGGATACAAGCGCAAAACGATCCTAGAATCAAAATGACCATGCAAGTACACGATGAATTAATTTTTGAAATTCACCAAGATATTGTTGAGAAAACTACAGCAACCTTGGTTGAAATTATGAATAATGCCATCACCATGAGTGTGCCATTAATTGCCGAAGCCGGCATTGGTGATAACTGGGAACAAGCGCATTAGTGATATCAAAGGGGTATTACTATTGTTTGTTTGAAATTAATATCCTTGCTTTATGTTCTTATTAAATAACGCCGAGTGATCCCTTCATGGTGTGTTGTTATTCAGGCCTCTATCTAGAGGCCTTTTTTTACACTATTTTTCTCTTATTAAACACTCACTCATTTAAGCGTTAAGGCGGGTATTGAATGAACTCAACTGTACTTGTGACGTTTATCTGCCTTAAGCCTATAGCGGCTAAATTGCCTTAGACGAGCAAGCGCAGGCGTAGGTACAGGTGAACTTTACATTAAGCTAAGGGTCAACAGTGGAATAATATCACTTAGCTATTGTACTTATGCACAATGGCGATAAAATTATATCCGCTCTACTAAATTTATATCATGATTGAATCGAGGAAAATATTTTGAAGAAATGGACGTTACCGCTGTTACTGACTTGTTTAGTCGCCTGTGAAAATACTGATAAGCTGCAAACCCAAACACCTGATCGCATTGTTGATGGCATCACTTTTGTTGAGCAAGTGCGTACAGCAGCCAAAAAAACGCTGATCCCATATCAAAAATATGTTTTAGACAACGGGTTAACTTTGATTTTGCATCAAGACAGCTCAGACCCTTTGGTTCATGTGGATATGACCTATCACGTTGGCTCTGGCCGAGAAGAAATTGGTAAGTCAGGTTTTGCTCATTTTTTCGAACATATGATGTTTCAAGGTTCAGAAAATGTTGCTGACGACGAGCACTTTAAAATAGTCACTGAATCTGGCGGCACCATGAATGGCACCACCAACAGTGACCGCACGAATTACTTTCAAACCGTGCCAGCGAATCAACTAGAAAAAATGTTGTGGCTTGAAGCTGACCGCATGGGATTTTTAGTGGATGCCGTGACACAAGAGAAATTTGAAATACAACGTGAAACCGTAAAAAACGAACGTGGCCAAAGTTATGAAAATCGTCCTTATGGGCTGTTGCGAGAACGTGTTGCGGAAGCTATGTATCCTGTAGGTCATCCTTATTCATGGCAAACCATAGGTTATATTGACGATTTAAATCGTGTTAATGTTAATGACTTAAAAGCCTTTTTCTTGCGTTGGTATGGCCCTAATAATGCCACATTAACCATAGGCGGTGATCTTAATATTGCTGAAACTTTGGCAATGGTGAGCAAATATTTTGGTACTATTCCTCGTGGTCCAGCAGTAAAAATGCCTGAAAAATCGAGCTTTACACTCGAGGCTGATCGCTATATTTCTATGGAAGACAATGTGCATTTACCTTTAGTGTATATGTCGTATCCAACGGTGAGTGTTAGGCATAAAGACGAAGCCGCACTAGATTTACTCTCGAGTATTTTAGGCGGGGGTAAAACCTCATTACTTTATAAAAACTTAGTTAAAAATCAGTTGGCTGTGCAAGCCTCAGTAAGTCATCCTTGTGCTGAGCTCGCCTGTACTTTTAATATGTTAGCACTTCCGCATCCAGCGTCAGGTAACACTTTGGCAGACATGGAAAAAGTGATTCGTGCTAGTTTGCTTGAATTTGAACGCCGTGGTGTTGAAGATGACGACTTAATCAAAGCAAAAGCCGAAATGGAAGCTAGCTTTGTCTTTGGCTTGCAAAGTGTAGCCGGTAAAGTCAGCCAATTAGCGGCGAATGAAACCTTTAAAGGCAATCCAAATTATATTGAGCAAGACATTGCCCGTTATGCCAAGGTCACCAAAGCTGATGTCATGCGTGTTTATGAAAAATATATCAAAAATAAACATGGCGTGATCATGAGCATAGTACCAACAGGTCAAAAATTATTAGTTGCTGCGCCAGATAATTTCACACCACCAGCACGGGTTATCCCTGAACGTGCGATGACTTCAGATACCGACTTACAAGTGCGTAAAGCTCAAGACAATTTTGACCGTAGTCTTATGCCGGTTGCTGGGGCAAATAAAGCCGTTGAAGTACCCAAAATGTGGCGCGAAACTTTTGCTAATGGTATGAAAATACTGGCAACACAAAGCAGCGAGACACCGACTACCTCAATGTTGATCAAAATCCCTGCAGGTCATTATTATGAAAGTAAAGAAAAGGCCGGCACAGCAGCACTTTTAGCCGCCACGTTAAATGAGTCTACCAGCAAACGTAGCGCCGAAGACATGAGCAAAGCCCTGCAGAAATTGGGTGCTTCGGTTAGTTTCTCAGCGGGTAATGACTATTTAGCGGTCAATATAAACACCTTGACTAAGCATATAGATGCCACGCTTGCCTTAGTTTATGAAAAATTAACCATGCCGGCGTTTTTGCTAAGTGAATTTGAGCGTAATAAAAGTAACGCCATTCAAGGTGCTATTAATGGTAAAAAAGATGCCGGATATTTAGCGTCAAATGCTTATCGCCAGTTACTGCATGGCGATAATATTGCGGCAACTTCTAGTGCGGGTTCAGAAGCCTCATTAGCTAATATCGAATTAGCCGATATTAAAGCGCTTTATCAAGCGCAAGTGCAGCCAAAAGGCAGTGAAATAATATTGGTGTCAGATTTAAACCAAGGCGATATTTTGCAGTCTTTGAGTATCTTCAAAGCATTGACGGGCGCAGGCAAAGAGCTGTTATTAACCTTACCCGACTCAAATGCTAAGCGCGGTGTTATTTATTTAGTAAATAAAGACAATGCTGCGCAGGCTGCTATTCGTATGGGTAAACGTTCACTTACTGAAGATATTACCGGTGAATACTATCGAGCTTACTTAATGAACTTTGCTTTAGGCGGGGCATTTAATAGCCGTATTAATCTAAATTTACGTGAAGATAAGGGCTACACCTACGGTGCGCGTTCGTATTTTTATGGTGATAAATTCTCTGGCACCTTTACCGCAAGCGCAGAGGTGCGGGCTGATGTAACAGACAAGTCGATTGTTGAGTTTGTGAAAGAAATTACACATTATGCGGAGCAAGGGATTAGCGATGAAGAGTTAGCTTTCATGCGTAATGCCATCAACCAAAAAGATGCGTTGAAATATGAAACACCCAGCCGTAAACTCGGATTTTTAGCACAAATTTTAGAGCATGATCTCACGGCTGATTTTGTCAAAGAGCGCAATGACATTGTGGCTAATATCAGTAAAGCAGACATTAACGCTTTAGCGAAAAAGCATTTAGTTTTAAGCGAAATGTTAATGGTGGTAGTGGGTGACGCTAAGACCCTAAAACCTCAGCTTGAGGCCTTAGGTTACCAAGTGATTAATTACGAAATTTAAATTAACGTAATGCTACTCAAGGCTGCCAATGGGTGGCCTTTTTACTTTCTGTAATACTCACGTTTTCCCCTGTAAATTATTTTTTGTTTTTTTACAGGAAGGAAACAATGAAAAGGGATTTAGGGAAGTTTAACAACAAGTTTTCAGCTGTCAGCTATCAGTAAGTTAAAAGAAGTTTTAAACTTGGTTTTGCTGTGTTTTTCCTTCTGTAGTTCTCCTGCTTGTCTCCCTGTGAGATGTTTTTTTACAAAGAGGAAACAATGAGAAGGGATGAGTAGGGCACTTAAGAAATTCAAGGTGGTGAGCTTTGCTTTAATAGTAAGAGTACTTGGTGTTGGTAGTGGTTCGCAGGTAAAAAATTTAGAGATAGGATGGCTTGATAGGCAGAGTTGGCGATAAGGTTGTCAGTGTCTAGGCACTGACAACCTTGATTAACGCAGTAACATACTGGCTAGATTAGCGTTTGCTTGGATATTTTGCTGGTGTGGTTTTATTCGGTAAGGTGGCTTGCATAAACTCCCGAAGATCTTGGTTAGAGGCTTCTAAATCTTGATAACGTAAATACATCATATGGCCACTTTTATAACCCTTAAATGATAATCTGTCTTGCATTTTACCACTTGGGTCAATTTGGGATAAGGTATATTTAGCATCAAAATAGTTGGTGGCACCATCATAGTAACCTGACTGTATCATCACATTTAAATATGGGTTTTGCGCCATCGCTAAACGTAAGTTTTCACCGGTTTTATTGTTGCTTCTATCCCAAGGGTGCACATTACCGAACATATTATATTTAAGGTCGGTTTTATAATTGAGCTCTTCACGTAAATAATAATTTATTGCGGGCGTAAAACTGTGCAACCAAGAGGTTAATTCGGCGTTGTAATCAGGACTGCTACCGGTAACTTTTTCATCAATACCTAAATAGCGAGAATCTAAACGACCCACGGTTTGCTCGCGATTACGCAGTATTTCTTTCCAAAAATAAGACGCTTCAATATCTAAGTTATTACGCAAGACTTCTTGTACCGATAAACCAGAATACCGAGCGACTTGTTCGGCGATGCGCTGTTTTTCATCTTGAGCAATAAAGCCACCTTTGGCGAGTGTGGGCAAGTACTGCTCAAGGGTGAATTTTTCAATTTCAGGTAAAATGTCTAATAGATCTCTACTTTGCAAGTCGTCAGCGAGTGCTTTGTGGTACCAAGCGGTTGCAGCAAAGTAAGGTAAACGATTGGCTGCTTTTACCGGGCCGTCACGTTTAATACCAATATCCGTGGGTGATACCAAAATAACGCCATTAAGGTACATCCACTGGCGCGACTGTAGTTCTAACGCTAAGCCTGCAACACGGGTAGTGCCATAACTTTCGCCAATAAGGTATTTGGGTGACTGCCAACGGTTATGGCGGGTAACAAAGGTGTTAATCCACTCTGCCAAGTATTTAACGTCAGCATTTACGCCAAAGAACATTTTCTTTTGTGCTTCTTTTGATGGCATTTTACCTTCTTCATTCGGTAAAACTCGTGAATAGCCAGTATTGACTGGGTTAACAAAGACAATATCAGCGCTGTCTAAAATGGAGAAGTCATTGGTTTTTACGCCGTATGGCTGTAATGGAAAACCTTCGTTGTCGACATTAAGTACGTTAGGGCCGGTATAAGCGACATGCATCCAAACAGATGCTGAGCCTGGACCACCATTGAATGATATAAGTAACGGCCGAGCGGCTTTGTTTTTTACATTTGCGCGTTGGTAATAGGTATAAAAAAGGCTGGCAGTAGGCTTGCCTTCTTCGTCCCAGACCGGTTGAGTACCGGTCGTGGCGGTGTAATCAAATTTCTTGCCATTCACTTTTGTACTATGAGTACTGGTATTACTTTCATCAATGGCAATTTTGCGTTCAAATTCTGCATTGGCCAAGGGTGATAAGAGTAACAGTAGGCTAGTTAACCTTATAAAATACTTAATGGTCATAATGTTGTCCTTAGGGTTAAGGCGTAATTTTTATTTTGTCTCTTGAGCCTACGTCAGCATAAAGAAAAAGTCATAATTAAAAGTTAGAACGAGTATTTCTAGCGATTAATAACCTTAACGACTGATTAAAACCCGGCGTACTAAAATAGGGTTTGTTTATGTATTTAAATGAGTAAGTCAGTTTAAAAGCTTAATGATCACCTCTAGGTCGGTCTTCATTTTAAAGACGGTTAAATTTCATTTAACTTAATGGACTAAAGTCCACTCTACATTAGACCTACATTAGACCTAGATTGAGTCTGCATTGAACTTACCAAGGGACTATAGATGGTGCTGTGGTTTTAGGTGATTTTTTGTCGGTTGGACTTTAGTCCGTCAACTGTTAATTTGACCGCTTAAAGTCTGCCTTAAGTGGGTAAAGTGTGCACATTGCACTGGCCTAAAAAATCAGGTGCAATGCGTTAGGTAAACAACAATAAGGTGCTCACCGGTTAGGCTAGCGAAGTTGTTGGGTAAGTCGGTTATTTTTACTAAGTGTTGGGCAGGCAAGGTGATGACTTCTTGGCTGTGGTTTAAGGTCAATGTTGCGTCTTTGAATAAGCTATAAATAAAGCACAGGGCGCTTCTTTCAAGTAAATAATTATTTGCACTTTTTTGGCAGTTTACCTTAGTATTAAAGGCCGAAGTTTGGGTGATAACATTAAAGTCGGTTATTTCATTAGTATGTAAGTTGCCAACGGTTTTATTACCACCATCAAAAGTAGCTAGGTCTAATAGCTGGGTTAAACGGTCAATTTTATTATCATTGTGTTGTAAGTTGATGCCGTCTCCGTCAATTAAAATTAGGTTGCGGGTATAGCCAGTAAAATTAGAGAAAACGCCATCTTCAACCACACTTGCCATGCTTAATCGCCAGTCGAACTTGTCTAAGCTGCCGCCTGGGTTGATCGCCATTTCAATGGTTTCCCCCTGACCATTTTTCCATGGTACGGTTTTAAATTGTCTGGGTTGAATAATTTCTATCATTTTGTGTGTCCTGATTAAACCTGCATATTCTGCTCATTGTTTAGATCATAGCGTGAAACTGAACCCAATGTCTTTGGCAAATGATGTTTATTTAGCTCTCCGGCTAAATACATAATTTGTTACTTATTTTTCTGATTTAACCCACACAAAATAATTGCGTAACGAAAGGCACATTGTTAGCATGCGCGTTTTCTTATTTCCATTAATTCACTATTTAAACTCACTATTTAAATTAATAAAAGGATATTATTTTGTTTAAAAAATCTTTAATTGCACTTTCTTTATTGGTATTACCTTTAACGGCTTCGGCTAACTGGTCAGCTGGCGCAGGCTATGCAAACTTATCAGATGATAGCCTTGATTTGGGTGTTGTTTATGGTGCTCTATCTTATGAAGTTGTCGAAGAGGGTAGTAAATTCTCACTAATACCTGAATTGCGCCTTGGTACTGGTATCTCAGATGATAAAATGGATGGCGTTAAACTAGAAGTCGAACGCTTCACAGCACTTTCTGTTCGTGGTCAATACAACTATGACAATGGTTTTTATGCTTACGTTATGCCGTCATATGCCAACTTAGATCTAAAAGCCAGTTTCCGTGGCACGTCTGTCAGCGATGATGAATGGGAATTTGGTTTTGGTGCGGGTGTGGGTAAAAAATTGAACGAAAAAATTAGCGTTGAAGCGTCTTTTGAAAATTACGACGGAACTGATGTGTTATCGGTTGGTTTTAAATACGCGTTTTAAGCGCTTAAATACACTTTATTATTTAAAAGGGCAGCCATAGTGCTGCCCTTTTATGTTCAGAAAGAACGATATGTCACGATCATATGCGAAAGCGTGACTGAATATAAAAAGCAGCGATTAACGCTGCTTTTTATAAATATTAACTTTTAAAAAGCTAATTAAATGGCTTAGGGTTTATTTTAATGATGATGCGTACTGCGACAGTGCAGTAATGTCTTCATCAGTTAAATTTGCAGCAACACCTCGCATCATGCCATTAAGGTCATTATAACGTGAGCCATTACGAAAGGCGTCTAACTGAATTTTTAAGTATTCAGCATTTTGGCCAGCAAGAGCAGGAAAACCAGCATTTGCCATGCCTTTACCATCAACACCATGACAGGCCGCACAGGCGGTAATTTCCATTTCGGCATTACCACCTAAATAAAGTTTTTTACCTTTTGCATTAGCGGTACCGTTGCCATCAGTGACTTTTTGATTAGCATAAAATGCTGAGATATCAGCCATGTCTTGCTCACTAAGTGCCATTGCCATACCACCCATAATGGCGTTTACACGACCTGATTTACCACCTGAGGTCATGCCTAATTTAAATTCAGTCAGTTGCTTAACTAAGTAGTTAGCACTCTGCCCCGCTAACTTAGGGTACATAGGCACAAGACTATTACCGTCAGCACCGTGACAAGCAGCACACATGGCTGCTTTGCCTTTACCTGCTTCGGCATCGCCTTGCGCTGCATTGGCAGTAGTGACTGCACTTAATCCTAATAAAACAGTAATGATAAATTTTTTCATTGATTTAGTCTCTGCTTGTCGTAAACACGATAAAGGGTTTACTTATAAAATTTGCTAAAATGTTGTTTTGGCATTCTACACGAATTTAATGGCTGTGAAATAATGTCATTAAAAAAACTAGCGAATACCAGTACAGTAAATTTTTTTGCTGTACTGGCAGTATAAAATCACGGCAATAAAAAGCAGCGATAAACGCTGCTTATATTGAGATTAAATAGCTGACATTAGCCCATCTTGACTAATATTACTTCATTGACGCCATGTATTTCGCTAACTCATCCATGTCGCTAGCTGAAAGCTTAGAAGCAACACTGCGCATCATGGAGTTGTAATCGTTATAACGCTCACCGTTTTTGAATTGCATTAATTGTGCTTTTAGGTACGCTTCGTTTTGGCCGGCGATAACTGGGAAGCCAGCCTTACCTGAACCTTTACCGTTAACACCGTGACAAGCAACACAAGCGGTGATTTTACGTTTTGCATCGCCACCTAGATAAAGTTTTTTACCAATATTAGAACCTTCCAAATCAGCAACAATAATTTTTTGAGCGGCAAAATAGCTGGCAATCTCTACCATGTCTTGCTCACTTAATGCTGACGCCATAGGCCCCATCACCGCATTTTCACGCGCACCTGATTTAAACTCTTGTAACTGTTTTACAATGTAATCTGCATGTTGTCCTGCAAGTTTCGGGTAGATAGCAACAAGGCTGTTACCATCGGCGCCGTGACATGCAGTACAAGTTGCGGCTTTGGTTTTACCCGCAATCACTTCAGCAGTTACTGGCGCTGATGGCGTTACTCTACGTGAAACCACGTTAGCAACGGCAGCAGTGTCAGCAAAGTAAGCGGCCATGTCAGCAATCTCATTGTTAGTCATGTTACCGGCAAATTGGTTCATGGCGTAGTTAATGCGATCTTTGTTTTTAAAATTCATTAACTGTGTGGCAATGTATTCAGGATGTTGATTGGCCAGGTTCGGATAAATTAATACCTTGCTGTTACCTTCGCTACCATGACAACCAATACATGAGGCAATATTGCGCGAAGGATCGCCTAATTCAAATAGGCTCTTACCCGCTGCAGGGTCAGGTACATAAGCAGTAGGTGCTTTAATTGTCGCTGCGCTTGTACTTGCTTCAGTAGCGCTAGTGTCTTGGCTTGCGCCATTACGCGGTAACGCTGTAAAGTAAGCCGCCAGATCAGCCATATCTTGTTCAGATAAACCTGCTGCCATTGAAGACATTAATGAGTTTTCACGCTCACCTGATTTGAATGCTTTCAGTTGTACGACAATATAATCAGCATGTTGGCCTGCTAAATTAGGAAAGGTATCACTAATGCCAATACCATTTGCACCATGACAGCCTGCACAAGTAGCGGATTTAGCTTTACCTGCATCTGCGTCACCAGTTGCGGCTACAGCAATATTAATACTTAATAAGGTTATAATTAATGAAGTTAAAATATGTCTCATAGGAAAATTCTCAACATGCTTTTGTGTTTTTTATTGAATACATTCAATAAGCCAGAAAAATCGGGGATATCATACACCATTAAGGCTATTGCGCGGCTTGTTTAATGAAAAAAATTGCCTAAATTCTAATACAATTGCATATTTAGTATAAAAAAACGATATAATGCGGTTTTAATTTATATCGTTGGATCTAATCTTGTCATCTACAGCCATTCATCTAAGCAAAGCGACTTTTACCCTTAGCGCACCTGATATCCGTCGTTTACCTGCCGATAGTGGTATTGAAGTGGCATTTGCAGGTCGCTCTAACGCAGGTAAGTCAAGCGCGTTAAATACCCTAACAAATCAAAGAGGCCTTGCACGTACCAGTAAAACACCGGGCAGAACTCAGTTGATTAACATCTTTGAAATTGCTGAAAACAAGCGCCTAGTTGATTTACCTGGCTATGGTTTCGCTAAAGTGCCTATGGAAATGAAGAAAAAGTGGCAAAAAGCTTTAGGCGAATACCTAGAAAAACGCGAATGTTTGAAAGGTTTAGTGATACTGATGGATATCAGACATCCGTTAAAAGACCTTGATATGGACCTAATTCAATGGGCTGTAGACGGAGAATTACCGGTTTTAGCCTTATTAACCAAAAGCGACAAACTCTCTCAAGGCAAAGTCAGTGGGCAAGTACTTGCGGTTAGAAAAGAGCTAGCTACATTAAATGCTGATATTAAAGTGCAGGCATTTTCGTCATTAAAACGTACTGGCTCAGAGCAAGCCGACAAAGTAATTTGCGATTGGTTTCAAGATGAAAATCTGCAAGCCTTAAGTGAATTAGGCGAAGCACCTTTAATAGAAGAATAAAAATCAGAAGAATAAAAATCAGAAGAATAAAATTAGTCAGTTGAGCAATACAGTACTCAACTGATTATATTGACATAACAATCTAATAAGTAACGCTGTACAGTAAGTAAGCTCAGTTTTCTTATTTCAGACAAAAACTAAGTACCGACCTCCTTGTCAGCAATGTCATTACCATATGGATCTGAAAAAGTGATCATGTACAGGCGCTCTTAGCCATTTATGGCTCCGACACCACGACATCAGTGCTCGCCTATCAGTTGAAATAAACCACTCTTATACAAAGCCTTTTAGGCCAGTTACCTAGCCTTATTGTTCAGGTAGCACCCAATCAGGTCTTGGAAAATGGCAAGTGTAGCCATTGGGCATCCGCTGTAAATAGTCTTGATGTTCTACCTCGGCTTGCCAAAAATCACCAACGGGCTCAACTTCAGTAACCACTTTACCCGGCCATAAGCCTGAGGCATCAACATCAGCAATGGTTTTTTCCGCCATGGCTTTTTGCGCTGCGCAAGTGTAATAAATTGCCGAACGATAGCCAGTGCCTAAATCATTGCCCTGCCTATTTTCTGTAGTAGGATCATGTATTTGAAAAAATAATTCTAAAATTTTTCGATACCCAATCACAGTATTGTCAAAGTAGATCTCAAGGCCTTCTGCATGAGTACCGTGGTTTCGATAAGTCGCATTTTTAACATCGCCACCGGTATAACCGGCAGAGGTTTTTGTTATGCCGGGTAATTTGCGAATTAAATCTTGCATACCCCAAAAGCAACCGCCGGCTAATACGGCTCGTTCAATGGTCATATTCTATCCTTCTACTTGGGCTAAATAGGCTTCATAACCTTCAGCGGTCATATCGTCACGGTGAATAAACTTCAGTGAAGCTGAGTTAATGCAATATCGTAAGCCACCTTGTGCTGTCGGACCGTCAGTAAATACATGGCCTAAATGACTATCACCGTGTGCTGAGCGGACTTCTGTGCGCACCATGCCATGATTTTCATCACTAAGTTCACTGACATTTTTGCTTTCAATGGGCTTAGTAAAACTAGGCCAGCCACAACCTGCGTCAAACTTATCAGCTGAAGCAAACAAAGGCTCACCTGAAACCACATCAACATAAATACCCGGTGAGGTATTTTCCAATAACTCGCCAGTCCAAGGCTGTTCAGTACCGCTTTCTTGTGTAACACGATATTGCTCAGCGGATAACGCAGCAATAGCATCGCTTGATTTGGTATATTGTGACATAAGATCTCCTTAGTGGTTTGATGGCGATTAATGATTTATTGCAGCAATAAATTAATGAAATATAACTCTGCTCATTACTACTACTTAACAATAGACCGGAAATGTCATGATTAATTCACCATAGTATTGAAACTATATTGAGCAAAAATTCGATATAACAAGGCTTACCTAAGGTAAACCAGCGGACTAATGTAAACCTGCTATATTTAGGGGCGATAATCGTAAATTCGAGTTTACTGAGAAGTGCGTTGTTTAGTCGACCTTGTCGAAATATTAACAAGGAAGATAAGATGAACTTCAAATTAACCATAGCACTAATCGTCACGGTTACCGCTTTTAGCAGCTATGCTGAACGTTGGAATGAACAGCAAACACAAGTATGGCATATAGTGTTAGCTTCATATGCAGATATCGAAAAACGCGATAATAATTGGACAGATAAATGGGTAACCGAAGACGCCATGGTGTGGGGGAATAGTACCCCAATGCCTCGTGACCGAAGTGCAGTAAAACGATGGGAAAAATTCAGTTTTGAAGATGGCTCAACTAACAATGTTGCTGAATATAGCCCAACAGCCATTGTTGTACATGGTGATACCGCTGTTGCACATTATTACTATTCTAATGGCACTACGGCTAAAAAAGGAGAGCAAAAGGTTACTCATGGCCGTTGTAGTGATGTGTTCGTCAAAGATGATAACGCGTGGAAATTTGTCGCTTGGCATTGTGCTGATGAAGCGAAAAAATATTAATTAACTCTGTTTGAGATTCATTCCTAGCTGATGTTGAGCTAGGTTTTTTTTGTTAATTTTTCAGGGTGAGAACAAAAGCTAAATTTTAGACATAAAAAAACCGATGACCAAAGGGGTCATCGGTATGTAAGCTTGGGGAAGCTAGAATTCAAAATTAATACAACAGGTTCAAACGAGAACAAGGTTATTATAGAGCAACAACTCTACAAAAGTAAAGCCTTTACTCTAAAATAGTTTATTTAGATTACAAAAAAGACGATTTTAGCTGTGAGGAGGTGTCATAAATAATGAGAATTGTGGCAATAAATGAGAATTTAGATACTTGTGTGAGTACGCATAATACTTGAGTAAAGGGCAGGTTTAAGCTCATTACTGTCGGTCATATTCGATTTTTTAATCGTCAACTATAAACGGGCAACGGACATTTATAGTCATTTAAATTTTTTTTTGCCAATCAGATACACCATATTTTTCTAAAATAGTGCTCAAAATCCCCTTATGGCGAATTAAGGTAAGTCCATCATCAATACTATTAATGACTTCAGGAAGAATTGTTGGAGAGTAACCTAAAAATAAAGGTACAAAACCACCTTCACTACGAGCATATATTAGATCAACAATATTATTTTTATTCATTTCATATTGAATATTATATCTAGAATCAAGAAGAGCCGAAATACGTCCTTTTTGTAACATCTCAATATTTTTCGTTAAAGGAGAATCGCCAGTAGCTTGAAAAATATGATCAGCATATTTAAACTTTAGACTGTTAATGTATGGACCATAGTCATACCCTTTAATTATCCCTAAAGTTTTACCTGAATTTAAAAAAGCGTCTAAATCATTAAGTTTATTAGGCGACCAATCAACCTTTCTACTGATGTAAAAGTCATTTTGCCAACCACCAAAATACTGGTGACTACTTTGTAATTTGTGATCTGTAATGTGAGATTTTGTTACAGCTAATACAATATCTATTTCAGATTTACTAGCCATTATAAGAGAACGTGATAGAGAAATGATTTCAATATTAACCGTCATTTTTTTTGCTTTGGCTATTTCATTTAAAGCCTCAACTAAAATCCCTGGCGCTTTCTTATTATCACAGATATAGGGGCACCAAATGTCAGAAGCTATATTTAACGTCTCAGCTCGAATATTGGCATTTGAAATTAATAACAAAAAAAGTAAGTTGTAAATTTTTTTATCTAACATTTATTGACTACTCCCTTTATAAGATGGTTCAGCACTATAGCAACAGCGAAAATAATGTTATGAACAGGTAAAGTATATATTTCAACAAAGTATCAAAACTTACCCATATGGAGTGAGTAAAGCTATACCTTATTTTAATCAAAAACCAAGCATCAGTAAAGAGCGGACTACAGGGGGTTGCCTTCACCCATTAAGTTCACTTTGTGCGCTTCAATGTCATTAACTTAAGGATTTAACACATACGTTTATAATTCATTGGGTACTTATTTGTCTTGTTTCTCCGGTCTTGTCTAAAAAATTTACGATTAGGTCTAATAACACTTAAATTCTTTGATATTTTACTTATTAGCAGTTCGTATAACTCAAGCTCAGCTAGCTTCATAATGAACCTGACAACATTATCCTTTAGCTGATTTATCGCAAAGGTGAAATTGATTTTATATTGATAAAACCAATAATTTAATGATTTTATTGTGTCAGGTTATTTTACAGTTAAGATATCTATGTTGGGATTGTGTTTTTTATCATATTGAAATACTTAGGTATTATAAATTTGGCATACTTTATGCTTTGCATTGAGTATCACAAAGTGATGACGCTTCACTTTTAGCATTTACCTTCGAATACTATTGTGAAGGGATTAGAAGGAATATCAAATGAAAAATAATAATACACTGATTAGCAAAGCAGCTAAAACACTTATTAAACTATGTACTGTGAGTCTTTTTGCCCTAGCGACGACTGGCGCTCACGCTGGTCTTATCGCTGATATTGCTATTGAATCAAATACTGGCTGGAATACAAATGGCTGGTATAACCCTGTTGGTGGTTTCTTTACGCAGGATTTAGGTCCTTTAACTGAGGGAGGTCGATCTACTCATTCAAATGGAAGCATCACCTCACATAATGATGTATCTCAAGGCGCTCATACACTGCAAGTGGGAACGTATACCATCAGTTTTGCTGCGGGTAACTTCAATAATGCGCAATTCCCATTAATGGAAATTGTTTTTGCTGGCATGAATATCGAGGAAGCAGCGTCTTCGTCTGCACTAACTCCTGGCAGTGGTCACTGGGAGCTTTGGTCATTCACTTGGGACGTTGCCGCCAATAATGTAAATATTGGAAACATGCTTAGCTTCTATAATTACGCCACCAATGGTACTGGTAATGCTTCTTTAGACGGTGTGGGTGCCATGAGCGATTTAGGAAACGGCTTTTTAGTCGATTATAGTGATGGTGCTGGTATCAATGCAGTACCAGAGCCTACAACACTCGCTATTTTCGCATTAGGAATGATTGGCTTAGCATCACGTCGATTTAAGAAACAATCTTAATAATTTAAAATTAAGTATTTAAGAATACATCAATTGTAAGGATTGGTGTTTTTTGTTTCTACTGATTGAATCAGCTAAACGTCTGCTTACCCCCCCCCCCCACAGTGCTTATTCTTTAAGGTTATTTGACCCATTTCTTACTTCTGCTCTGTGGCATAAGTGACGGTAAAACCCAATCTCCAATCAGTTTAGTTTTAGCACTAATATTTGTTGCTGCTAATGTCCCCTTGATGCGCTAAAGCGGAAATAAACAGGCTGAAGTGTCAGGATTTTTTACAGTCCGCAAAGTGGCAGTCGTCAGCCTTAGCAACCATGCTAAAAGGGTCAGCAATTAGTGGGAATAAGTTATCGGTTAATCTCGATGCTAATGTCGGGCTTGTCTGATTAAACGACAAAAAAATTAATAGCTTACAATGCTGTCCGCTGACTCGAACGGGCACATGCACTACTTAACATGCCGGTCTTGTTAAGCGTCGCTATCCAATCAACTTTCCCTATTAACACACACACCGCTTTTTTTAAGCGGAGCCAATGAAACTGAAGCATCCCAAATTCTATCCCAAACACTGGCAAGCATACTTAAATCAGGCCTATCGCTCACCTTCTCAACATGGCTTTTAACAATCCCAGCGCTAGTTTGCTCGCCGAGAATAAAATTGAACACATAACGGCACTCCGCACCCATACGTAAATCAGATAAAACAATATTCTGTTCTACTGCTTTGACTGAATAAAAGCCTTTAGTAAACCATTGAAGCCTCTGTACATTCCATTCATCTTTGATATTAGTCAGTAGAACATCTGAAGAATGATAGGCATCTAAACTCACATCTGACGCTGAGTCAAATACAGAGAGATAACCCTCGTAATATTGACCGTCTGACATGACCAATACCCGCCAAAGTAAGGTGGAAAAAGGCGCAGGTGCACTCAAATAATGATCGACTTTTATCTGCCTATCGTTCAGCGCTATGGTTACTTTTTTGTCGATATAAAATTTTGCGGTTAAAGACCAACAAATATAAAAGCAGCTTATGGCTAATGCAAAATGATTAATTTTTGCGACCTTTGCGGGCTTAATTTTGGGCAGAAAAATCACAACAAAGGCAAACAATAGCGGCAAGGTATACATGGGATCAATAATAAACAAGTTAGAGACGGCAAAGGGATACTCAGTGATAGGCCACAACAATTGTGTACCATAAACCGTGAAACTATCTAAAATCGCATGGGTAGATAAACAAAGGAATACCAGCCAAAACCAGTGTGTCTTATAAATTGCTGTAGCTTGATGACATTTGATGAGTAGCCAGACAATAAAAGGACTGATTAACAAGTGTATTAATAGCGAGTGGCTAAATCCTCGATGGTAAGTAAAAGCCTCTACTTCACCACTGTATGGCAGGAACACATCTAAATCAGGCAAAGTCCCTAAAATAGCACCATAAATAGCGGCTTTGTGGCCAATTTTGTTGCCTAATACCGCATAGCCCACCGCGCCGCCCAAGACAGCTTGTGTTAATGAATCCATAATGACCTTGTTAATTTAACCATGATTAACCTTATACTACGCCTTAACCCTCAATGCTAGATCAGTTAAGACTGCCACTTGCTATGTTATGAGCGATAAGCTATCTCTAGAGGTTCACTCAAGCTTTGAGCTAGCGACCTGTTTTTCGACAACCTCAAAAAATAGGTTTTTTTTCTTGTTCAAGCAATAGGATTTGATTAGTCGGATTAAATGACAAAAAATTAATAGCTGATAACTGTCTTGAAAAACACCAAGAGTACAATGTGCTTATTACCCTTGCAGGCTGAATATCAGAAATTATAACTGAAAGGTAATTGTCGAAAACAAGTTAATATGTCTACTTCATTGATAGATATTGAGTTCACTGACTTTGTCAATTTGATTAACCATGGCATATACAACAAGGTTCGATAGCATTTAAGTTTACGAGTCTGTAGTAGCTCAAACTTATTGTACCTAACTTGTCGACTTATATTAAAGATAAAATAGTGTTAAATCTACTGACACAACCCCTTAAACTAAGTGTTGAGTTGGGTGGTTTGTTCAGAGATATAACACAAGATATTTGATCAACTTGTCAGTTAAGCCCTATCATAGCGAGTTTTTATCTTTATGAATGAGATAAAGAAATGGCAGGTAAACCCGTTCATTATAAGCGTTACATGGATGATATTATTGTGTTATCACCATCAAGGTGGAAATTACGTCAAGCGGTTAAAATGGTAAATCAAGATGTTGAGAAACTAAAGTTAAAACAACACCTTGATAAAATTGATATAGGTAGAATTAAAAATGGTTTTGATTTTTTAGGCTATCAGTTTGGAGAGAAAAATTAACCGTTTCAAAACGAAGATTAGAAAACCAGATTCCTCGATTAACACCGCTTTATGAGCGGCACAAAAACTGCTCCTGCGTGTTTGGCATTCCCACCATCCTGGCGATCAAAAAAGCATCAAGCTAATTGGAGATGCTTCTTGATGATTATCGACAACATTGGGTTACATGGTTTTATGCAGGCATACCCTCGTCGATAATTAATGTTGATAACCAATCTATATTAAGATTTTTTCTTAAATCGACGTGCTGCTAAACCCATCATTCCTAGTGCAAAAATAGCAAGTGTAGATGGTTCGGGTACGATGAAAAAATTCATGCTTGCTACTTTTTTTTCTTTTTTTAACATTAATCCAGCGAACTTAGATTTATTTTCGTTCGTTAAATTTTTGCCCCATAATTCGAAGTAAGGGGCTGTATCAGGGTGCTCATAATCCCCTGATGATAACCCTGCGTGTAACGCTTTGTTTGAACGTGATGAATCAAACATATCGGCAAATGCGAAAAAAGTATGGTCGCTGCTTCCGCTTGCAGATGTGTAAGCACTCCACCCATCTTGGTTATGCATATACCCACCAGAAGACAGCCCCTTATATAAACTTACTGATTCATAAAATTCTCTGTAAGATGCAACATGGTAACCGTCGTGTACCTCATATGTGTCTGTCGTTGAAAAATCCACATCTTGAGCAACCGCGAAATAGAACGAATCGTCAAACTGGGACTGTGTTAAACCCTTGCTACTGCTACCTGCTAGGTCAAACCAATCCTCTAATGCTATTACCTCAGCTTTCACACCTATACTCGTTATGAAAATGGTACATATAATAATCGTTTTTAGTAATGTTTTTATCATTAGTAGTTCCTTAATGCTGTAACTACGATGCTACGGCTTCTGTTATAATGTATATACTTTCTTACAGCAAAATTTATACCAGAAATTAAATATATAATGATTACAATAAAATACACTGCGCGCTAATGTGAACATCTCAAAAAGTGTAAAAAATCCTGACATAGTATTACCCGTAAATAAACAATTTAGTAATTAACCTGTAATCGGATAGTTTGTCACGCCACCCATTGAAAAAGTTCGAGAGTACACTTTGATTATAAAGGACAAGTCGACTGTTCTATTTTAATCAGACTAGATAATTAAATTGGATAAGTGCCTACTAAATGCGCTCATATCAGCTGCCTGAAAAATCTGTAATTTTTAATGAGACAAATTTAATTCATTTAATGGCAACTCAAGGCTCAAAGTTGACATCAAGTGAGAAAGGTCAACTATCTCGGTAACATTGAAAAACCGAACGAGTTCAGCCTGAATGGAATCATTGAGAGCATTTAATATAAAACCCATAAAACAAGGAAAAGTAAGGGGGGCGATTTCGAGTGAAATTGGTAGGTTTTTTGCGGTAATGTTCTAAAAACTCAGTTGAATGAATTAAATACCGAACAGCTTATTGGTGATTTCTCTATATTTTTAATTCATAGGCAGGTTTTCAACCAGCTAACCTATTGTAAATGCGTCAAGTAAACTTAAGCTCATGACATTGATGCGTACTTTTTTGACAAAAATTATACACAAACTCTTTTTATTAATTCGGCTCATTATAAGGTCAGCAATATGGCCTTTAGCTGACTGTAAAAGATCCTGACACTTGAAATAGTTTATGTCTCGAATGTGCACAAAATTAGCATTAGCAGTTTTATGATGAACTCACATGGCTTTTCCGACTGTTAGTCTTGAGCAAAATCTATAACGTCAAAGTGATAGTTCAAGTTTGAGCTAATATAAAGAATGAAAGCAGGCATAGTCTGATTATTAAAAATTCAATATGGCTTAGCTGTCCATAAAGCTTAAAGACTACAAGTCCTCATCTTCAATTCCAAGTGATATAATTCTATCACCGATTTTGTTTATGATAGTTATCTCACCAAGACAAACAGCTAATATAGACTTATTCTGTCTGAACTCCTGCGGGATAATAACCCGGCCAAATTTATTTTTAGGATAGCTTTTAATTTCATGCTTTAATTCTAAACTGTCCTCTTGGTAATAAATAATAGTGACGGTAGTTAAATTTTTAGTCTCCAATTTGAGCTCCTTTAAAGTAATTACTAGTGGCTAAGATGCTAGAACTATCATCTATTAAACGTATGTTGTCCAACTATATTAAGATAGTAGCGCTTTGATGTTCTGTTAAAATCGAATCAATAAATCTAGTTAGGCGCAGAAAGTGAAACTGCTGTAGTATTTATCTGAGCGGACTATTAGCGTGATGTCGCCTTTACTCAGTACTCTTCTGGCCTAAGCGCTATTTTTTATTAACATCTCTCATCTAGCATTCATATGGTTAGGTCAATATGAGCTTTATTTAGCCTGTTTGTTGAGGAGTTCATCGGCTTGTTAATGTTAATGGTGCCATTTTTATAAGGTGTATTTCTACCCTCTATTTTTCACGCTCGATTGTCACTTTCTATATTGGTGATGTGGATGCAAACTTTTTAATTTAAACAGCCGATCAACACCACCTGCTAAGGTGGTGTTTAGGATTGTTATCAGTATTTTTTGTCTTTAATTATCTTTTGTTGAAATAAGAATTAAGCTTTAATGCTCATCAGTCTTATTATTTGGTAGGTATTTATAACCATTGATCATGGCAGAAACAAGGGCGCTTTTTTCCCGTCTTTCAGCGATAATTACCCCAATAATATGCAGTGGAATAAACAATAATAGACAGTAAAAAGCATATACATGAGCGGTAATAAAAGGTTCTCGAAAATCTCTCATCACTTGATAAGCCGCTGCATCAACGTTTTCTTTTGAATAAGGTGCTATCGCCGCTATATTGTCTTTATTGATGGCAATACTTTCAGCAAAATATTGACCAAAGGGGGGGTAGTAAATGTCGGTACCGGCGATAACCAGACCTGAAATCATTTGTACTGTCATAACGGATAACAGTGCTAGTACCATCAACTTACCTGCAGGGCTATGGCCTTTGTAAGCTACCTTTTTACCTTGTGTGAATGCAACTAATTCAGCTTTGAAGCCTTTTTTAAAAGGTAATATTTTATGCCACCGCTCATAACCTTTACCGACAAAAGCTATGATTAATCGAAAAATCAAGTTACTAGCAAAAACATATCCCACCAACACATGTATGGTTTTTAATAACACTTTACCTTCGGTACTAAGGCCAAATGCTTTTCCGTTTAATATCACTGTGCCAATCGCAATGAGTAATAAAATTGCGATGACATTTATCCAATGAAAAAGCCTTACTTTACGACTCCATACGAAAACTTGTTGCCTATTAATATTCATATTATTTCTCTTTTATTGCTGTGGCGTTAAAAATAGCCAGATTGTAAAACAGGGGTGACCCAGTATTTTAACTTGGCGGGTTGGCAAATTGGCTTAAGTATAGCCTTAAGTTTTTCTAGGTCTTTAAAAAATAGCAGGACTTCAAATTGAGAAAGTGCTCGATAGCCTTCAACACTAGCAATAGTTTCACCAGATTTGTAGCTTACCTCGCCAATTAAATTTTGGCCTACCATAAGGTTTGCTTTTTTAATGGTGGCAAATTTTAGCTCAAAAGCGCCAAGCGAAGACAGTTCAACGACTTAGCTTTTTTCACTTAGCTTTTTTCAAAGGCAAATGCTGACGATATTGGAAATGAACAATAAAGCATAAATAAAATAGCGCATATTTGCAGTGAAGTATCTTAGGTATTTCTTTCACCAGTAATAACGACATACAATAAATTCACAGGTAATTAAACGTTGTAAGTCAATTATTGCTGTTATTATATGAAGGGTCATTAGACATAGGTCGAGCCTTACTTAATTTAGGCTTATTTTTCGTGATGGTACATTTGTCTATTGTATATTTAACTATTTGATATAAAGAGGTTTTATGAAGGATAAAGTGATAGTGTTAATTTTAGTTATAATAATGCTATTAAATTTTTTTGACGTGATCACTGATATTTCTTTAGGTGTACCTATGTGGCATGTTTTCTCAGAAAGTCTTATTGTAATAGTTTCTGGTTTTGGTGCGCTGTTTTTAGTTAAAGACATACATTCTCGAACATTAAATACTGTTAGGCTAAAACAAGAGTTAGTCTTTTCGGATGATAAATTGAGAAATATTTCTCAAGAAATGAAAAATGCTCGCCATGCCTATAGTCATGTTATTCATAGCCAGTTTGAACAATGGCACTTAACACTTAGTGAGCAAGAAATTGCCATGTTGCTACTTAAAGGACTAAGCTTCAAAGAAATAAGCAGTGTTAGAAATACCAAAGACAAAACGGTTCGCCAGCAAGCCTCTGTGATATATAGTAAAGCCAATGTAGAAGGGCGGCATGAGTTTGCAGCTTGGTTTTTAGAAGATTTTATGGCGTAAATAAAGCGCTTTTACTTCTAATAAGTATGGCTCAGCGATTTTTAATGCTCAAAACTTTTAATGACACAGCGCAATATATTGCTGTAATGCTATGCAGTACAAGTGATAAAACTTCATTACTTGTACTTTACATCATCATTGACTCGCTTGATAAACCTTGATGAAGCCAAGCAGTAAGCCTTAACCGTTTTAAGACTAAATGCGTTGAAGGTTTCTGGCGCTTTGTTTTCAATGGCAACACCAGATGGTTATTTATAGCCACTTTGTTGGCGAATAATTTTAGATAAAGTTTAGCTGTTTGCTGTAAATTTTTAATATGATTTCAAAAAAATGTACTATTTATATTTGTGTAAAATTAATACAGCGAGTTACCGTCAAAAAATTAAAATCTATCCAGGCAATAAATTTCTCACGGCTTTGTTTAATTAATCACCTCAATCCCTACTAATACCATTAAGCTAAGTAGTCAAACCAAGTGCTTTGCCTACATTGTGATATGCTATTTAGCAGTGAAATTTAATATTATAGATTTGGAATGACTAAGTGACTTTACTGTTTATTTATTTGGCAATTGCGATTGGGGTGTCATTTTTATGTTCAATACTTGAGGCGGTATTATTATCGATAACGCCAAGTTTTGTTGAGCAAATGCAAACCAAAAAACCTAAGCATGGGCTGGTGCTAGCAAAAGTTAAAACGCGTTTAGAAGAGTCACTTGCCAGTATATTAATTCTTAATACCTTTGCACATACCATGGGTGCAGCAGGTGTTGGCGCACAGGCTATCGGTATATTTGGTGAAAAGTGGGAAACCATGATTGCTGTGCTGTTAACGCTGGTGATTTTGTATTTTTCAGAAATTATTCCTAAAACGTTGGGGGCAACATTCTGGCGCAGTTTGGCTATACCTTCTGCCTTTGTTATCACTTGGTTGGTGAGAATTGTTTATCCATTGGTTTGGCTATCAACTCGGTTAACGCACTCATTCAAGCGGGATAAAGCCAATGAAATTACCCGGGAAGAAATTATAGCCTTAGCGTCATTAGGCTACAAAGATGGCAGTCTGTTCTCGCAAGAAAATGAATATTTATCAAATATACTAAATTTGCGAGAATTACACACTGGCGATGTATTTACACCTCGCACGGTAGTGCACATGTTACATCAAGACATCACCGTCACTGCGGCGCTAAATCATGAACAAACTCGGCAATTTTCCCGCATACCCGTTTACGGTAAAACCATTGATGATATTACCGGTAAAGTGATTAAGGGGGATTTATATGAAGCTGAACGTAACGGGCATGGTGATGAGCCGATTAGTAATTTTGTGATTAAGTTAGCTGCGGTATCTGAAAAGTTACCGGTTCAGCAGTTGTTAGATATGTTTATTAAAAATCATATACATATTTACTCAGTTGAAGATGAGTATGGTCAAACTTCAGGGGTTGTTACTTTAGAGGACGCTATTGAAACCTTGCTTGGTCGTGAAATTGTTGATGAAAGTGATACGGTAACTGATATGCAAGCACTAGCGCGTGATAAATATCGTGAGCGATTAAGAGGGCTTAAGTAGCATAATACTGTGTAATGGTACTACACTTTGTTGTGTTCATCAGTTAATCAGACAATAAAGTCTATGATGATTTCCACCCGTTTATTGGCACTTTTCGACTATTTCTGCTATTAAATGTCATCTGCTTATGGGTTTATGGTGTGAACCAAAATAAAAGCGCTGACGTATTGTTTTTCAACAGATTAACCAGGAGCATAACATGCGAATAATAAGCTATTTTTTTGCGCTATTGTTGCTAACAGCTTGTAGCACACAATATCCAAATAAAGATATTACCGGACAAATATTTCCCACCGTAGTGGGTCAAACCTTAGAAAAAAAATCATTAACCATTCCAAGTGATTTCACTGACGACTTAACCTTACTTTTGATTGGTTATGTGCAAAATTCACAGTTTGATATTGATCGTTGGTTAATTGCTTTAGATGTAACCGATACCCGGGTAAAAGTTTACGAAGTACCGACTATACAAGGCTTATTTCCACAAATGTTTAGTACCTTTATTGATAATGGTATGCGATCTGGCATTCCAAAACCTCTATGGCAAGGGGTGGTGACGATTTATGACGATGGTGAACAAGTTCAGGCTTTTACCGGTAATGAAAATATTTCTAATGCCCGTGTGGTGCTGCTAAATAATAAAGGCGAAATATTGTACTTTTATGATCAAGGTTTTGCGGTAGACGCGCTAAACGAGATCAGAGCTGTGTTATCAAACCAGGCGTTAAGTAAATAGTGGCAATACTAAGCCAGTATTGAAAATTATACTCGCTTAGTATTTTTAGTGAGCGTTACTCATTTTACAGACTATTAGCTTACAGACGGTTACTTAACCGCTAACTGCAATATTTCACGACTTTGCGTTAAGGTAATGGCTTGGTGTTCACCTAGCGCTGTCATCTTGTGTGCTTTAAGCTGTGCAATGATCTTATCAATAGCGCTAGCTTTATCATCGCCGTGTTCAGTTAGTTGTGTAGCAACATTTAAGCTATGGTAGAAGGCTTCAATAGCAACAATTGTGCGTTCAGCTAAATCATCACCGGCAGCTAAGGCAAAAACATTATGACCTAGCTGTTCTAACTTAGCTTTTTTAACCGTTAGTTGGTTGCGCAATAATGAAGGTTGTACAATCGCCAATGAGCGTGCGTGATCAACGCCGTAAAGTGCGGTCATTTCATGGCCAATCATATGTGTTGCCCAGTCTTGTGGTACACCGGCACCAATCAAGCCATTAAGCGCTTGATTTGCTGTCCACATGAGATTTTCACGCCATTGTAGCGTTTCATGTTGGTCGTATTGCTTAGCCAAAGTTAGTAAGTTTTTAAGCAAGGCTTCTGCGTAACCCTCTTGTACCATAGCACCCGTTGGCATAGTTAAATATTGCTCACAGGTATGTACCCAAGCATCAACCAAACCATTAATTAATTGCCGTTCTGGTAATGTTTTCATTGCATCAGCATCAAGCACGGCAAACTTTGGTTGCACGGCTGGCGAGGAGAATGGCAGTTTATCTTGAGTTGCTGCGCGGGTAATAACGGAACCCGAATTAGACTCTGAGCCAGTAGCAGGTAAGGTCAGTACAGCGCCAATGGCAATAGCTTTAGTCACGTTATGCTTACCTAATAGAATGTCCCAGCCTGCACCGTCATAGCATGCAGCGGCAGCAACATATTTCGCACCATCGATCACTGAACCGCCACCAACCGCTAGTATAAAATCAACTTTTTCAGCTTTAACTAGCGCAACAGCCTTATCTAAATTTTCCATCGTTGGATTGGGCTCAACACCGGAAAACTCTATCCAAGTATGCTTGCTTAAGGCATTTTGTACTTGTTGATAAACACCATTTTTTTTGATTGAGCCACCGCCGTAAATAACCAGCACTTTGCTAGTGCTTGGAATAGCGTCAGTTACACTGGCAATTTTACCTTGGCCAAAATGGATCTGAGTCGGGTTAACGTATGAAAATTCCATGGGATACCTCATTTAATATTTATCGAATAAAAAGCATAGTAGCTTTTTTTATTGCATATTACTGTAATAAATGTTGTGTAAATAGGCATTTTTATCGATAATCATTGCCTATTTGTATAAATGTGATGATAAGCATGTTTATTGTTTGAGTAAGTTATGAAAAATTTAGCACAACTAATGCAGTCTTTTGCGCATTTAAAATCATTGAATACATTGAATGGCAGTTATCAAACGCTGATTCCGGGCGTAAAATTTTATCGTGCTGGTGCCGGCAGTGATCGAGAGCCATTACTTTATCAGTCAGGCATTATTGTAATAGGGCAAGGGCGTAAAAATATTTATATTGCAGACAATTGTGTGCAATATGGCTCAGGCGACTATTTAGTGTTAGGTGTGCCAATGCCCTTAGAATGTGAAGCGTTTTCTGACCATGGCTTGCCTATTTTAGGGTTAATTATTGATGTTGACTCGCATATATTACATAAACTCGTTAACCAAATTAATGAACAAAATACGTTAGGTAATTTAGCAACACCGAGTCATAAAACGCCATTAGATTTTGGTGTTAAATCAAATAGTTTAGATGATAATTTCAATAGTGTGATTACTCGGTTAATCAAAGCGCTACACGAAGATGTTGAAGCAAAAATTCTTGGGCCGGCGATTGTTGAAGAAATTGTCTACCGAGCCTTGGTGGGTGATAATGGCCATATATTATTTGATTTAGCTCGTCATGATGGTCATTATGCGAGGATTGCTCGTGTGCTTGATACGCTGCACACAGAATATGCCGAGGTAATATCGGTTGAGCATTTGGCTAATCAAGCACATATGAGCGTTTCAGGTTTTCATCGCGCTTTTCGACAAGTTACCAGCGAAACACCATTGCAATATTTAAAAAAAATACGTTTAAACAAAGCCAAAGATCTGATTGTCACAGAAGGTAAGCAGGCAACAGAGGCGGCAATCTTGGTGGGTTATACTAGCCCGTCACAATTTAGCCGCGAATTTAAACGCCACTTTAATGCCACACCCAGAACCATAGATAGCTGATTGTTGCTTAGCGATTTCAAAGGTTAACTATTGCCGTTTCAGGTGAAATTAACTTGGCTGTAGATATTTGACCCATGACAGTAATCATCCACTTAACAGCTGACGGACTAAAGTTCGACCTACATAAACAATTGCCCAAGGCTAGATTGCTACCCCCCAACCACTGCACCCAGCAGTGGTTGGGGGATAAAAACTATGCCTATGAAGATCGCATCAACAATATGGCTAAAGCGCTATTTTTCGTGGTTATTTATAGGTAAAGGTAACTTTATCCATTTCAGCCACTAAGCCCTGTCGTGAGGGTATGAAAGTGACTCTTTGAGTTTTGGCAATGGCGTTACTGAGAATAATCTCTACATCACCTTCCATCACAGTTTTACCTTTTTGAAAAGAAGCACGACTTGACTTAGTCGACAAGTTGCCATGGGCAAAAGCAATTCTGACATTACCGCTGTAGGTATGGCGTTTGCTGTTTTCTGAAATGACTTGTTTTATAGCCGTGATTTCCATGTCGTTTGCCGACGTAAAACTTGATATCGCACTTAATACCACAACAGTTGATCGCGTGAATTTTTTAAATAATATCATCTTGATTCCCTCACCTAGATTTATTAAATACTGCTTTGGTAGGGGTTGTTAATTTTTCATGTTTCTTTTTTTGCATTCAATACAGCTTGCTCGCGGTGCAGGTATCTAGCAACCTGTGCTATGTAAATTCCTCACAGCAAAGAGCAAGTCATATTAAAGGCAATCAGTAGCACTGTTAGCCCTTTTCTTCGTCATCAGATGTTTGATTAAAGTAACGACTAAGTATATGCACTAGCCTATGATCAAAAGCGAATAATCACGGGTAAAAACCCTCAAAAAGTTTAACAAACCCTCAAAGTTACCATACTAAACTTTTATCTGATTGGCATCGTTAATTTGAAACTTTCATAATTATTTCACAATAGCACTGAGGTGCTGCTTAACATTATTGTGCTTTAAAGCCGATACGAAAGCCGCCCCAGTGTTGGCCGTTGACGATAATTGGCGCAGAAACGTCATGCATAACTTCACCTGTATCACGCTTGTATGTTTGCAGAAGAAACTTATGCGTGTGCTGGCCACATCGAATGCCTGTGCTATCGTCAAATATTCGCTTAGTGCGATTATTAATACTGTCAGTGGCGATGTTACCGGTTAGCGGTTGCGAATAACGTTGGTTATGAGTAGGAAAGTAGCCGTTGATATCGACGGCGCCAGCAAAGACAACTTCAAGGTTTTCTTTTAAAATTGGTTCTTGAATCGCCGGTAAAAATTTATCGGTAAAGTCATCGAAAGTACTATGATATTTTTGCGGATTAGTATTGGCAATCTTACTATAACTAAAGTTAAAAAGAGCTTGTTGGCTAATTTCATTACGTGAAATTTTATCACTAAACATAGTGGCTACTTGTTGTGCTGCTAGCTGTGCTTGCCAACAGATTTTTTCCACTAAAGAACCAGTTTTAAATTCAGCCAGATCGATGAATATTGACTCGGTACTTTCGCATAGCGCTTTTGCTTTATCTGAAACTATATGGGTTTCTTTACTTTTTTCGAGTAAAAAGTCATGTAAATTTGTGATCGCCATGGAAATTTCATCACTGGTGGCATTGTGTTCTTCTAGTGCGTTACTGATGAGGTTGCTGGCATCAGACGACTCAGTCATTTTTTGATTGATATCACTTAAAGAAATAGCGAGTGAACCCATGCTGCTAACAATATTATGGCTTTGCTCAACAACTTGTGCCATTACTTCAGTGGTTTGTAACGTTTCCTCATTGATCTGGGTGAGCATGCTACCAATTTGATCTGTTGCCTCAGCTGTCTTCGATGCTAATGCTCTGACTTCATCAGCCACAACCGCAAAGCCTCGACCTTGTTCGCCAGCACGAGCCGCTTCTATTGCCGCATTTAATGCCAAGAGGTTTGTTTGGCGTGAAATTCCATCGATAACATTAGTGATATTTTGAATTTTAGTCGCTTTTTGCGATAGCGATTTTATTTTTTCAGCGGCATTTATCACATCACTATTGAGTTGCTCGATCACCTCGACATTCTCATTTAGCTGCTGTGACCCAGCCGACGTTGCTGTCATGGCTTGGCTAGATTGTTGCGATGCTATTGCCGCATTTTCATTCATCACCTTAATACTAATAGACATTTGCTCAGCAGCGCTGGCTAGCCGATCAACATCTTCACTCGATAATTCAATAGCACCACTGAGCTTTTCAAGGAAAAAACTGACTTCTGCAGAGTTAATGGCTAACTCACTGGCTTTATCGTCAATATTTTTTCCTGCTATGCTGGTTTTACTCGCCTGATTACAGAGAATATCCTGTAAAGATTGGTTGGTTGAAATATCAAGCTTTAAAGCGTGAAGCAATAACTGACGCTGATTTTGTTGATTTTTCTTAATTACAAAGTTGATACTGACGAAAGAAATAACAAGGCTTGCTATAAATATAGATGATACATACCAAGTTATACTGGTTGTTATCTGTGCTAAGGCAATTAATAGCAATGCTATTAAAGTGGCCGCAAGTAAAGCTAGTGAAACTGCAATCTGACGATTTGTAGACATGACTTATTACCGCGTGGTTATTTAACCCATTTATTTTTGTAATTTACCGTAGTCAACGTTGATGGGGTTGTCAATCAGACTTTAGTCTTTATTGAGGTGATTTGTGGTTGTAGGCAGTAGGATATTATTTTTTAGTCATCAGGGCTTAAATAATATCGTCAGTACTATTATTGCTATATTAGCGGTTAAATTTACCTTGTTTGAGGTAACTAATGACTTGTGCGATAACCGCGTCATTTCGCATCATAAAGACATGAGAGGTTGGTATTTCAATATGATCATTCATGCCATCAATTTTAGTACTTTCGACCGAGACTTTACCGTCGTCAGCATCAGGAATGAGGGTCGATAGCAGCAAGTTTATGCTTTGGGTGCCCGCAATAATACCGACATCAAAATTGGCTTTGCCTAATTGGTTAGGCACACTTAATGCGCCAGTGCCTAGTTGCATGCCTGCATCACCATTCACTAAATGAAAACCGGGTAAATTACCAAGTTTGTCAACAATTTCAGTGCCTTTGTTTGGTGGCCCAAGCATAACCACTTTATTGAGGTTTTTAATACTATGGTGACTGAGAAATTGCCGTACTAAAATGCCACCCATCGAATGGGTTACAAAGCTGACTGGCATGTTGTGGCATTGTGCTAACGCATCTGAAATGGTTTGTTCTGCTAACTGTTCAATAGAGTAAGAACGTGAAGGATAGTCAATATTTAATACGCTGTAACCTTGCTCGGTTAGGCGTTGTGCCATTTTGTCCATTGAATGTGCTGAACGCGCTAAACCGTGCAATAAAATGACGTATTCTTTCGATGCACTCTGGATATTATTCATGGTTAATTTCACTGTTTAGCGTAAACGTTGCTGCTTACATTGCACTAGCTCAGGCATGGGTTGTTGTGACTACTTTTGAAACAGTGGCTGCTTAGCACAATAACTGACAAGACTAATAGCCATACTATAATACGTTTTAAAAATAGCACCCAGTATTCATTAAGCATTAATACTTAATGAATACTGGGTGGTTACAAGCGCTTATAGTGCCAACTTTATTGAAATAGGGCAGTGATCACTCAGTTTCTGACTAAGCTCTCGGGTGTATTTTGGCTCAAAGACTAATTGCTCAAATGAGTTTTCGACATAATGCGCTTTTGCTTTTGGATCAAAAATTATATGGTCGATATAGTCTTTGTAATATCCGCCCCAGCATTGTGATTCTGCTGTAATTGTAGGCGCCCACAGTGCTTCGCCACCTTCATCATTAATGGTTTGCCATAAGCCTTGTACTTCAGTGTAATTTAACGCTATGTCTTTAACAAAGCGACGGTTAAAGTCACCGAGTAATATAAAAGGAATACCTTCTTCAGCGCGGGCATCAATCCAAGCTTCTAATGGCTTGGCTTGCTTGGCAAGTTCTGCGCAGGCTATTTTTGCATACTGTTCTTTTTCATTGCTATTGGGCATTTTAGCAATGCTGGCTTGATCAAGAGCTTTATCGAAACAGCCTGATTTCATGTGCACAGCTAATAAGCGCACGCTCTTACCATTTTTTGTTAGGGTAACGTCCATGCCTCGGCGCGCTAGGCCTTGGTCAAGTTCACGGTATTCGACCGCACTGGCTTTATAGCCGCTGCTTTTTCTTACCGCGACACCAACACGCTGGACCCAATCTTTTGTGGTGAAAAAGTAGTCATAGTCGTCACCAAAAACTTTTTGTGCCCATTTTGCGCTTTCAACTTCTTGTAAGGCAATGACATCGGCATCTAATTCGCGTGCATAACGCGCTAACTTTTGGTAATCGGTGTCTTTGCGTTGGTTATATTCATGAGACCCCAACCAAGCGATATTCCAAGAAGCGACTTTTAAGGTTTCTGCAAAAGTTGTGGTGCTTAAAAACGTGAGTGCGATGCAAAGAAGGCTAATTAATTTTGTCATTAGGTTATTCTACAATATACATGGGCAGCTATAGTAACCGCTGGCAGAGCAAATTAAAATAAAGTGTTTAGCTTTGTACTATGACTATCATCAGGATGAGGAGCAGAACTATGGCTAGCACTATGGCATGGAGCTAAAACTTCTTTAAGCGGTATTGGCCTTTTCGCAGCATATGTAATGTCCATATCAAACCAGAAAGCGTGAGCCACAAGGTGATAAAAGCAAATAATATTATTTGAATTGTGTTGAAGCTGCCTGCACTGCCGTAATCCATAAAGTGCAACATAAAGAAAAAATCAGCAAAGCGTTTATCACTATTACTATGGCCTACTAAACGCCCCGAGCCTTGTTCAACATAAACACTAGTGGCTAAGTCATCAGTAAAGTTAATTTGCCAACTGGAATTTTTATGTTTGAGAAAGTCGGTAATTGGCGGCGATATTAACGCGACAGACTTAATATTACCTGGACCATTATAAGTCGCTTTGGCAATAGCTTTGGCGAACGGTTCATCCACCAAGGTTAGCTCACCTGTAATAGCATTGACGAGATGGTAACTGTTGGCAAAGTGGCGATATAACCCTTGCTGTTGAGTGAGCAGGTAATAAGGCTGCGAGAGGATACTGACTTGGTTGAGTTCAAGCGTAGCCGGGTATAATTTTAGTACGCTTTTAACAGGTAACAATGCTTTGTTTGCCAGGGTTGACTGCTCGGTCATTACCGTTTGACGATAAGCATTACCGCGGGCTTTGTTGTGATCAATCACATTGAAAATTAAACCACTGGTTAGCCAAATAAGTATTTGTAGACCGACGAGTAATGAGGCCCATTTATGAATTTTTCTTATCCAAAGCATCATGACTTGTCTCCAAAAGATAAGCTGTTATCTTGTTGCGCTTTTTTAGCCCTATCGCGGTTTTTTCTACGTGAGATTATCATCGGTTTGATCACTTTGAAATAAGTCAGTACTAAACCACTAAAGACAGCAAAAAATCCCAATGAAGCAATAAAAAACAGCAACCAATTACTGACATCTTCGTCGTCGCCATAATCCATGATATGCAAGCGAAACATCCAATCAAACAAATACCAAAGTTGGTGACGTTTGCTAACAACTTTACCGCTACTCACTGAGATATAAAGCGACGGTGAGGCGAAGTTGTCAAAATTAACCTGCCATACAGGTAAATGTCGAGCACTTAAGCCAAAGTGTGGATTTGTAGTTATTAGCTCGGCATTAAGTACTTTACCATCACCAGAATAAAAGTGTTTTGCTAGGGTAATTGCCGTGTTTTTATTTAATGGCGATAACTGTTCGCCGCTCTGTGCATCAATTATAACTGCTTGTTTAGCTATGTTAAAGCGATAGACTTCACGGTTTGCCAGCATGCCAACACTTAAGTTTTTAGCCCGCGGATATTGTTGAAATAATGTTGGTGAGGAGTAAGCTAAGTTCTCTGATTTTATTTTATTTTGATGGTTGATAATTAAGCTATCACCGTGAATATAATCAATATCAAAAAAGACCATATAAGCACCCGTAACAGACCAAATAACAAATTGCGCACCAATAAATAACATCAACCATTTATGAAACTTATGGCTGAGATTAAAAAGTTTTAAAGGCTTTTTTCTTATTGTTCTAGCTTTAATCAGTGTTGTTTTAATTGCGTTATTCTCCACAATAGCTATTCTACTGGCAGTAGTTAATGGTGCGAGCGTAGCCGCGTTAACGATTCCACCCATCATTGATGCAGCAGTGCGATTGATAACTTTTGATCATATGTCGTTGCCTTATAATATCGATAAAAGAGCAACAATAACAATAGAAACTGAATAACGATGAGATAGAAAGGTCTGTCTTTATTTTTTAATGGTGTGGAGTATAGTATTTAGTCTGCTCACTATTGAACTTAATCCTAGTGAATTTAATCGCGCGATTTTTATGGATTGTTATGGGCGGATATGAAGATAAATGCACAGATATGCAAAAAATAATTTAGCCAGTTAGCTATGGTATAATGGCGTGGGCAAAGCTATCAAATTATATAGCTGTGGTGAATGCTCATTATTTACCGATAAACTACTTATTAAAAAGGCGTTAACCATCATGGATATTATGACTGAAACCTTGCCAATTTCTATTCAGGTGAGTGATGACTTAGTGGCCAAAATAAAAAATATTGCCGCCATTAGTAATAAACTTGAAGCGCAGTTAAATTTTCATACCATGACGGCGAATTGGTATGGCGATGAAGCAGAGGTTTTACAAATCAATTTTTATCTTGTCGCGATTAAGGAATTTGGCAATGTAGCAAGACAAGCATCGAGTGTTGAGGTAGAAACGTTTGCAGATGACGTTTTGTTGTTGAGCTCAAACAACAGGTTAATAGATTGTCATGTTGCTATTACAGCGGCTGAATCCGAATTAATACGCCAACAGCCGAAACTATTGTCGGGTTACCTTGCTAAAAAACTGTCCAAGATACTTAATTTAATTGCTGATAGGCAGCAACTTACACAGATATAAAATTATTTTTCAATAAAGTTGAACTAACCACTATCAAGTGACTCTTACCTAGCAAGAGATTCTCCCCTCGGTTTTGTTTTTATTAATGTTTTATAGTGTTTTTATATTTTTATACGCTCCTCAATTGAGGGGCGTTTTTTTTGCCTATAATTTTTGGCGAATGACTTATTAGTTATTGAAAGTGCTCAAGGAGCAAAGCGATTAATTTTTGCTCCTTGAGTAGTGAATCCTTTATTTTCACCAAATTTTCGTCGATGGGGCCTGTTTTATTTTTATATAAATTGAACTAACCGCGATAATAGCACTCTTACTTAACAAGAGATTTCCCCCTCGGTTTTTTTATTAGTGTTTTATAGTGTTTTTATATTTTTATACGCTCCTCAATTGAGGGGCGTTTTTTTTGTCTATATTTTTGGCGGATGACTTATTAGTTATTGAAAGTGATCAAGGAGCAAATAAATTAATTTTTGTTCCTTGAGTAGTGAAATTATTTATTTTCACCAAATTTTTGTCGAGGGATTTAGGTTTATTTTTATTTAAATTGAACTAACCATAATAATAGCACTCTTACTTAACAAGAGATTTCCCCCTCGGTTTTGTTTTTATTAGTGTTTTTATATTTTTATACGCTCCTCAATTGAGGAGCGTTTTTTTTGCCTATAATTTTTGGCGGATGACTTATTAGGTATTGAAAGTGATAAGTAGTTATTGAAAGTGGTAAAGGAGCAAAGAGATTTATTTTTATTTAAATTGAACTAACCATAATAATAGCACTCTTACTTAACAAGAGATTTCCCCCTCGGTTTTTTTATTAGTGTTTTATAGTGTTTTTATATTTTTATACGCTCCTCAATTGAGGGGCGTTTTTTTTGCCTATATTTTTTGGCGGATGACTTATTAGTTATTGAAAGTGCTCAAGGAGCAAAGCGATTAGTTTTTGTTCCATGAGTAGTAAATCATTTATTTTCACCAAATCTTCGTTGAGGGATTTAGGTTTATTTTTATATAAATTGAACTAACCATGGTAATGACACTCTTACTTAGCAAGAGACTCTCCCCTCTGTTTTTGTTTTTATTAGTGTTTTATATTTTTATACGCTCCTCAATTGAGGGGCGTTTTTTTTGTCTTTTTTTTGCTTTGATCATAGCTAAAGAAATTAAGCTGATATTAATCGGCAATCTTATTTTTCATATCATTTTCTGTAACATTGAAATTTTAGCCATCTATAAAATAAAGTTAAACAATCACAACAACATCCTCTCTTTCTACATTTCATTCTACAATACACTCATAGTTTTTGCCTATCGATATAATAAATTCAAACGATTGTTCCTATTTTAAATGCTGACGTATCATTGCTCCTACTTAACAAGTACTCATATTTTTAAAACAAGTGGAGATAAACATGTATAAATCAATTATCAATTCAACCATACAACCATTTAACGCAACAGCATTTAGTAAAGGCGAATTTGTCGAGGTTTCAGAAGCTGATGTTGCAGGAAAATGGTCAGTATTTTTCTTTTATCCAGCTGACTTTACCTTTGTTTGTCCAACAGAGTTAGGCGATATGGCTGACCATTATGCACAACTACAAGAAATGGGCGTTGAAGTTTACTCAGTATCAACGGACACACATTTTACCCATAAAGCTTGGCATGGCAGTTCAGACACTATTGGCAAAATTACCTACCCAATGATTGGTGACCCAACAGGCAAAATTACTCGTAACTTTGGTGTCATGATTGAAGACGACGGCCTAGCATTACGTGGCACGTTTGTTATCAACCCTGAAGGCGAAATTAAGATTGCTGAGATACATGATCTAGGTATAGGCCGTTCAGCAAAAGAGCTAGTGCGCAAAATTCAAGCGGCACAATATGTAGCTGAACATGACGGTGAAGTATGTCCAGCAGCATGGCAGCCAGGTGCAGAAACATTAACACCATCATTAGATTTAGTTGGCAAAATCTAAATAAAGTAAAAAACTACCGCGATATTTTTACAATATCGCGGTATTTAACAAGCCAATTCAGCATGACCTAAAAATCATCCTATTCATCAGTTTTTTCAAAGGAATAAACCATGTTAGATACAAACTTAAAGCAACAACTAACGACCTATTTACAGAATTTAACATCGGCTGTTGAATTATCAGTATTTTTAGGTGACGACGTTAAATCAAAAGAATTAAATACCTTGGTGACAGAAATTGCTGAAATGTCAGCATTAGTCTCGGTTGTTGCAGCAGATGCAAGCAACGAGCGAGTGCCATCAATGTTAGTAAAATCAGTTAAAACTGGTGGCGAAATGCGCTTCGCTGGCGTGCCGATGGGACATGAATTTACATCTTTGGTATTAGCCTTGTTACACAGCGGTGGACATCCAATAAAGCTTGATAAAGCGGTGATTGAGCAAGTGGCCTCACTAGAAGGTGAGCATAGCTTTGAAACCTATATTTCCTTAAGTTGTCAAAATTGCCCAGACGTAGTGCAAGCACTTAACATGATGGCGGCAATTAATCCGCAAATTAAGCATGTGATGGTTGATGGGGCATTATTCCAAGAAGAAGTTTACCAACGAGATATTTTATCAGTACCGGCAGTTTACTTAAACGGTAAAGCGTTTGGCCAAGGCAGAATGACGGTAACTGAGATTTTAAACAAAGTTGATACCAATGCTGGCGCGAGACAGGCTAAGGCGATAAACAATAAAGCAGCTTTTGACTTATTAGTTATAGGTGGTGGCCCAGCAGGTGCGTCATCAGCGATATATAGTGCCCGTAAAGGGATACGCACAGGCATAGTGGCAGACAATTTTGGTGGCCAATTACAAGAAACCATGTCCATTGAAAATTTTATCTCAGTGAATGCAACTGATGGGCCTAAACTAGTGGCTAATCTAGAAGCCCATGTTAATGAATACGATGTTGATATTATGAATAATCAACAGGTGAAAAAAATTATAGAAAGTGATGTTGAAGGTGGTTTAATCACCGTTGAATTAGAAAACGGCGCTATCTTACAAACACGCTCAACCATTATTGCCACAGGCGCAAGATGGAGAGAAATGAACGTCACTGGTGAGCAAGAATACCGTGGTAAAGGTGTCGCTTATTGTCCGCACTGTGATGGGCCATTATTTAAAGGCAAATCAGTTGCGGTAATTGGTGGCGGTAACTCAGGTATCGAGGCAGCCATTGATCTAGCTGGGTTAGTTAAGCATGTTACTGTTCTTGAATTTGATAGCGTACTGCGTGCTGATGCGGTATTACAAAATAAAGCGCGTTCTTTGCCAAATATCGAGATTATTGTTAATGCTCAAACCACCGAAGTATTAGGTAATGGCAAGCATGTTACTGGGCTAAACTACCTTAATCGTGCAACAGATAGGCAAGAGAGTATCGAACTTGCCGGTATTTTCGTACAAATTGGTTTAGTGCCAAATTCAAAGTTTTTGCAAGGAAGTGTTGATTTAACCGAGCGAGGCGAGGTGATCATTAACCACAAAGGTGAAACCAATATCGCGGGTGTTTATGCGGCGGGCGATGTAACAAACACGCCATTTAAACAAATTATTATCGCTATGGGCAGTGGTGCAACAGCAGCATTAGGTGCATTCGATTATTTAATTAGAACACCGAACCCGCTTGAAAACACTGAAAGCGTTAGCGAAGCTGCAGCCTAATGGCGGATTAATTCGTCGCTTTAATTAGTACTGAAACGCTAGTGCAATAAGTACTCAAAAAATAAACGCTATCGTTGGCAACGATAGCGTTTTTGGTCGAAGCTAATAAGCGTGTTGTGAAATATAGCTAATTTATTCATCAAATAACCCCGTCATTGCTTGGCGCACTTCATTAACCACCGCTCTAACACTTTCCATACGCGCGTAACCAGCACGACAAAGTAAAGATATTTCACGCACCGGCTGCGGGCTTTCAAAAGGAATGTAATGAATATGCTTTTGTGGAGCATAATTAATTGTCGCCAACTGTGGTAGCAGCGTAATACCCATATTGCTGGCCACCATATAACGTAAGGTTTCAAGACTGGTGGCTCGAAAACTATGATCTTCCTCCGCACCAGCGCTAAAGCAATAGCCCATGGCTTGATCTCTCAAACAATGGCCATCTTCTAAAGTGAGAATTTTTTGATTATGTAAATCATCAAATGTTACTTTAGTTTTATTAGCCAGTGGATGTGAAGGTGACGTTGCCATCACCAAGGGCTCAGTGAATAAATCGTAACGTTCAAAACGCGCCATTTCTGGCAACCAAGGCAAAATTAAAATATCGAGTTTACCTGTTTCCAATTGTTGCAGTAAATCTTGCGTTCTATTTTCATGTAAATAGAAGTTTATTTTCGCTAGATTGCTGTTTAGTGCCGGCATAATATGCGGCAATATATATGGCGCTAACGTCGGTATTAAGCCTATATGTAAATCACCTGACAGGGGATCAAGTAGCGCTTTTGCCGCTTCTTCAAAGTTATTCGCGGCGTTAAGTACTTGCCGAGCTTGTTGTACTAACTTTTCTCCTGCGGGTGTTAGCATAACATTGCGCGGTTGGCGTTCAATTAAGGTTAGCTTAAGGCGTTGTTCTAGTTTTTGAATTTGACCACTTAGCGTTGGTTGACTAACAAAGCAAGCCTCAGCGGCATGGCCAAAATGCTTATATTCGGCAATGGCCGTTAGATATTCTAAATCACGAATTTTTATCATAGTTTACATCTATTGATATGAGGTGGTTGATAGCTAGATTGATGTTAACTTAAGGTACTGAGTTTAGCTAGAATACTGACAAGCCAAGCCTGCAATGAAAGCGCTAATACCCAGACTAAACCATGCTTGCAAAGGCTATAAACTTGCCAACAGCTTGGTTAACTGAGGCGCTTATTGCATCACTGGGTATTTAAGCCATTGTGTAAAATGACTTACGGTACTTTGAGGTCTTAAAGTCTTAAGGAGTTGAGGGAGATTGAAGCATTATAGCTTTGATCGCTCATAAGCCGGAATGTTAATAAAATTTTCATCACCTTTAGCAACAGCTTCTTTTAAGCTCGCTTTTCTATTTTGGCGAGATTCAATACTTTCACCAAATACCTGAAAGTGAGCTCGCGCGATAACGTCGACAGCCTCTGCATGAGATATAACGCCTAACGCTTTACCCGCATGGATAAAACCTTCAGCCCTGAATTTTTGCTTATCATCTTTTTTATGATTTTTTGCGAGGCTAAAAACTTTCAGCAACTGTGCTTGGCAACAATCTAAATATTCGTCTTTATTCATTATTTTCCATTCACCTTCTACGTTTTATTAACCTATATACCTGCTGTTTGAGCAAGGTTAATAGTTTTATTCATGGCTATTTTAATGACCTTAATCAGCAGTGCTTTTTGATTCATCAACAATGAAATTGACCGTGATGCACACCTAACTGATTTTAATCGTGAAAGCCGCTTACAACAACATGGATTGAGCACTTAATGTTTTTAGAAACACCACCATTGCAACTAAAACCCAAACTAGCAAAGGCGGATGATTATTTTCTTGCGTTTAATTACAGCCTGTATACAATAACAGTAATACTGTGTAAAAATACAGGCTCGCTCTTAAGTAGCTTAAGGAACAACTATGCGCCCTTTAACCCCCAGACAACAGCAGATTTTTGATCTGATCCGAGAAAAAATTTCCGACACAGGTATGCCGCCAACGCGTGCTGAAATTGCTGCTTTTTTTGGTTTTAAGTCGGCCAATGCAGCAGAAGAACATTTAAAAGCGCTAGCGAAGAAAGGTTATATTGAAATGCTACCTGGCACATCGCGTGGTATTCGTCTTACACAAGAGTTTATCGCTGAAGATGGTTTGCCACTTATTGGTCGTGTAGCGGCCGGTGAGCCTATTTTGGCGCAAGAACATGTTGAGCAGCATTACAAAGTTGATGGCAATTTATTTCATCCTCCGGCTGATTATTTATTGCGTGTTAATGGCGAGAGCATGAAAGATATCGGCATTATGGATGGCGACTTGTTGGCTGTTCATCAAACAACCGACGTGCAAAATGGTCAAGTGATTGTTGCTCGTGTGGAAGACGATGTTACCGTTAAGCGTTTTAAACGTGAGGGCAATGTGGTTTATTTACATGCTGAAAATGAAGATTTTGCACCGATTAAGGTCGATTTAAAGTTTCAGCAATTTAATATCGAAGGTCTAGCCGTTGGTGTTATTCGCGCGGCTGATTGGATGTAGTTCAGCTTGCACTTACTTCATAAATGCTAATATTTACCTAAACTAGATTTTTCTACATTATATTTCGCAGATTTAACTATCACTAGGTTTAATCTAGGGGGTTAAAATCTGCGTATTTCTTATGCTTGATAACCATTTCTGTGCCTAATATGTACCTCAATTTTTTTGGTTAGAACAATCCTCCTGTTCGGCAATAAATACCGCTAATAGCTTGCTTTTTATACAGCAAGTTTCTGTGTTGATTATTTATTATTCAGCATGAAAATTATGCCTTGAACAAAATATGAACATTGCAGCCATCCTTTTAAAAATCTACTTGTCGTCCAGTTTAGGGCATTTACTCTATTGTATTTATTGGTTTTTATTTATCATGCTTTTGAAATTAAAAATTGACCCCTATCAAGTTTTAAGTAATTCTAGTCTGGAAAACGTACAAAAAAACAATAGGGCGCAATTGGCAACTGTTGATTAATGCGTCACTTAAATAATAATAAATGTATGCGCTAAATAGCCGGTTTTCATAATGAAAATATGTTATTTGGCCTAAATTAAAGGTGAAGGAGATGTCGTGTGAAAAGACGTAACCTAGGTTTGTTGTTGCTAGGGGGCTTGTTCTCTAGTTCAGTGTGGGCAGAGATGTCGCTGAACTTAACTAAAGGTGTTACTGAGGTGAGCAGAGACGTATATGATTTACATATGCTAGTGCTCTATATCTGTACTGCTATTGGTGTTGTGGTCTTTGGTGCTATGTTTTGGTCTATGGTGTTTCACCGTAAATCAAAAGGCTTTAAACCAGCAACCTTTCATGAAAGCACAAAAGTTGAAATTCTTTGGACAGCGATTCCTGTTGTTATTCTAATTGCTATGGCTTTTCCAGCCACTATTACGCTGATCGATATGGAAAATAACGATGATGCGGATTTAACCATTCAAGTAACGGGTTCTCAGTGGAAATGGCATTATAAATACTTTGATCAAGACCTTGAATTTTATTCAGTGCTTTCTACTCCGCGTGAACAATACGAAAACCAAGATGGTACCTCAGCAGAAAAAGGTGAACATTACCTGTTAGAAGTTGATCGTCCTTTGGTTATTCCAATCAATAAAAAAGTGCGTTTTGTTATTACTTCTGATGATGTTATCCATGCTTGGTGGGTACCGGCATTTGCGGTAAAACAAGATGCTAACCCAGGCTTTATTAATGAAGCTTGGACCAAGGTCGATGAACCCGGTGTTTATCGTGGCCAATGTGCTGAGTTGTGTGGCAAAGACCACGGCTTTATGCCGATAGTGGTTGAAGTTAAGTCTGAAGCAGATTACGCCATTTGGCTTGATGAGCAAAAGCAAATGCAAGCCAATGCAGCAGCTGCTGAAGCGGCGTCGTTAAATGCTTCGGCTTCAATGGACGAATTAATGCAACTAGGAGAAACAACCTATACCGCCTACTGCGCAGCGTGTCACCAAGTCAGTGGCCAAGGTTTACCTCCCGCATTTCCAGCCCTTAAAGGTAGTGCTATTGCCACAACGGGTCCAGCTAGCGCGCATATAGATATTGTCGTTAATGGTAAAGCAGGTACCGGCATGCAAGCTTATGGTAAGCAATTAAGCTTAAAAGAAATTGCGGCGGTTGTAACTTATGAGCGTAATGCTTGGGGTAACAATACGGGTGAAGCTGTTCAAGCGGCTGACGTGCAAGCGGTCAGTGGCGCAAGTACCTCAGATACGGTTGAGCAAGCGGTTGAAGAAGTTAAAGAACAAGTTGCTGCAACTGTTGCCAAAGTTATACCGAAAGAAGATTTATCAAAGGTTTATAGCCAAGATGAATTAATGGCCCTGGGTGAAGATGTCTACATGACAGCTTGTGCTGCTTGTCATCAAGCTACGGGTGAAGGTATGGCGCCTGTTTTTCCTGCACTTAAAGGTAGTGTGATTGCTACCGGTGATGTAGCAGTGCATTTGGATATGGTGCTTAACGGCAGCAAGAAAAATCCAGCGATGGCGGCTTTTGCCGGCCAATTAACTAAAACGCAAATTGCGGCGGTTGTCACTTATGAGCGTAACGCTTGGGGTAATAACACCGGTGATTTAGTCCAGCCAGCAGCTGTTGTTGCTGCTAGCGCGAAGTAGGGAGGCGTTATAATGACTACTGATGTAATTGATGATCAATCCGAGCATGATTCACATGACGGTGAGCACCATGATCATAAAATGACCGGCATAAAACGCTGGTTATATACCACAAACCATAAAGACATTGGTTCGATGTATTTATGGTTCTCTTTTATCATGTTTTTAACTGGCGGTGCTATGGCGTTGGTTATCCGAGCTGAATTATTTCAGCCTGGACTACAGATAATTGAGCCTGATTTCTTTAACCAAATGACCACAGTACACGGTCTTATTATGGTATTTGGTGCGATAATGCCAGCCTTTACCGGTTTGGCTAACTGGATGCTACCTATGATGGTTGGTGCGCCAGATATGGCACTACCTAGGCTGAATAACTGGAGCTTTTGGATATTACCCTTTGCTTTCGCTATTTTATTGTCGTCTTTCTTTATGGAAAGTGGTGCACCAAACTTTGGTTGGACCTTCTACGCGCCTTTATCAACCACCTATAGTAACGGCAGTACAGCGTTCTTCGTTTTTGCGGTACATATTATGGGTATTTCCTCAATTATGGGCGCAATTAACATCGTTGTAACCATTATGAATATGCGTGCGCCTGGTATGACTTACATGAAAATGCCATTATTTGTTTGGACATTTTTCATTACGGCTTACTTGTTAATAGCGGTGATGCCGGTGCTCGCGGGTACCGTTACTATGGTGTTAACCGATACCTATTTTGGCACCAGTTTCTTTGACGCCGCCGGTGGTGGTGACCCGGTAATGTTCCAGCATATTTTCTGGTTCTTTGGTCATCCTGAAGTTTACATCATGATTTTACCTGCATTTGGTATTGTCTCTACAACGATTCCAGCCTTCTCACGTAAGCCTCTATTTGGCTACAGTTCAATGGTTTACGCGACTGCATCCATTGCATTTTTGTCGTTTATCGTTTGGGCGCATCACATGTTTACCACGGGTATGCCGTTATTTGGCGAATTATTCTTTATGTATTGCACGATGTTAATTGCCGTACCTACAGGGGTGAAAGTCTTTAACTGGGCAGCTACTATGTGGCGTGGGTCTCTTAGTTTTGAAACCCCTATGTTGTTCTCTATTGCCTTTGTGATTTTGTTCACTATCGGTGGCTTTTCTGGCTTGATGCTAGCAATGACCCCAGCTGATTTTCAATATCACGATACTTACTTTGTTGTGGCTCATTTCCACTATGTATTGGTTACTGGGGCGTTGTTTTCTATTTTTGCTGGCGCTTATTACTGGTTACCAAAATGGACGGGTCACATGTATAACGATACGTTAAGTAAGTGGCATTTTTGGTGTTCACTTATTTCAGTAAACTTATTGTTTTTCCCAATGCACTTTTTAGGTTTGGCCGGTATGCCTCGTCGTATTCCTGATTATGCTTTGCAGTTTGCTGACTTTAATAAGTGGGTGAGTATTGGTGGCTTTGCCTTTGGTATTTCGCAGTTAATCTTCTTGGTATTGGTTATCAAGTGTATTAGAGGCGGAGAAAAAGCGCCGATGAAACCTTGGGATGGAGCTGAAGGTTTGGAATGGACAGTGCCTAGCCCTGCGCCATACCACACGTTCACAACGCCACCAAAAATTGATTAAGTGGAGCTAAAATGACTAACGGTGAATCGCAAAACAAGTTATCAAAGCAAGCACAAGCGACAACGCATGATGCTTCGGTGAAAAAAACAGTAAAAAAACTGATGTTGATTGTTTTTGGTATGTTTGGTTTTGGTTTTGCGATGGTGCCGTTATACGACGTTTTTTGTGATATCACGGGGTTAAACGGAAAAACATCTAATGTTGCGGCAAGTTACAACGTCAAGAGCATAGATACCGAACGTACGATTACCGTACAATTTTTGACTCGGACAGCCAAAGGTATCCCTTGGAAGTTTGAGCCAATGGTTAATGAAGTAGAAGTACACCCAGGTGAGCGAAAAACCGTTATATTTTACGCTAAAAATGAGTCTACAAGAGATATTGTCGGACAAGCTGTACCGTCAGTATCACCAGGACGGGCGGCGGTTTATTTTCAAAAGATAGAATGCTTTTGTTTTAATAGCCAACCGTTAAAAGCCAGTGAGGATGTTGAAATGGGATTGCAATTTTATGTCGATTTGGACATACCCGATGACGTATCCACCATCACCCTATCTTACACCTTGTACGACATTACAAGCTCGGTTGATTCTTAAGTGCTTGGCACTTAAATGAGGGGAACAACAATGACAATAAAAGAATACGAAAGTTATTACGTACCAGCGCAAAGCAAATGGCCAATAGTAGGCGCTATTGCCTTATTTTTGATTGCTGTAGGTGCGGCAAATTATGTTGCAAATTTGAATAACCCTGAAAATGCAGGCGGCGGCTGGGTATTGCTGGCGGGTATTGCATTGATTATTTATATGATGTTTGGTTGGTTTAACAATGTTATTACCGAGTCAATGTCAGGTAAATATAGCCACCAAATGGACAATTCATTCCGCCAAGGTATGAGTTGGTTTATTTTTTCAGAAGTGATGTTTTTTGCCGCTTTTTTTGGCGCCTTACTTTACGCCCGTACTTTTTCAGTACCCTGGCTTGATGGCGCCGGAAATAATGCAGCAACGGCAATAATTTTATGGCCTGAATTTACCGCGACTTGGCCATTAATTAAAACGCCAGACGGTACTGAAACTACAGCTATGGGTTGGTATGGCTTGCCATTAATTAACACTATTTTGTTGTTAACTTCATCAATTACTGCCCATTTTGCTCATGTTTCGTTAGAGCAGAATAAACGTGGTTTATTGAAATTTTGGTTAGGGCTGACCGTTGTGCTAGGTGTGGTGTTTTTGTTTTGCCAAGGCTTAGAATACGCCCATGGTTATGCCGACGAAATGAAATTGTATTTAGACAGTGGCATTTATGGCAATACCTTTTATTTGCTAACAGGCTTTCACGGTATGCATGTGACCTTAGGGACAATTATGCTGCTAGTGATGCTTATTCGAGTATTTAAGGGGCATTTTACGCCGAAAAACCATTTTGCCTTTCAAGCCGCGAGTTGGTATTGGCATTTTGTTGATGTAGTGTGGGTAATACTGTTCGTGTTCGTTTATATTATTTAACGCTATTGTGTTTGAATAAGCAGTTTAAGGTACGATATTTATCTTGATAAATATCGTACCTTTTGACTATTTAATACGGACTAGGGTTAGGTGTAATCACTCCGGTGAGAATACCCAGTAGTAGTAATAACACCAGTACAACAGAGGTCATCACCCGTCGTCCTATAAATTTAGACATAGATGCTTTATTCGGATCATTTTTATTCATAATGAATAACGCTCGAAATAGGTTATAAACCATAAAGGCTAATAAGCCGACAACAATAAATTTAATTAACACAGTATTCTCTCTTTTATCATCTGTTTTTAGTTAGTCAACATGCGGTAGTTTATGAAGTCGGTATCACTTAAGCACAAATTCAAGCAACTTAACTGGCCGATGGTTATATTTACCATGCTAGTATTTTCGTCATTAATCAAGCTCGGATTTTGGCAGGTTGACCGAGCGCTTGAAAAAGAACAACGTCAACAGCGCATCAGTGAGTTAAGTCAACGCCAAGACTTATCACTAGCGCAAGTATTAACACTGAGCGGTTTACAAGATGGTATTAACGATTTACCTATTCAGTTAAAGGGTGATTTTGTTGGCGATAAAATATTTTTACTCGACAACCAACCCAATAAAGGCCGTTTGGGTTATCGTGTTTATCAAATCATTGAAAGTAATGGTGATGCTATATTAGTGAATCTAGGTTGGGTACAAGGCTCAATTGACCGAAATATATTACCTGAAATCAGCCCTATTACTGGCCAACACACCATCACAGGCCATGTGCGAGAAGTGGAAGTGGGTATTCAATTACAAGCACAAAACTTAACTAATCCGTCCTGGCCATTACGAGTACAGCAAATCGAACTAGATAAGTTTTCAGAATTAATTGGCAAGAAACTATTGCCCTTTGTCGTTTATTTAGATAAAAAAGAGACTATAGGTTATATAAAAAATTGGCAGCCCATCGTAATGCCACCAGAAAAACACCGAGCCTATGCGTTTCAATGGTTTAGTTTAGCGTTAGCTTGGATAAGTTTGATGGTTTGGGCGGCGATAAAAATGGCTAAAAAAGATCCGTCTGAATAAGCATAAGTAACCTGAGATAATGACGAATAAGCAGGTTAGACAGATACCGAAACCAAATAATAAGAATAAAAGGCTGAGTTGTATGAGTTCTTCAAAGTTAAATAAATCGCGCCGCAGTATGCTAATTCTCTTGGCGGTTTTCATCATTCCCATTGCACTAGCTAAATTAGCGTTGAATCAGCAATGGTTTAATTACGGAGTGACCAATCAAGGGCAACTGATTGAAAATGAGTTAACCTTAGCGCAACTTGGTTTAAGTATTGATGACTTTGATCACCAATGGTTGATGTTATACACCTTGCCAACCCGTTGTGATGAGCAATGTGAAAAGACCTTGGTCAGTGTTAACAACACTTATATTGCCCTAGGTAAAGAAATGCCACGTGTGAAACTCGTTGGCTTAACGCAACAAGATTTACGCGCAGAGCAAGCAGAAAAAATTCAACTTAAACGCTGGCATATTCAAACTATGCCCGCTTTGGCAAAGGTGGCGATCACACAATCACAAGTCTTGATTGTTGACCCCCTAGGTAACGTCATTCTTAGCCATGTACCACCCAAAAATGCCGAGCAGCTGCCACAATTTGGCAAAGCCATATTGGCAGACTTTAAGAAACTGCTGAAGTATTCAAGGATTGGCTAAATGAAAACACAAAGCTCTTCCGACCTTAGAAAACTTGTTTTTGTTAGTATATTATTAGCGATTGTGGTGGTCAGTTTAGGTGCTTATGCACGCCTAACCCATGCAGGTCTTGGTTGTCCAGATTGGCCAGGTTGTTATGGTTTAGTTGAAGTCCCTAAAACCAGTGCTCAAATTATTGCTGCTGAGCAAGCGTTTCCTGAACGTCCTGTTGAACCAGAAAAAGCATGGAATGAAATGATCCATCGCTATTTCGCTGGTTCATTAGGGGTGTTAATCCTTATTATTGCCTTAATGTCGCTAAAGCGTCGCGCGCAACGTGGTCCGTTAGGACTGCCAATTTTACTGCTAATAGTGGTGATTTTTCAAGCGGCACTTGGCATGTGGACTGTCACCATGAAGTTAATGCCTGTGGTGGTAATGGGGCATTTACTGGGTGGCTTTACTACGCTGTGCTTATTGCTATTACTGTATTTACGTTTGAGTGATTTTCGAGTGCCGGGTGGTGACATTGGCCTGAAAAAATACTTTAAATTTGCTGTGATTGGTATTTTTATTTTAGTGGCACAAATTGGTTTGGGCGGTTGGACATCATCTAACTATGCCGCGCTTACTTGTGCTGAACTACCTATATGCCAAGCGGGTTGGGTGGAGCAGATGAACTTTGAACATGCTTTTGATCTTATTCCGCCGGAGAAAGAAAGTTATGAATTTGGCCACCTTGATCATGCCTCACGCTTGACCATTCATGTTATGCATCGCTTAGGTGCTATAGTAACAACACTGTACTTATTTTGGTTGGCTATTCGGATTTTTCGTAAGGCGCAATCACCATTTTTTAAGAACACCGCATTGAGTTTAGGTTTTATACTCAGCGTGCAAGTTGGTTTGGGTATTAGCAATGTTTGGTTCTCACTACCGCTAAATGTTGCGGTTAGCCACAACGTAGTAGCCGCCATGTTAATGATGTCATTAATTACCATGACATACAGTTTAAAACGTAAAACTTAGGAGCATATTATGAGTCAAAGCAACACAATAGAAGCGAGCCATAGCGCACCTAATACACCCATTTGGCGTGATTATTATGAAATTACCAAGCCTAGGGTCGTCGCGTTATTAGTATTAACTGCGCTAGTGGGCATGTGTTTATCTGTGCCGGGTGTTATTCCATGGCAGGTATTAGTGCCGTCGATGATAGGTATTGGTTTTTTGTCATCTGCCGCGGCAGCGATTAATCATATTGTTGATCAGCGCATCGACAGTGAAATGGGGCGTACTCATAATCGCCCTTTGCCGAATGGCAGACTTACCGCGCGTAATGCGTCGACATTTGCTATGACTCTAGCAGTAACAGGCTTCGCTATTTTATATAGCCTGGTGAACCCGCTCACCGCTTGGTTAACTTTTTCAGGCTTAGTCGGTTATAGCTTTGTTTATACTATGTACTTAAAGCGTGCTACCCCACAAAATATTACTATCGGCGGTTTAGCCGGTGCTATTCCACCTTTATTGGGTTGGACAGCAATGACCAATGAAGTGCATCCTAATGCGTTATTATTAGTGTTATTAATCTTTACTTGGACGCCACCACATTTTTGGGCTTTGGCTATTCATCGTAAAGACGAGTATGCAAAAGTAAATATTCCTATGTTACCGGTCACACATGGCGTTAATTTTACCAAAACTCAAATTTTGTTATATACAGTATTGCTCTTTATAGTGGGCTTGTTACCTTATTTAGTGGGGATGAGTAATTGGTTATATTTAATTGGCGCTGTGGTATTGAACTTAGTGTTTTTTGCTTACGCATGGAAACTGAAATTTAATGCCGATGAAAATACTGCAATGGACACTTTCAAGTTTTCTATTGTGCATTTAATGGCGTTATTTATTATTCTTTTACTCGATCATTATCTATTACCGGTAACAGGTTAATGAATAAAATTGTTATTCTGATTGTAGCCTTGGGGGCATTAGCAGCAGGTGTGATGTTATTTGGTCAGGTAAATAAAAAAGCCCCTGTTGAATTTGCCTTGCATTATCAACAAGCAAGAGATGTTAAAGCTTTTGAATTAACTGATCATTTGGGCGAAGCGTTTAATAACGAGTCGCTAAAAGGTCATTGGAGTTGGGTGTTTTTTGGTTATACATCGTGCCCAGATGTTTGCCCAACTACCTTACAAGAAATGAATTTTATTTATGATGATTTAAAAGCGATCAGCAATAAAAGCCAAGTGTTATTAGTGTCTGTTGACCCAGAACGTGACACACAAGCAAAGCTCGCCAGTTACATAGGTTATTTCAATCCGGAATTTAAGGCCTTATATGGCCATCACGGTGTGTTATTTCCATTTGCACGAAATTTAGGCTTAATGTATGCGATAACTGAATCAGAGCCAGCGTCAGAGCAAAAGTCAGGGCAAAAAGTTAATAGCGATGCTAAAGACAATCATGGCGCAACTGCGACCCGTTATTTAGTCGATCACAGTGCGTCATTGGTTTTGATTAACCCCGCAGGTAAAGTAGAAGCTATTTTTAAACCTAAACAAGCACTGGGTGAAGTTCCTGTGATTGAAGGCGATAAACTGGTCAGTGACTTTGCAAAAATCGTCGCTTTGTATTGAGCTAGAGTTAAAGCAAATTTTAAGTGTAAGCGGTCAGTGAATAGCTGTCAGCTTAAAGGTCACTTGCTGATTAGCCTTATCCATTATATTGATTCAGCCCATCATATTGATTGAGCAATCGTGTGAACAAGTTAAGGCTTACTTGAAAGCATAAATCCTACCGACAGAAAGTATGATTCGTTAATACTATTGGCCTTAATACCCATAGTGTTAACAGGTGTTATTTACCGTGAATAAGGCTACAGTGGATACCACTGACCGTTTTCTTTGAGAATAAACCAAGGTTTTGAAAACCAATAATAGCGTCCAGGCTCACTAATGCTGGGGGCGGTACAATTGCAACGTACACGACCTGTTGGCAGTGCTGCACTGTAATTAATAGTAAACATTTCATCCTCTTGCCATTGAATTTCTTGACGGCCTAAACTAGAAATATAGCAATTTAATTGTTCAGGATTAAAATCGTCCACATCGACCTTAAAACTTACTGAAGTTGACTCACCTTGTTGAAAAATGGTTTGTTGATTTTCTGCCTCAACGCGAATGCTAAAAGGTAAAGCATTGAGTTTATCGCGTAAGCTGGGTAATTGATCGTAAGGCTGTGAAACCGGAAAGCGTGGAATAATTGTCGTGTTAGTATCCAAGCTAACAGCGCCTGATTGTTGTGAGAAAGCGACAAAGTTATTGTCTTGTATCCACTGCTGAATTTCAGGACTATATTCACCGTAGGGATAAGCGAAATAGCGCCAACTCTGTCCGGTTTTTTCTGCAATTATTTTTTCGGCACTTAGCAAGGATTGCGTGTTTTTTGCTAACCACTGTTGCATCGTCATGCCATCAGGTATTCGGATTAATGAATCGTGCGCCATGCCATGATTAGCAATAATTACTCCGTTGTCTGCCATCTCTTTGAGTTGCTGCCACGAGAGATAATGCTCGGAATTTTGCTCGACAATGCCGGGGTTAATAAAGATGGTAAAGGGATAATCGTGTTGATCTAATATCGGCTTACCCTGGGTTAAAATATCTAAATAAGCATCATCAAAGGTAATAACCACAGACTTATTTGGCAATGCTGTTTGTGTTTTAATTGAATTCATTAAGCTTGATAAGGCAATCACCTCAAAATTGTTGTCTGCTAGGTATTGCATATGCAGCGCAAATTGGCTTGGAGAGATACTGGTGCTGGCTGGAGTTGTATCGCTGACATGGTGATATTGTAGAATGACAGTGGCGAAGCTGGTGATGTGGAGGCAATAGCATAATGCTGCCAACAAACGATATTTCATGTTAATCTTCCTGAGATATTTATAGGGCGTTAGTCGCTTAGGTAAAGTAGCTTTTTTTCTACTATTTAAACAGTCCATTTGCCATAAAGGTTGGCTTTTTTTGAAATTCACCAATATAGAACGCCATAAGCAGTTATTTATTCTTGCTTTCCCCATGATTTTGTCAAACATTACTGCGCCTTTGTTGGGTTTAGTGGATACCGCTGTTATTGGCCACCTAGAATATTCTTATTATTTAGGCGGTAGTACGGTTGGCGCCATGATCATTACCGCCATCATTTGGCTGTGTGGTTTTTTACGTATGTCGACCACCGGCTTATCAGCGCAGGCGTTTGGCCAAAAAAATAATGCATTAAGCTGTTTGATATTACTACGCGGGATTATTGTTGCGTTTGCCATTGGTCTGGTCGTTATTGTATTTCAGAATTTTTACCTTGATCTTGCACTATCATTAGCCGGTGGTTCTGAGCAAGTGCAGTTTTATGCGCAAGAATATAGCGCTATTCGAATTTGGGGTTTGCCAGCAGCACTGGCTAATTTAGTTATTTTGGGTTGGTTGCTGGGTAATCATCAAGCCAAAGTGGTGATGTGGTTAATTATTGCCACTAACTTGATTAACTTAGGCTTAGATTTACTGTTTGTGATTGGTTTTGCTTGGCAAGTTAAAGGTGTAGCTATGGCAACACTGATTGCAGAATATAGTGGCTTATTTATCGGCTTAGCTTTTGTATACAATAACTTTAAACAAAAATTTACTGGCTTATTTGCTAGCGCACAGCAAATGTTTGCTGCGGCTGTAGAGCGAACCGCTTTGTTAAGCTATTTTAAACTGAATCGAGATATATTAATTCGTACTTTATGTTTAGAAATATGCTTTATTTTTATGACCTTTCAAGGTGCTCGATTAGGCGACGATGTGATTGCTGCTAATGCTATCTTGATGAATTTTTTGTTGTTAATATCGTTTGGTTTAGACGGTGTTGCCAATGCAGCGGAAGTGATGGTAGGTAAAGCGAAAGGAGAGAATAATCAAAAAAGCATGTTTGTCAGTGTCAATATTGCGCTCTTTTGGACTGGCATATTTGCGCTCGCTTATAGTTTATTGTTTTATCTGGCGGGCAATTATTTTATTGTCAGTATTTCGGATATATCGGCTGTGGTTGATTATGCCCAGCAACATTTATTTTGGATTGTCGCTTTACCCTTACTGGCCTGTTGGTGTTATTTATATGATGGTGTGTATGTTGGTTTGATGCAGGCGCATATTATGAGAAACAGTATGATAATCGCCACTTTTGGCTGCTTTTTTCCGGTATGGTGGCTATTAAAGGATTATGGTAATCATGGCCTGTGGGCGGCATTTTCAATATTTATGTTAGCACGCGGTATGACATTAGCTTGGCATTATCAGCGAAATAAGCATACTTTCTAGCGCTTTTACCGCTTGTTCTTTTTAAGAGTAGTACTTTTAAGAATAGCACTTTTAAGGTGAGTAATTTAAGGCCTAGTGCGGTTAAATATATAATACAAACGATGAGCAAATAATCCGATATAAGCGTAAATAGCCAGTAGACAACCGCAAGCTAAAATAACTACGCCGAGTATTTGCCAAAGATAGTGCTGATAGTAACCGAGAAATATAAAACAGACGCCGATAATAAAAAGACCAAGTCCACTGAGAAAACGCTGCATACTGCGTTGTGGATCTTGGCCTATTTTTTCTAATAATGACATTAAAACCTTACTGACAACAGCAGGTTATTAGTAGTATGAGTGTTCGCCACGTTCATGCTCTGTCATATCTTTTACGCCTTTAATTTCACCCGCCATCATGTCAATTAATTGCTTCTCAATGCCGTCTTTAACGGTGACATCGATTTGGGCACAACCATTACAGCCACCGCCAAATTGTAATACAGCATAACCGTCTTCAGTGATTTCCATTAGCGTACAATCGCCGCCATGACTCGCTAGCTGAGGGTTAACCTCAGCTTTTAAGAAGTAATCAACACGCTCAAATAATGGCGCGTCATCGGCAACTTTACGTAGCTTAGCATTTGGCGCTTTTAAGGTTAATTGCGAGCCCATTTGGTCAGAGGTAAAATCTATTTCTGCTTCTTCTAAATAAGTCTTACTGTCGGCGTCTATGTAAGCTGAAAAGTTTTCAAACTTTAATTCAATGTCGTCAGCTTCTATAGCGTCAGCCGGACAGTAGGATACACCACATTCTGCGCTTGCTGTACCCGGGTTTACAACAAATACACGGATACTCGTACCTTCAGCTTGCCCAGAAAGTAGTTTTACAAAGTGTTCTTGTGCAGTTTCTGAAATGTTAACCATCATACTATTTACTCTCCCTACTGGGCTTGAACTTTTCAATACCCGACTATTTTACTCAAGTATAACAATTTTACTCTTGTCTGTCATTTGGTGCTAGTCCTAGATAGCATAATTTATATAGCCAGCAGTTGAAAATTTAACAATAAAACAGATAAATGGGCAATTATTACGAGATAACTAGTTCATATGGCATTATTTTGTTATTTTATCTAGCTATTGAATCAGGAGATCTCGCATGTTGTTATCGTTGTATCGAATTGTAATATTTTGTTTATTAAGTGCTTCGTTTACCGTTTTTAGTGCCGATGTAAGTACATACTTGCCCAAAGGCGCAGTTTATAGCGAAAAAGTGCCAACGCCAGAATCCGCTTTGGGCTTTGGTATTGGTGAACGCCATCCACGCCATGATCAAGTAATAAACTATCTAGAGCAAGTCGCGGCATCGTCAACTCGACTCCAAATTGAAGAAATGGGTCGAACTACACAGTTTCGCTCGCAAATTTTATTAACCATTTCAAGTCCTGAAAACTTAAATAACCTTGAGAATATTTTAGCGCGGCGCTCAGATATAGTCGCTTCTGCAAAAGACCCTATTGTGGTTTGGTTAGGTTATAGTGTGCATGGTGATGAAATTAGCGGTACTAATGCGGCTATGGTGCTGGCTTATCATTTAGCGGCATCGCAAGATAAAACCGTGGCCGATATGCTTAACGACACTATTATCGTAATAGAGCCGAGCATTAACCCAGACGGCATGGATCGATTTGTTAATTGGGTGGCGACACATCGCGGTATAGCTAAGAACTCAGATCCAAACCATATCGAACATCATCAAAACTGGCGTACGGGCCGTACCAATCATTTTGGTTTTGATTTAAACCGAGATTGGTTGCTATTGTCGCAAAAAGAAAGTCAAAATCGCCTACCCTATTTTCATCAATACCAGCCGAATGTTTTAGGTGATTTTCATGAAATGGGCGCCAATGGCAGCTATTTTTTTCAGCCAGGAATTCCCACACGAACTCATCCTCTAACACCAGAAAAAAATACCGAGTTAACGCAGTTACTTGCGACTTATCACGCCAAAGCCCTCGATGAAAAAGAGCGTTTATATTACAGCGAAGAAAGCTTTGATGATTTTTATTACGGCAAGGGCTCAACGTATCCAGACATTAATGGTGGCATTGGTATTTTGTTTGAACAAGCCAGTAGTCGAGGTTTACAGCAAGATACCGTTAATGGCTTACTGACCTTTGAATACGGCATACAAAACCATGTGTTAACGTCGTTATCAACCATTGAAGGTGCGTGGAAAAACCAAGGGAAATTTAAAGCTTATCGACAAGACTTCTATCAACAGGCACAAAAACAAGCCAGTGATGAAAACTTTAATGGTTATATTTTTACTGAAACTAAAGATCATTATCGCCTAGAGACTTTTTTAAATAAGTTGCAGCAACATCAAATTAAGGTTTATCCCCTTAAGCAAGATTATAAAATTAATGATTTAACTTATTTTGCTCAGTATAGTTATTATATTCCATTAGAACAGTCTCAATACCGAGTGATTAAAGCCCTATTTAATCAACAACAAAGTTTTCAAGATAATACTTTTTACGATGTCTCAGGCTGGACGTTACCACTCGCCATGAACATAAAATTTGCGCCTGTTGGACGTACTTGGGGGTTAAAAACTGAAGAGAAACCATGGCAGCCTAGTGCTGTAAAATCTGCTGATGTAAGCAGTTCTGCTTACGCCTATGCGTTTGAATGGCATGATTTTTTAGCGCCCAAACTGTTAAATAAAATTACCAAGGCTAAGATCAAGGCAAAAGTAGCCACTAAGACGTTTTCCGCGACAGTTAATGGCGAAGTTAAAACCTTCGAACAAGGCACTATTATTATACCAGCGGGTACTCAGCAAGTGGAAAACTGGCGTAGTATTCTTATTGACTTTGCGGCTAAAAGCCATATAGCGCTTAACGCTTTAGATACGGGATTAACCGCAAAGGGCATTGATATTGGCAGTAGTTCATTTCGCCCAGTTTTAGCGCCGAAAGTATTATTGGTGGGTGGTAAGGGGGTATCTCAATATGAAGCAGGTGAGATGCTTTACTATCTTGATAGTCTACTGGAGATTCCGGTCACGGTCGTTGAAATGCCACGCTTAGCTGCGATTAATTTAGCTGACTATAGCCATATAATTATGGTAGATGGTCGATATACTGGGTTAGACAGCAAGGTACAGAGTAAATTTACTTCATGGTTAGCTAATGGTGGTGTGTTATTTGGTCAAAAACGCGCCGCGCTTTGGTTCTCAGAAATAGAATTATTAAAAATTGATTTTGTCAGTAAAGCGCATATTGACCAGTTATTTGATACGGATAAATTAACTTACGGTGATAAAGAGCAATTGGCGGGTCGCAAACGTATTGCTGGCGCTATTTTTCAAGCCGAATTAGATGTCAGTCATCCGCTAGCATACGGTTATCAAAACAGTAAGTTACCAGTATTTCGAAATAGCACCATAATTATGGAGCAAACATCGCAGCCATTTATAACAGTAGCAAAATACAGTAATGTACCTTTGCTTAGTGGTTATACCGATAAAAATTTAGTGAATCGTTTAGCGAATAACCCGACACTGGTGGCTCACAATGTCGGTAAAGGTCGCATTATTGCTAGTACTGACAACCTAGCTTTTCGTGGCTACTTTTTGGGCAGCATGAAGATTATTGCCAACAGTTTATTCTTTGCTAAAGCTTTTAGTGCCAACTTGGCAGAATAAAGCGCTAGCTAGGTATCGCTAAACATAAACTCAGGAGTGTAATATTTTGCACTCCATTTTTTTTTAGCAGCTGACAAATTTCATTGGCGGTTGTGCCTGTGGTCACCACATCATCAATCAAAATAACATGCTCAGGTAAGCTTGTCTTTGGGTTGATATTTAAGCTAAAAGCTTGTTTTAAATTTTTTCTGCGTTCGCTACCTGACTTACCCACCTGACTGTCTGTCAATTTTTTCCTGATAACTAGATCTGCTTGATAAAGATAACCAACACCTTGGGCGAACTTGCGCGCAATCAGATCTGCTTGGTTAAACCCGCGTTCTTGCCACTTTTTTAAATGTAATGGCACCGGTACTATCCGGGTGTTGTCGGGCGTTAAATCTGTGTGTTCATGGTTAAGATATTGCTGCCAGTGATGAATAAGTAGATAAGATAACAGCTCGGCTAATTCGGTTTTATGTTGATATTTTAACTGACTAATCCAAGTATTGAAGGGCCACACATAAGGTGCAATGGCTAATAGGTGATCAAAATGTTTTATGGGGATCAGTTTTGTAACGGCGGGCCATAATAATAAATCATAAGGCAGATGTTGGTGATTAAAATAAGGTAAATCTGCTTGGCAATACTGACAAAGTAATGGGTGATGTTGGCAAGAGTTACCACATAAGGAGCAGCAGCTTATTTTTAGGCTGATTTTTTTTATCTCTTGGCGTAATGTCTGCTGTAAAGTTAATAGTATTTCCCTGTTGCGCTTGCTGCTAAATTCCATTTTCAGCCTCCTTTGGTTAAACTGTGCGCCTACCAGATATTGAGCACACTAAGCATGAAAAATAGCATGGCAGAAAGATTAAAAATTACCAGCCAAGGCCAAGGCATTCCTTTGGTCTTCATCCATGGTTGGGGCCTTAATTCGGCTGTTTGGCAACCCTGTTTAGCGCAGCTCCAAGCCAACTTTCAAGTGATCACCGTTGATCTGCCGGGCTTTGCGACTAATAAATCAGTACAACTGGCTCAATATTCATTAGTTGAGATAGCAGAGGCTATTGTACAAACGGTGGCCAAACCCGCCGTTTATATTGGTTGGTCTTTAGGGGGATTAGTCGCCAGTCAAATGGCTATTCAGCACCCAACGCAAGTGTTAGGGCTAGTTACTGTGGCGAGCTCACCCCAGTTTGTAGCACAAGATAATTGGCCAGGCATTAAAGCAAGTGTTTTGGCCTTGTTTCACCAACAACTTGCCCAAGACACGACAAAAACTATTAGTAATTTTTTGAAAATTCAAGCTATGGGTAGTCCACATATTCGCCAAGATATTAAACAAATTCGCGAGCTAGTTATGCAATATGAACAACCTACGCGACAGGTGTTAGACGACTCATTAAGTTTATTAGAAAGCTCAGATTTGTCTGCGCAACTACAAAATATTCATCAGCCATTTTTGCGCCTATACGGCAAGCTTGATGGTTTAGTACCCAAACAAGTTATTGCCTTAATTGATCAACTTGCCCCTCACAGCCAAAGTTATATATTTGAACAAGCCTCACATGCGCCATTTATATCTCATCAGGCTGAGTTTTTAGCGATATTGAAAAGCTGGTTAACTGAATATCTTAGTTAAAGAGTAACGGTTTACTTTTTAACACTTTTGGTTGATAATTAACCAGGTAGCTGAATGTTAAATTGAACCGTAAATTTAGCAGATAAGTACAGAGTATAAGTACAGCGTAAGTGTCAGTAATCATTGAGGAGTATTTTGTGGAAATTCAATCCGCCTTTAATCTTGGTGTACAAGGCCTTCAAAAAGCGAATGAAGATGTTTATAAAGCGGCCGAAAATATAGCTTCTAGTACCAGCCTAGCGACTGAGTCTTATGGCGTCGCACAAGCAAGTAATGCTCCTGTGGCTAATGTTAACGAGCTAGCTCAACAAAAGGGTGATAGTCCGGTAAAGCTAACGCAGTCACTCATAGATTTGCGTGTGGCAGAATTTCAAGCGAAGGCGTCTGTTGAAGTGATGCAATCAGCCGATGAAAACTTAGGCTCGTTATTGGACGTTACCGTTTAGCGGTTATGAATATCACGCCACAAAACACTCATCTACCCATACAAACTGTGGTAAACCTGCAGACAGATAGCTTACGTCGTGAAAATCAGCAAAGAGAAGTCATCACAAAACCTGAGCCATCGAGTCAATCAGGCGCCGAAAAAGGTCCGGCCTCTGACAAAGAGCGTGGCCGCACTCCCGCACAAAACAATCAGCAAGTAGATTTTGCCAGCTTACGTAAACAAGCTGAGCTCGCTAACGATGTTATTGGTAATAGTTCACACAATAGTTCAGGTGATGGCTCAGGCCATAGTTCAGGGCAAGACTCAGCAAAGCACTCAGAACAAGAGGCTAATAAGCAAAACAGTGATGGCTCTGGAGAAGCAAAGCCGTGGCAAACAAGTTCAAGTCGTGACCAACAATCGAGTGCGGAAGAGTTAGCAAATACACAAATTATTCGCAGCTTGGAAAGTCGCGATAAAGCGGTGCGTAATCATGAAAACGCTCATGCTGGAGTTGGTGGTTCACTTACTGGCGCGCCATCTTATTCATATGAAATTGGGCCCAATGGTAAAAAATATGCTGTTGCTGGTGAAGTCTCTGTCGATTTAACGCCCATTGCAGGTGAGCCAACAGAAACCATTGCTAAAATGAATAAAGTGCAAGCTGCAGCCTTAGCACCAGCTAATCCATCAGCACAAGATATTCGCGTTGCTGCTTCGGCGGCTAGTATTATTTTAGAGGCTCAGGCAGAGTTAACGAATATCAGCGCTGACAATGTTGAGGCTAAGCCGCCGTTAGGTCAGTTATATCCTGATAAAGCGCTGCTGCAAAGTGACACTAGCCTTGAAAATAATGACAGTAGTAAAGCTTTTGATCGTCAAATTGCCCAAACCTTATCGGCGCAAGAAGCCTTAGTGCCAAGCCGACCATTAGCGGTTGATGAAAGAGCGGGCCGCATTGAAAAGTTTTACGCTACTATTAATCAAGCCTATGAAAAATCAGCAAGCTATCAATTTGAGCTAACGGCCTAGTGAACACTGATCCTGTGATACAATTTTTAATAACAAAAAAGCCTGCAATTTTGCAGGCTTTTTACGTTTGGTAACTCTACCATTTGCTGACTATAGCAAGAGTTAATTTATTACTTAAATACCATAATCTTCACGATATTTTTTAATGCTAGCCAAGCTGTCAGTCATGTCTGGTTTTTCTTCCAAGTAGCTGATTAAGTCAGCCAAGGTGACAATAGAAATGACCTTGGTATTAAAGTCGCGCTCAACTTCTTGAATGGCAGAAAGTTCTGCTTGGCCTTTTTCTTGTCGGTCTAAGGCAATCAGTACACCGGATAATTCAGCTCCGTGAGCCTGAATAATTTGCATTGATTCACGAATGGCAGTGCCTGCGGTAATTACATCATCAACCAGCATCACTTTACCTTCAAGGGGTGAGCCTACTAAGCTGCCACCTTCACCGTGCGTTTTAGCTTCTTTGCGGTTAAAGCAATAAGGCATATCAATATTGTAACTGTCAGAAAGTGCAACTGCTGTGGTGGTGGCAATAGGAATGCCTTTGTAAGCAGGGCCAAACAACAAATTGTAGTCAATGCTAGAATCTTGCAATGCCGCGGCATAAAAACGTCCTAAACGGGCTAAATCACCACCGGTATTGAATAAACCCGCATTAAAAAAATAAGGACTAATACGGCCTGACTTTAAGGTGAATTCGCCAAAACGTAACACTTGTTTAGCTAAAGCAAATTCAATAAATTCGCGTTGATAATCTTTCATAATTAGCTCCTGTCTGGCTTAATTTAAAGCAGTTTTTTGAATATCAAACAGTTCGTTAATACTGTTCTTAGCAAGTGTTAGCATTTGTTGCATTTCGTCAAAACTAAAGGGTTCTTCTTCGGCTGTGCCTTGCACTTCAATTAACTTGCCGGTTTCGGTCATGACGACGTTCATGTCAGTATCAGCGGCTGAATCTTCAACATATTCTAAATCAGAAATCGCTTCACCTTTATAGATACCAACAGAAACAGCAGCAATCATGTGCTTAAGGGGGTTGTTATTGATAATACCTTTAGCGCGCATATGGTTTAATGCATCTACCAAAGCGACACAAGCACCGGTAATTGAAGCAGTACGTGTACCGCCGTCAGCTTGAATAACATCACAATCAATCGTAATAGTGTTTTCACCCAAGGCAGCCAAATCAACTGCAGCACGTAATGAACGCGCTATTAAACGAGAAATCTCTAAGGTGCGGCCACTTTGTTTGCCATTGGCGGCTTCGCGACGCATACGCGTGTGAGTAGAGCGAGGTAACATGCCGTATTCAGCGTTGATCCAACCTTTGCCCTGGCCTTTCATAAAACGTGGTACACCGGTTTCAACTGTAGCGGTACATATAACTTTGGTATCACCAAACTCAATAAGCACTGAGCCTTCTGCATGAGCGGTAAATTGACGCGTAATGGTTACAGGACGTATTTGCCCTAAAGTTCTGCCGCTTGGACGCATGTTGCATTTCCTATCATAGTATAATTGCTGCGCATTATAATCGTTCGGATAGCAATTTGACATAATGACGTGACAAGTAATTTGAAATATAGTTAATTAATATAAGGTCACTCTATTGTGAGTTTGTTGTTAGTTGCCATTGAATATTATTGACGTAGAGAGAATTTATGAAATTTCAGCTGTTTATTTTTTTATGGTTAGCCAGTGTATTGTTATCAAGTTTACTGTTCACCAGCCCAGCAAGTGCGCAAGCTTCTGCACACCCGTCAATAATTGCCACTGCAAACGAATTGCCGTTATACAGTAAAGTTTATGACGATAAGCGCGATCCGTTTAAAGACGCGCAAGCAGCCATTGCCATCGCGCAAGCCAGTAACAGAAATGTGTTAATTGAAATTGGCGGAAATTGGTGTACTTGGTGTCATAAAATGGATGCTTTTCTAGCGAAAAATCCTGAAATTTATCAAGCGCTGCATGATAATTATGTCCTGCTTAAAATAAGCGTGAGTGACAGCAATGAAAACGAAGCTTTTATGAAGTCGTTGCCACCCGTGCAAGGTTACCCGCATATGTATGTTTCAACCAATACCGGCCAAATGTTGTTGTCCAAAGATACCGCTGAATTACTTGACGACTTGCAGTATTCTGCAGAGTACTGGCTGACTTTTCTCACAAAATGGCAGGTAAAAAATAATAAGGAAAATTTAAATGATTCAAGTGCAAAAGGTTAAGACCATGGTTCGAAAGCAAACAACGAACAAAGCAATGTCGCCAGTGAACTCATTTTTTGATGAAAATTTTCGCACGCCCAAATGGCTACAAAAGAAAGTTTCCAGGCGCAGTGCACTAAAATCTGCAGCGGGCGCGACTATGGTTGCCGCTATGCCATTACGTGCTTGGTCAACACTGGCTAGTGAGCAATTTGCTCAGGTATTGCAAACTGACCCCTGGTTAACCCTTGAAGCGGTACTGGCGCATTTATTACCTGAGTCGCCAACGGGCCCTAGTGCAAAAGAAATTCAAGCAACACAGTATTTATATAATGTCGTGTTTCAACAGCCCACCGACAGTGATGAAATTGAATTTATTTATAAAGGCGTTGGCTGGCTAAATGGTTTCAGCAACAGTGAATTACAGAAAAACTTTGTGCTATTAAGCTTTGATGAAAAAGAAAAAATATTGCGGGCCATTAGTCGCTCACGCGCGGGCGAGAATTGGTTAAGTAATTTAGTTAGCTATATTTTCGAGGCCATGCTGACTCCGCCAAGTTATGGCGGTAATCCTAATGGTATAGGTTGGCAGTGGTTAGATCATCAAGCGGGTTTTCCCTTACCTCAAGCTGGGCAGCGTTATTATGAATTACCCGGTAAACAACCTATTGTGCTGAGTAACAAAGCGCCGTTTTCCAAGACAACAAGCACACAAATTGTCAGCCATCAGCAATATATGGGCAAGCAAATAGGAACTCGAAAAGCATGAAATATGATATTTGTATAGTGGGTAGTGGCGCAGGCGCTTCACCAGTAGCTTATACCTTAGCCAACGCAGGCGCTAAAGTGTTAGTGCTAGAGAAAGGCGCTTGGTTAACAGAAAAAGAGTTTTATAAAGATGAACTCGCGATCAGCTTACGTGATGCTTACAACCCTAAACTTGAAGACGAACAGCATGTTATTGAAGAAGAATATGAAAACGCCGCAGGTGAAAGTTTTTGGCAAGGCGAAGCAACCAGTGAATCGGGTTGGAGCTTTTGGAATGGCACAGTAGTTGGTGGCTCGTCAAATTTTATGAGTGGCTACTTTCATCGTTTAAAGCCAGTAGATTTTCGTTTGAAAACTGAATTTGGCAGCATTAAAGGTGCAAATGTCGTTGACTGGCCGATCAGTTATGATGAGCTAGAACCTTACTACGCGATAGTTGAAAAAGTGGTTGGTGTATCAGGCAGAGCCACTGCACATCCACATCAAGAACCTCGTTCAACCGACTTTCCGTACCCACCCTTGGCTGAACATGCCATTTCATCGTGGATAGACAAAAGTGCAGAAAAAATAGGTTATCACACAGTGCCAGTGCCTAGAGCGATATTATCTCAACCGGCAATGGGCAGAAATAGCTGTGAATATTCAGGTTATTGCAGCAGTTATGGTTGTTCGTCAGGCGCGAAAGGTGGTGGCCGAGCGGCATTATTGAACCACGCCGTGGCTACGGGCAATTGCACCATAACACCCCATGCAAAAGTGTATAACATTGCGACCGATAGCCAAGGTGAAATATCTGGCGTGCACTATTATGACCAAGCAGGGCGCAAAAAAACTGTTCAGGCTAAATATTATGTAGTGGCATGCCAAGCCATTGAAACCTCACGTTTGTTATTGGCTTCCAAAGGTGAGAAATTCCCTAACGGTTTAGCCAACAATACCGGCCAAGTCGGTAAAAACTTAGTGTTTAGTGCTGGTGGAACGGGTCGTGGTGATTTCTTTTATAAAGACTTAACCGACGAGAAAAAAACACAACTTACCCAAGTAGGGCCTTTTATTAATCGTGCGTTACAAGACTGGTATCAAATTGATGATAAAGCTTTTACCGGCATTAATCGCGACGGCAAAGCCAAAGGCGGCACCATAGATTTCTTGTTTTATCAAAATCCTATTTCGCGTGCACAAGGCACGCAGTGGCAATATGATGAAAGCCAAAATAGTGAAACACTAGTTTGGGGTGAAGCACTCAAACAAAGCATGAAAACTGAATTCACTAGTTATAAAACACTGCGTTTTGAAGTGTTTAATGACTGGTTGCCCACCGATAATTGTTTTGTTGCCTTAGATAACGAAGTCACCGATAAGTGGGGCGACCCTGTGGCAAAAGTACGTATTGGCGCACATAACCACGATTTAGCTGTAGGTGAATATCTCGCTGAAAAAGCTGAAAAGTTATTAGTAGAAATGGGCGCGAGCAACGTTTCATCATCGGTGAGCAGTTCGCCACCCACCAACTTAATGGCGGGTGGTTGTCGTTTTGGTCATGACCCTAAAACGTCAGTATTGAATAAAAACTGCCAAACACATGAGGTTAAAAACTTATTTGTGACCGACGCCTCGTTTATGCCAACAGGCGGCAGTGTGCCTTACACTTTCACCATTTATGCCAACTCTTTTCGCGTAGCAGACCATATTAAAGCGCGTTGGCAGCAAGCAAAGGCTTAATATTGACGTAGAGCGGGTATATTGCCACCATGATCTCGCAAACTACAGCTTATTAATGTAGATACCCAGTAGTAGCTAGGGCATAATTCACCACAATGTTAATTTAAAAAATTTAGGAGACTCAATGATCCATAGTATGACAGCGTTCGCACGCCATGAAATTAAGGGCGAATGGGGCAATGCCGTTTGGGAAATCCGTTCTGTTAATCAACGTTTCCTCGAAACCTATTTTCGTTTACCCGAGCAATTTAGAAGCATAGAACCAGTATTAAGAGAACGATTTCGCAAGCAATTAAATCGCGGAAAAGTAGAATGTAATTTACGTTTTAATGCTAACCCAGCAGCAAAAAGTAAAATCACCTTAAATACAGAGCTAGCTGGCGAATTAATGACCCATGCCAATACTATTGCAAGCTTAGCCAATAACGCGACGGTGAACCCCGTTGAAATTATGCGCTGGCCTGGTGTGATGGAAGCGGAAGAAGCTGACATGAATACCATTCAAGCAGAAGTACTGGCCGGTTTTGACCAAGCATTAAAAGACTTTATTGTTGCTCGTACCGATGAAGGTGAAAACCTTAAGATGCTTCTTGAGCAGCGCTTAGATGGTATTATCGAGCAAGTCGATATAGTCAAAGGCCACATGCCAGAAATCATAGCATGGCAACGTAAGCGCATTACCGACAAGTTTGCGGATGCCAACATTGAACTTGAATCATCACGTGTTGAGCAAGAACTGGTATTACTGGCACAAAAAATGGATGTTGACGAAGAAATTGACCGTCTATTTAGCCACGTAAAAGAAACCCGCAGCATATTGAAAAAAGGCGGCGCACAAGGCAGACGTTTAGATTTTATGATGCAAGAGTTTAACCGCGAGGCAAACACCTTAGGTTCAAAATCTATTAATGCCGATATCACCAACTCAGCGGTTGAGTTAAAAGTGTTAATTGAGCAGATGCGTGAGCAGATCCAGAACATAGAATAGCGTTCCTCCTTGTTTCCTGTTGTTAATAATTCATTGTAAAGCCTCACTTTTGTGAGGCTTTTTGTTTTCTCTTGTTCTATACTTTTCCGTAAAGTTAACTAATAAGTGCTTACTAAAAGGGTTACTAATTTCATTAGTAACCCTCCTTGACTGACGTGGATACAACATTGTCAAGGCAGCGTGTACTTTGTTGATAAGCCTTATTATGTTATATACCGAGGAGATAAAGCCTTAATTAATCGAGCAATATACCGCTTAAGCTATCTTATTAAAACCACACTAAAGGGCATAATAAGCCTGCCAACAGTTATTTATGTAATGTCATCAAACTAAGGTCTAATAATAAAGGTAATGTGCTAAACGAGAAGTTACTCGTTGACTCATTAATTACCCATCAAATGTTAAATAAATGAATTAAGAATAATTAATGAGTCAATTTTTTAATATCTATTATTCGCACTTTAGCAATTTTTCGTACCCAGTTTTCGCAGTTGTATTTTCAGGTTTTTTTCATATAAAAACAATGGTAAAAAATTAAACTAATAAAATACAGAGTGTTATGGTTTTTTAGGTAGCTCCTCTTAAAAATAATATGAATTTAGCTCGCTCATTTTCAACTTAACAAAGGATCGTAAAAAGTGTCACGTGATTTCATTGAAAAAGTAGTGATTTTTAACGTATATAAATTATTGAGATATTTATACATGACACTGTTATGTGTATAAATATTTGTGTTTTCTATACATGTTGTAATTATGTGTATAAACTATCTTTTTTTATATACATATCAAAAGATCGGATAATGAGCCTGCCAATAGCTGAATTGCCTTTACCCAATATCGAACATTGGGAAACTCGAGCGGTCTTAAAAAAAACAGCCATAGCGCACCGTTATCTCGCTGAATTAAAAGGGGTGGCAGAATCCATTCCTAATGAAGCCATTCTAATCAATACGCTGACACTGCAAGAAGCTAAACATAGTTCTGAAATTGAAAATATTATTACCACTCATGATGAACTATTTAAGGCTGAGCTATTAACTGAAGCAGTGTTAAACCCTACAACCAAAGAAGTACAAGATTACGCCATAGCGTTAAGGCAAGGTTTTGCATTAGTTCGAGGTTCCGGTTTAATTAGGTTAGCTGATATTTTGGCTATTCAACAAACGTTAGAGCGTAACAAAGCAGGGTTACGTAAGTTACCAGGTACTGAGCTTAAAAACGCACAAACCGCTGAAGTTATTTATACACCACCGCAGCATCCGCAAGATATTGAGCGCTTAATGGATAATCTTGTGCAATATATCAATGATGATGAGCTATGCAGTGCTGACCCGTTAGTTAAAATGGCAATAATCCATCATCAGTTTGAAAGTATTCATCCATTTTATGACGGCAATGGTAGAACTGGGCGTATTATTAATATGCTCTATCTGGTCGCGCAAGACCTGCTTGACTTACCCGTGCTTTACTTAAGTCGCTACTTAATTGAAACCAAAAAAGATTACTATCAACAATTGCAAGCGGTGCGAGAAACAGGTGAATGGGAACCGTGGTTGTTATATATGCTAGAAGGTATAGCTGAAACGGCTAAAGCAACAATCGAGATGATTAAAAATATCAAAGTGCTTATGCGTAATTTTAAACAAAAAATTCGTAGTGAGCTACCTAAGATATATCGCCAAGAATTACTGAATAACTTATTTAATCATCCCTATACAAAAATTGAATTTGTGATGAATGATTTAAGTATTACCCGGTTAACAGCAGCCAAATATCTTGAACAATTAGTTGATATAGGCTTGCTACATAAAGAAAAAATAGGAAGAAGTAACTATTACATTAACCAAGGGCTAGTTGCGTTGTTTATTGAGCGAAATAAAGCCTAAAAGGCCGCGGTTACTAAATTGGTTACTGATTAATTAAAAATAATTTACGCTAGAGCTAATTAATTATTTTGTATTTTTATATACGCTTACATAGAATATCAAATAAATTTTTAAGGTTTAGTAAGAGTATATAATAAATGTATATTCAGGCCATATAAAACAAGGGGTTAAGCTGTTTTAGTTTAGCCCCTCCAACTTAGCAATATCACCTGAAGTTGCTTGTTTTTTGATAAAAGTAGCATTCAAGTGATGACTCAAATTCATATCCGAAAAATCGTTCATCCTTAAACTCAATGATTAGGAGAAAGAATGATGACTAAATAAGTCAACAGAGACTCCACATTGGAGTCGAGCCTTAATTTCTAAAAAGCCTCTTTAGCAACCATATCCATTTCTCTTGTTTCATCAAATAACGAATTAGCTTGTTGAGTCACTAGTTGTTTCAATTCCTCAATAATTAATAAGCTTGGTTCATCCAATGTAAATTCATCGAAGCTTAAGTTATCTATTTTTTTGGTTATAAGAGTGGATAAACTAGCTACTCTTTTCCTCAAAAAGCTAAAAGAAATACCTGCTTCATCTGCAAGCGACAGTAAGTTATAAGCTGTGATGTTAGCAATATCAAAATTGTCTCCAATAGCCATCGCTAAGGCAGTATCTATGTTTATATTTTTGGATGCTTCATAGGTTACAGAAACAAGATCATAAAAAGGCGTAATGCTCATACCGCTAGAGCTTATAAAAAAGCTCGCATTCTTACCATGTGCATCACTGTTTCCAATAATTAAGTTGAATACCATCCAATCGACTAGGCTTTGCGTAACTATGGCTGGAACTGAGCAAGTTTTTGCCAATTCAAATAATTTATTGAAGCTCACGCCGTCCCGAATATGCTGCACATGCTCACCAGAGCCAAAGTTATGTTCATATTTATATTCAGGGGGTAAATCTAAGGCTTGGCATGCATCTATGATATGACGTTTTTTAACTTCTTCAGGTGTGACTTTCCTATCAAATCGTTCAACAATTAAGCTATCGTGTTTTCCAAATTTTCTATATGAAACATTAGCAACGTTTAACTTAACCTCTTTAGCTAACCTCATGCAAAAGAGTTCATTGATCACAATGCTTTCATATTTTTTTGATGAAAATTTTAGAATATGTGTACTCGAATATTTACCGTTTGCCAGCGTAAAGCGACCATCAGTATCTATAAATACATTCAGTTTATTTTGAACCCCTGCAACAGATAAACGATATTTACCATCCCAAGTGACCAGTTCTTGAATATCATTTGATGATAGCTTTTGAATCAACTCTTGTTCCGTAATTTCACGAAGCACTGTTTTTTCTTTTTGATACTCAACATCAGAAAAAGACAAAATACCAGCAGTGTCCATGCCGATTGTGATTAGAATGGCGTACAAGTTATTTTTACTTAGGTTTTGGCTTGCTAACAAGAGGTCAAAAGCATCGCCCTCAGGAAAAAGGTTTCTTAAAAAGTTAATAATAGTTTGTTGGGAACATTCAACATCAAACGGGATGCAAGGTGAAATTGGAAATCTATTCTTTATCCAAAAATCATCATATGAAAAGGTACATTTTCCAGGTTCAATAAACTCTAGTGTACCTACTGTTTCAGATTGACTGAATATAGATATACAAGGAAATGACTTAGAGCCACTCATCATCTATCTCCTTAGTGCCTTCAGTATTCTGGCTATCAAACCATAATGAAATGCCTAGTTGCTTAGTGACTTTAAATAACGTCACTAGCTTTACTGAATCAACACCTAGTTCAATGTTATTCAGGGATTGTTTAGATACTCCACAGAGGCTAGCAGCACTTTCAATTGTTATATCTAAGGAGGTTCTTTTAAAGCGAACAAATTCACCCAGCCGCTTCATATCTACAGGAAGGTCTAAGTTCGGTGCTTTTGTCGCTATAACTCGTTTTGCCATAATATATTAATCCTATCTTAATAGGATTAATATACACAATAAATTGTAATTAAACAATAATCCTATTTTAATAGGATGATAAGTGCTTACAAAGTAAATCGCGAATAAATCCTACTAATTAGGGATTTAACGACAATAGGATGATTAAAGATATTCGCATCAAGCTCCTGCTCCTCAAAAAAATGAATTAGCTGGAAAGACTTTGCAATAGCCATCAATCAAATTTTAACAGAAGATGGCATTCCTGAATATAAGCACTTAGGCCGATTCTTTTTATCTGACAATGAGTTGATTAACGAAAATAGAAATTAATCTCTAACTGGTAAGCTATTTATGTACCTTTGGGATGATGTTTTACGACATGGAATATCAGATGTAGTCTTTCATTCAGAAATAAATACTTATGGACAATTAACTCGTCTTTATCAAAGCAAAAGGCCTGTGTTTAGTTGCCAGTTCTATCGCTTAGTAAAAGAGCAGCTACTCCCTATTGAACAGGATAACTCCGTCACGAAAGATGGCAATGAAAACGAATGAAGCTAGTCATGGACCAACGATATATTTAGATAGAGCTTTGCTTTCTAAATTACCCAGAAATGTGACTAAAGCATTATCCTCCAGAGGGTTAACAACCGCAGGATATATTGAAAAATCCTCTTTTGTTGGTTTGATGATGGTTAATAGCAAAAGCTATGTATTTCTCCCCAGAGGCTCTAATCTTGATAAACAAGAAGAGCATGTTGTTCATGTATAGAATACTTTAAAGGCTGTTGAAAAGTATAGTCGGGTTAGCAAAACTAAAATTGATTTTCCTTACGCCGAATGCAGCACGTAAGCTCTAATGAATAGAAATTCAATGAATTAAACACCGAATAACCTAGCCGCTTTTCGTTCGTTAATAGCGGACTTGCTTCGTGGTGATTTCAAGCAATCTCAGTATGGCCGTATTATTCTACCTTTTACCTTGCTACGCCGCCTTGAAGGTGTGCTAGCATAGAGTAAAGAAGTTGTTTTGGCTGAGTTTGAAAAATTGAGTCAATGAGCTTACCTGAAAAAGCTCAAGAAAAATATTATTGTGCGCAACAAAGTCCGTAAGTAAACCAATGGCTTAAGTTTTTTAACCGGAATTGTTCGAAATGTTTTTTTTGTAGGTTATCGATAGTAATTAGTATAAAATATTTTTTTTACTTAATTAGCTAGAACTTATATTAAGTCAAAATAAATCATCTATCTGTATTATTTTAAGGAAGAATGTTGTGACTGTACTATGGCTTTTTATGATTTTTATTACTTTTATTATTTGTGTTTTTGCTGCCTGGTATCATTTAGAAGGTTGGAAGCGGAAGTATCCTCATACATTGGAGAGTTACCTTCATAAATATCCTAATTCCAAAACGTCTCATGGCATTTCATGTGCGCATTGTAACTCCAAAAGCTTACGTAATCTAGGATCTGAAAATGCAACAAGTAGTAGAAGACTAGTGAGTTGTAATAGTTGTTCAAGCACTTTATATCATGCAATAGTATAGATTAAACATTTTATAGATATCTTAAATATGAGTGCTACTCGCTACATTAAAGAGATACTTCAAACAGGCTGAATTCAGATGATTAGTAAAAGGCAAGTAGGTAGAATTAAGGGGCTTAATACCTAAGGGAAGCTGAAAAAATAAAAGCCAAGCGGGTACGTATTAACCAAGAAATAGGTGGCAGGTATTTCCTATAAGTTAGGTGTCTTAGCTTAGAAAATTGCCTTGCAAATAGAATGGAAATTTAACTGTTACCTGTGTTTAATATTTTAACGCTATGATTGTATTGTATAAATAAAGCATCGATAAGGGTGATCTGTATTTTGATAAAATTTATTTTTTGTGTTTTAGGGCTTTTTTTAAGCTTTTCTGTATTTTCTAGTGACAATTATAAAAAGGGCTATTCAGCCTACGTAGCAAAAGACTTTACTCAAGCTATAGTTTGGTTTCAAAAAGCTGCCAACCAAGGAAATACCCAAGCGCAATTTAACCTAGGTGTTATGCTCGACAAAGGCACAGGCGTTAAAATGGACAGTGAACAAGCGGTAACTTGGTATCAAAAAGCCGCAAATCAAGGGAGCATTAATGCACAACTTAGGTTAGCTGGTATGTACTCGGATGGTACAGGCGTTAAAAGGGATGGTGTGAAAGCGGTAGCATGGTACCAAAAAGCTGCAGATAATGGGCATTTTTTCGCACAATTTTCTTTAGGATATAGATATGCAAATGGTTTTGATGTTAAAAAAAACATGGAAAAAGCAGTCGTTTGGTATCGAAAAGCCGCTAATCAAGGACATGCGCAATCACAGAATGAGCTAGGCGTTATATTTTCAAATGGTTTAGGTGTTAAAAAGGACGACGTGCAAGCCGTGGCCTGGTATCAAAAAGCCGCTAATCAAGGACATGCTTCGGCACAATTTGGTTTAGGTATTTCGTACGAAAATGGTTGGGGCGTTGCAAAAGACTTGGCTGCAGCATTGGCTTGGTATGAAAAAGCAGCGAAGCAAGGTCATAGTGGTGCAAGATTTAACTTAGATATTATTAATAAAAAGATAACGATAAAGTAGTTTAATATTTATCAATTGATTCAAAAAAAATTCTTTATAAAAGTAGTGATCATACTGGAAAACCAATGCTTTGTTAGGCATTGATTTGATCACAGCTACATCAAGAATTCAATTTATAATGATCTTGCCGTGGCAGGTCTTTACCAAACTGACAACTTAGTGCGCAAAGTGGAAATTAACTTAAAAATTTTCCCATATTTTTTCTAATGAATCATTAGAGTCATATTACTGAGAATCCTTAGCAATAATCATAAAACACAATGACTTAAATTCAACCAACTGAAATGTTGATAATAATAGAGTATCTTATTTTGGATATTACTGAGAAGTTTCCATAATAAGCTGTTAAGTGGCAATAGAGTCACGTGAATATTAAATAAAATGGAGAATGAGAATGAAAAATAAATTAGCAATGTTGATGTTACTAAATCTTACCAGTATTGGTATAGCTGAAGCTAATGATAATATAAAAAACACCAAATTCGAATATCTACCACCTTATTTGGGGAGTATTAGAGATATAAACTCATCAATAACAATTCAAACATACCAAACAGAGTATTTTTCTTATGGAGAAACAGTATCTGGTGACGGGTTTTCTAGGGGGCTGGAGTATCTTTATAATCAACAAAAAGATAAATTGAAAAAAATGTGTAATCAACATAAAGGTAAATACAATAAAGTATATTACGGATTTGATAACATCTCTGTTTCTGAGAGGCAATTAACAGACATCACCATAAATCGTTCGAGTGGTACAATCTATGAGACAGGTCAAAAAGTACATTTTTTATTTAATATGTATTGTGAAACAAATGAGTAGAACTAATCTGTTAAAAGCCACTTAACAAGCTGTTAAGTGGCTTTTAACAGTTGACTAGGTAAGTTATGCAATTCTCCGATAGATATAAATTTTCAGATTGGCCTAATAAAGAAATACCACTAGCTAGTAGCTGCTGGTATTTATGCTATTTGGAACGGGGATGAATTATTTTATTGTGGAATGTCAGGCAGAGAAATAGAGAAAAACCTACACAAAAAAAAGTATGGTTTAGTTACTAGGCTACATAACCAACCTGACTTACTATCGTATCTTCATACCGGTCACTAACATTCGCTTTAATATGTCGACTAAAAAAGAACAAAGCATCAACAATTACATTCTTTACTCTTGTTGTTCTTTCGGTTAGAAAAGTGGCTGTATCCGTCTTTTTTACATATCTAGCTATTAAAAATAAGCGAACGAGCCAAAAATTGATAGACTAAGTGAAGGTAGCAAGGAAATACGACCAATACTAATGGCAATATTTAGTTAGTAGCTTTGTAAGTGATGATAAACAAGCCCTCTGCTACCACGACTAAGGTTACTATTTTATTATTAGATAAGGTTTTTTTTGAGGTATGCGGTTGCCATTGCAATGGCCTTTTATATCACTGCAAATACTAGTCACCTAATGGGTTACCCAGCCCTCAGCATAAAGCCAACAAAAATACTAAATTGATGTTTTATTATGATTTTTCAAAAATTAAAATGGACAAAATTGCACGAGAAAGGTGGACGAATAATTTTACATCCTCATCTAAATACTATTGGCCTGATGCTAGAAAAAGACACCACAAGCGCAAAGTAGCGTGCTCTTTCTATTAACAGTATTAGCTGACAATTAAAAAAGTAACCGTGAATTAGTCATGTCATTTGTAACCTATGACGTTCAAAACCTTGTTGATAAACCGGTGGACATTATTATCAACGGGGGCGCTATTTAAGCTATTTTTAAGTATTGCTTAATAACTTCTGCACCAGTATCAGCCTTGATTGGTTTAAAAATAAAGCCAGAAATACCTTGGCTTTCACAACGTTTAATCAGCACTTGATCTGTTATTGAAGATAACATAACCACAGGAACCTTACTGCCATCAGCTCTTATTTTTGCTAATGCTAGGTCACCATTCATTTGCCCCATAACAACATCTAGAAATAGAAAGTCAGGCTTGTGATCCCGCACCATAGTAACGGCAACCGAACCATCTTCAGCTTCAATAATATTGCTATAACCAAGCTGTAATAAATAACGTCTGAGTGCTTTACGGATCATGGCACTGTCATCAACTAAAAGTATTTTACTGTCTAGCGGTAATGTTTGGGTGTGAGGATTACTCATACCGGTACTGGCTTCTCGTTTAATACCTATAGTTTGATATTCAACATGGCGGATCAAGAGATTAAAATAATAACGACCAACTCCTTCGATAGTGATCGGCACGGTGATAACCTCGGTAACACCCGCTAAGTATTTTTCCATGTCATTTACATTGTGAACAAAGTACGGACTAGAAAATTTATAATCTAAGCTATAACGGCCATGTAAGTCGGTTGAGCGACCCACAATCGTATTACCCCATTCGGCTAAGGCATGACTTAACTCTTTATTGATTTCAGTATATTGATATTTTTCTTCAAACATATGCTGACAAACTGAGTTACCTATCGCGATAGCCGTTTCTGGGTAATGGTGCATCATGATAACCCCATCTAAGCCACCAGTGACTTGGGAACATACCGCGTAACCTTTAAAACGAAAATCATCGACGCTGTCGACAAAAGCCTCACCCGCCTCGCCAACAAGATTTGTCATCGTTTTTAAACTGGCAAGTGACTCGTTGATAAATGGGTATAAAATCACTTTATATAATGCTTCTACTGACATACGTGTTCCTTTTTTTTATTATTATTATTATTTTTAAATCGACCGGCCAGTATCACTCTCAGCTCAACGCTGAATTGAAAATTTAGCTAAAGTTGGCGCTTAACTTACGGGGCATTGAAAAGTATTGACTTGCACTCGATGCCATTGGGCTCATAGCATACACTTAATATTGCCAAGCTGACTACCGATAACATTAACTTACAACAATAGCTGGCGATCAATAGGGAAAAATTCACTCGCCGCATTAATTAATGACTGTGCGGTTAGCGCCGTGACGCCATAAACATGCGTTTTTACGCCGTCGCGTAACATGATTTTTTTCAGTAACAAATCAAAATCACCATCACCTGAAAGTAATATAACGATATCAACGTCGGCTGCTGCCTCCATCACGTCAATGGCGATGCCGACATCCCAATCACCTTTTGCAGAGCCGTCGCGCCGCTGAATAAAAGGTTTGAGTTTTACATCAAAGCCGATATGTTTTAAGGCTTTTTGAAATTTATGCTGTTGGTCGTCACTGCGTTGTATCGCATAAGCATTTGCCAAAACAATATCACCTTGTTGGCTGATTTTTTGCCAAAACGCGCGATAATTAAATTGCTGTTGAAAAGTATCTCGTGTGGTGTAATAAATATTTTGTACATCAACAAATATGGCAATTTTCGGTAATAGATCGCTATTTTGCATAAAAAATCCTCTTTGCTAAATGAAGCTATATTTTGACTTCATTTCAATAAATTCGTTATATTTCATTATGGTACTTGGTTTGAGTACTTTTAGCAGTTAATTATTAGCCGCTAAGAACGTGCATTGCAAGCCAAAATTTAGTCTTAGTATAAGAGACAACTTTTAAGCTAAGTGTTACAATAAACGATCAAATAAAGCTGAGTAAACAAGATGTTAGCCATTCGTAAATTATTTTATTTATTACTACGTTTACCGATAAAGTTATTCGTGCATTGCAAAGTGGTTGCCGATGAAATCATTAATCTAGGCCAATTAACCACTGAGCAACCGGTATTTTATGTGCTACGTCATCAATCGGCCAGCGATGTTTTATCGTTACGTACCGCTTGTAAAAAAGCCCATCTGCCTGACCCATTAGCGCCCGTGAATGTTGATGGTCAAATCTTGTCACGTTTGCTGTTTTTGGAAAAACCCACGGCATTATTTTATTGGCGCCAATCAACAAAAACTACGGCAATAGCGCAAGGGTTTGAATTGCTTAATGCTCACGCTAATAATGAAAAACTAGACGCGCTACTTATTCCAGCCAATGTAATTTGGGGACGTACTCCGACAAAAGAAAAAAACAATACTAATGTGGGTACGCTGTTAGCCGATCAAGAATCACCCAACTGGTTACGCAAATTTTTCATTGTTTTATTTTTAGGCCGCCATACCTTGGTGCGCTTTAGTGCCGCTATTTCATTTCGCCATATGGCAGATAAGCACGGTAGTGATGAAGTCAGTGCGCGAAAATTAATGCGCATTGCACGTTTTCACTTTCATCGACAAATTATTGCGGCCACAGGGCCCAGACTGATGCATCGTCAACAAATGTTCGCTAATTTAATCGTCAATCCCGCGATAAAACGTGTGATCAGTGAAGAAGCAAAAAATAAAAATATCACTGAAGCACAAGCTAAAAAGCAGGCCTTAGCAATCATGGATGAAATTGCCGGTGATTATCGTGATGTGACGGTACGTTTTGGCGAACGCATTCTGGGTTGGTTATGGAATCGCCTGTATAGCGGTATCGAAGTGAATAAAGCTGAACGCTTGCGCAACTTAGCGCAAGAAGGGCATGAAATTATCTACGTGCCCTGTCATCGCAGCCATATGGATTATTTACTACTCACTTATGTGATTTTTCAACAAGGCTTAGTCACGCCACGCATCGCGGCCGGCATTAATTTAAATTTTTGGCCAGCGGGGCCTATTTTTAGAAAAGCCGGCGCCTTTTTTATTCGTCGTAGCTTTAAGGGTAATCGGCTTTATTCCACTATTTTTCGTGAATATTTAGGTTTACTTTTTGAACGGGGCTACCCAGTTAAATATTATTCTGAAGGTGGACGTAGCCGAACAGGTCGATTACTGTCGCCAAAAACCGGTATGCTTGCCATGACTATTCAAAGTATGCTGCGCGGTATTGACCGACCATTAACCTTAGTGCCGGTTTATCTTGGCTATGAACACGTGATGGAAGTGGGCACTTATCATAAAGAATTGAGTGGCAGCCAAAAAAAGGGTGAGTCGATATTTGGCGTGATTAAAGCGATACGAAATTTGCGTAACTATGGTAAAGGCTACGTTAACTTTGGTGAGCCGATTAATGTTAATCAGTTTCTAAATAATCAGGTACCTGATTGGAAACAAGCCATTGACCCCATTGATCCACAAAAACCTAAATGGCTAAACCCCAGTGTTAACTTATTAGCACAGCAAGTTATGACCTCAATTAACCAATGCGCGGCATTAAATGGCGTTGCTTTAGTATCACTGATTTTACATGCAACAGAAAATAAAGCCTTATCTAAAACAGAGTTAGTCAGCCAACTTGATTTTTTCATCGCCATGCAACGTTTTGCGCCATACCATGTTGAATTAACCATACCAGATGACAGCGGTGCAGCATTGTTAGAGCACGTAATTTTGCTCAATAAAGTGACGGTAAACCAAGACAGTTTTGGTGAAATTATTTCTTTAACTGATAGTGCAATCTTGGAGCTGCGTTACTATCGCAACAATATTTTGCACACCTTTATATTGCCATCACTGGTTTGTCGTTTACTAGAGCGCAACGCAAAAATTAGTCAAGACAGTTTACTTGGTCAAGTTCAGCGCTTAATAGCATTATTAAAAACAGATTTATTTTTATGGCAATCAGCCGATGACGTTGCGCAACAAGTAGAAGCTGTTTGTCAGTTTTTGGCACAAGAGGGCATTGCAACACAAAGCAAAGCCGGTATTTGGTCATTAAGCAGTGGCGATGAAAGTCGGGCAAAAATACGTTTAATAGCAGAATGTGTTAATGAAACTATGCAACGTGTTGCCATTATTACCTCACTACTGAGTCAATTAGCACCCATTAAAAAGCTTGAGTTAAATGAAAAAGTAGTGGCTATTGCTCAACGTTTATCCGTATTAAACAATATCAATGCGCCTGAATTTATTGATAAAAAGGCGCAAGCAACATTAATTACCGCGATGAAAAATCAAGGCTATATCCTGTTAGATGACAACGATAAGTTAGTGGATAGCAGCACGCTAGGCTTATTAAAAAGCTCAGCGAGTAATTTAGTTGATATCGAGGTTCTACAAAGCATTGTCCGCTAGTGCTATTTGCTAGTACTAGCCGCTATATTGCTTTTTACAACCGTTCGTTGTGTTAACAGCAAGTAGCCCATTATGCGGGTGGATAAGGTTTGAAAAAGGCTTAAATGTCTAACTCATAACGTGGTAAAGCCGCAAGCTGATAGGCCTCATTAATCGGCAAAGGTGGAAGTGACGCTGCTGTTGCTGTTTTAGGCTCACGGCTAAAGGCGCTAATGCAATCGATGTTCTAGTTAATGGCATACCCCAATAGGCGGTGTGTTGTCGCTTGTAATCGTTTTAATGGCCTTAACTGTAAAAAGCATCTTGTCTGCTTTTTTGGCCGTGGATTTGCCATGGTCTGAACATCAGCACTTAAGGCGACTATTTCACCCTAACATGGACTGCTAACCTACTTAGTTTTATTTTAAAAACCTTTCTTGATGATGTTTCACCCTAGTAGCCAAAGCTGACCATCTACATCTACATCGACCTCTACCATTAGCTGTTACTACTTTATATAAGCTGGGCTATTAGCATTAAGCTGATTAAGTTTTAGCCCTTGCTGGCTGGTAATCATTTATTGGGATTTTTGCACTGCTGCACTGAGCATGAAAAAGTTTATATTGAACTGACTCGCGATTACCCTTGCCTTACTGAGATAAGGTTGGCTATTAATATCACCTTAGCTTTTATTTTGGCTAATGTAGCCAATATAAATTTTATCTTACAGTTGATTTTTTGTGCCGAAATGTCATATGTTTATTCTGAACCGCTAACTTTTTAGTGCTTATAGCCGATCAAAATTTAAGCTAGATGTCGGGGGGATAAGCAAAAAAACACTCAAAAAGGTTAAAATTAGTCTCATGGCGACAACTGCAAAGACGAAAATATAGCCAAAATATGACTTGGTTGGCTGAGCGTTACTTTTATTACCCCCAAATCATATTAGTAGGCAATGCCTTAAAGTGAGACAACTTCTAATGAATAAAACCCTTGTAAAAATATAATGCTTTTCTTTGCAGTTAAGCTAAATTTAAACTATATATGCAATATAAAGAGTATCTTATAAAAAAATAAATTAGCTAACGTGTCTTGATAAAACTAAATTTAAAGACTTTGAGGGTAAGTGTAAATAGTTTTTAATATCAATTTAGCACTATGTATATGCAAATAATCAGAATATAAATTCACATTAGAGTTGACTCAGAGCCATTTTACAGATAATTTTCCCGGCCGCTTTAAATAATGATTTTCATTAATGGCATATCGTCTCATAAAAACTCAGTAGAAGTTTTGCGATAGATGTTCAAGAAATTCAAAGTAATAATCTGAAGGATCAGTAGCGCACACTTTGAGCATTAAAAGTAGATGACTTAATTAGCAAAGACAATTTAGCTAATAGCAATCGCTTAATGAAATAGGAATGAGTAATGAATGATATGAGTAAAAAACCCCAAGGCCTTTATCGCGCCGAGTTTGAACATGACAGTTGTGGCATTGGCTTTGTTGCCAACCTAAAGGGTAAAAAATCTCACGATATTATTGACAATGCACTCACTATGTTGAGCTGTATGGAACATCGTGGTGGTACAGGTTTTGACGTGAAAAGCGGTGACGGTGCCGGTATTCTTATTCAAATACCTCATGATTTTTTAAGCGCAGAAGTTGCAAGCCTAGGTTTTACCTTACCCGATGCTGGAGATTACGGCGTCGGCATGATCTTCTTTCCGCGCTCAAAAGCGCAAAGTGACGCGTGTAAAAGCATATTAAACCAAAATATTACTGACCTGGGATTAACCTTGATAGGTTATCGTGATGTCCCAGGTGACAACTCTATGTTAGGCGCTGCGGCACTTGACAGCGAGCCGAACATAGAACAGGTGTTTATTGCCAAGCCAGAAAAACTAACAGCACAAGAATTTGAGCGCAAGTTGTTTGTTTTGCGCAAATACACTTCGCATAAAATTAATGCCACTATTGCCGAAGAACGTGACGAGTTTTATGTTACCTCAATGTCGTCAACTAAAATTGTGTATAAAGGCCAGTTTACCACGCAGCAAGTTCGCCAATATTATCTTGATCTGCAAGACGAGCGAACTATCTCTGGTATGGCGATGTTCCACTCACGTTTCTCAACCAACACTTTTCCTGCTTGGCGTCGTGCGCAACCGTTTCGTTATATCGCCCATAATGGTGAAATTAACACAGTACGCGGTAACATCAACTGGATGAATGCCCGTGAAGCATTGTTTAGTTCAGTTAATTTTAGCCCTGCTGAATTAAACATGTTGAATCCAGTTTGTAATAACGATAACTCTGACTCTGCCAACCTTGATATGGCCATTGAGTTATTGGTGCTAAGTGGACGTTCGCTAGCGCAAGTCATGATGATGATGGTGCCAGAAGCATGGCAAACGCAAACAGATATGGATGCGACCAAACGCGCATTTTATGAGTATTATGCTTGTATTATGGAGCCGTGGGATGGCCCAGCCTCGTTATCGTTTACCGATGGCAATATTATTGGCGCCACGCTAGATCGTAACGGTTTACGTCCTTCGCGTTACTTGTTAACTGACGATGGTACCTTAATCATGGGCTCTGAAACGGGCACCTTGTGTGTTGATCAATCAACCGTGGTGGAAAAAGGTCGTTTGCAACCGGGTAAAATATTCATTGCTGACTTAAAGCAAGGTCGCATCATTAGTGATGACGAAGTAAAGCAAGAAGTTAGCTCAGCACAGCCTTATGGTCAGTGGGTAGCAGAAAATAAAATTGAGTTAGATCAATTACCGGTATCAGCGGCTTCTATTGCACAGCCGCCCTTAGCAGAATTGCGTAAAATACAAAAAGCCTTTGGTTATACCAGTGAAGATCTTAACTTAATACTGGCCGGCATGGTGGGCACGTCGAAAGAGCCATTAGGCGCTATGGGCACAGATACGCCATTAGCCGTACTGTCACATCGTCCACAGCAATTATCACATTATTTTAAGCAGTTGTTTGCTCAGGTGACTAACCCACCCATAGATCCGATTCGTGAAGAGTTAGTGATGTCATTGCGTGGTTATATCGGTAAGTCACTTAACTTACTAGAAGAAACCGCCGCGCATTGTCATAAAGTTGAAATTGAGCAACCAGTACTGACCAACGAGCAATTACGAAAGTTACAGCATATTGATAATGATCATCTGCAATCAAAAACTATTAGTATTACGTTTAAAGCGAGTGGTAAAGCTGGTGCGCTTAAAAATGCACTGGATCGGGTTTGCTTATACGCCAAAAATGCGGTTGAAGACGGTTATGCCTTATTAATACTAAGTGATCGTGAAGTTGACAGCGACCATGTCGCTATTCCATCGGTATTAGCAACCGCAGCTGTGCATCATTATTTAATTCGTGAAAATTTACGCTCTTACGCTGATATTATTCTTGAATCTGCTGATATTCGTGAGACGCACCATTTTGCCACCGTTATTGGTTATGGCGCAGCAGCGGTAAACCCCTACTTAGCACTAGAAAGTATGTATGGTTTACGTGATGAAGGCGTACTTGATAGTCAATTATCAAACGCGCAAATCACCGACAAATATACTAAAGCCGTTGGTAGTGGTTTATTGAAAACCTTCTCTAAGATGGGTATTTCAACATTACAGTCGTATTTAGGTGCGCAAGTTTTTGAGGCCTTGGGTATTAACGCTGAAGTTGTTGATAAGTATTTTACGGGTACTGTCAGTCGCATCGAAGGCTTAAGCCTAGATCAAATCGCTCAAGAAGCGCTATTACGCCATCGTGAAGGTTTCCCTGAAGCGAGTCGTATTGCCATTGAAAACTTATTGCCAACCGGTGGTGAGTATTCATGGCGTCATGATGGCGAACGTCATCTATTTAGCCCAACGGTTATTCGTTTACTGCAGCATTCAACCGCCAGTAACGATACTAATCAATTTAAGCAATACACCAAAACAGTGGATGATCAGAGTAAAGAAGCTTTTACCTTACGTGGTTTACTTGAATTTAGTAGTGATCGCGCTTCCATTCCATTAAGTGAAGTTGAACCGATTGGAAACATTTTCAAACGCTTTGCCTCTGGCGCTATGTCATTTGGTTCAATCTCGTGGGAAGCACATACTACGCTAGCTATTGCAATGAACCGTATTGGTGGTAAGAGCAACAGCGGTGAAGGTGGTGAAGACCCGATTCGTTTTACGCCGTTAGAAAATGGCGACTCGATGAATTCGCGCATCAAGCAAGTTGCTTCGGGTCGTTTTGGCGTGACCAGTCATTATTTAGCTAATGCTGATGAGTTACAAATCAAAATGGCGCAGGGCGCTAAACCGGGTGAGGGTGGTCAGTTACCGGGTGATAAAGTTGATGCTTGGATTGGTAAAACACGTGGTTCAACACCCGGTGTTGGCTTGATTTCACCGCCACCACATCATGATATATATTCTATTGAAGATTTATCGCAGCTTATATTTGATCTTAAAAATGCTAACCGCGATGCCCGTGTTAACGTTAAATTAGTCTCTGAAGCCGGTGTGGGTACGGTCGCATCAGGTGTGGCCAAAGCTTATGCTGATGTGGTGTTGATTGCCGGTCACGATGGCGGTACAGGCGCTTCACCATTGAGTTCAATTAAACATACCGGCTTGCCGTGGGAACTTGGTTTGGCTGAAACCCATCAAACTTTGGTACGTAATAAACTGCGTAGCCGAATTACCGTACAAACAGATGGTCAACTTAAAACACCGCGCGATTTAGCGATTGCTACCTTGCTTGGTGCAGAAGAGTACGGCATGGCAACTACTGCGTTAGTGGTTGAAGGTTGTATCATGATGCGCAAGTGTCATTTAAATACTTGTCCTGTTGGCGTAGCAACACAAGATCCAGGCCTGCGAGAGCGCTTTACCGGTCGTGCCGATATTTTAGTGAATTTCTTTACCATGATGGCGGAAGGTTTACGTGAAATCATGGCTGAGTTAGGTTTTAGAAGTATTGAGGAAATGGTGGGTCAGACTCAGTGTCTTAAGCAACTTGAAAATGTGGACCATTGGAAATACAAAGGTGTTGATTTAACGCCGTTATTGCACAAAGTAGAGTGCGATGAGAACGAAACACTTTATCAATCAATTAATCAGAAACATCTGATTGACGATATTATTGATCGCAAGATGATAAAAGATGCGCAAGCCGCGCTTGATAGTCAGAAAAGCGTTTCTCTTGAATATGATGTTATCAATACCGATAGAACGATTGGCGCGATGATTTCTAATGAAATCTCTAAAAAATATCATGCTGAAGGTTTACCAGAAAACACCATTAAGGTGAAGTTCAACGGTTCAGCGGGTCAAAGTTTTGGTTGTTTCTCAGCTAAAGGCCTGCATTTTGAACTGGAAGGCGATGCCAATGATTACTTTGGTAAAGGCCTGTCGGGTGCAAACCTGGTGGTATACCCAAGCAAACAAGCCAAATTTTCAGCCAGTGAAAACATCCTAATTGGTAACGTTGCCTTCTTCGGTGCAACCTCAGGTACTGCTTTTATACGTGGTATTGCTGGCGAACGTTTCTGTGTGCGTAACTCGGGTGCTACCGCCGTTGTTGAAGGTGTTGGTGATCACGGTTGTGAATACATGACGGGCGGTAAAGCCGTTATCCTAGGCACAACAGGTCGTAACTTCGCGGCGGGTATGTCGGGTGGTGTCGCTTATGTCCTTGATAAGAACAATGACTTTGCCCCTAAATGCAACATGGAAATGGTTTCATTAGAAACGGTTGATACCGAGGCTGAAAGTCTCGAATTAAAAGCCTTAATTACTCAGCATTTTGACGCTACTGGCTCAGATGTTGCCAGTGCATTATTGAGCGATTGGAGCAACAGCGTTAAGCGTTTCGTGAAAGTTATGCCAGTTGATTACAAGCGTATGCAAGGCTACATGAATGACGTACGTGAAAGCGGTAAGTTCGAGTCAGAATATGACGTAGCCGTTCAAGCATTCGATATCCATTTAAACAACATAGCTAGCGCAAAAGCTTAAGCTGCCAAGGAGAATATATTATGGGAAATCCAACAGGATTTATCAACGTAGGTCGTGCCTTGCCAACTGAACGCGATCCAAGCGAGCGCTTAATTGATTGGCTTGAAGTCTATGAAGAAATACCACTGGCCGATATTGAGCAGCAAGCTTCTCGTTGTATGGACTGCGGTGTGCCATTTTGTCAGTCAGCGAAATCAGAGTTTGCTCCGGTAGTGGCGGGTTGTCCGGTTAACAACATTATTCCTGAATGGAATGACTTGATTTACCGAGGACGTTGGAAAGACGCCATCGAGTTATTGCATAAAACTAATAACTTCCCTGAGTTTACTGGGCGAGTATGTCCAGCACCTTGTGAGGGGGCTTGTGTACTGGGTATCAATGCGGACCCAGTAGCGATTAAGCTGCATGAAAAAGAAATTATTGATCATGCCTTTAAAGAAGGTTGGGTCGTTGCCCAGCCGCCATCAGCGCGTACCGGTAAAACTGTTGCTGTTATTGGCTCAGGCCCTGCTGGGCTAGCTGCCGCGGCGCAGCTGAATAAAGCGGGTCATATGGTTACTGTCTATGAGCGCGCTGATCGTATCGGGGGTTTGCTCATGTACGGTATCCCCAATATGAAGTTGCAAAAAGAGCTAGTGCAACGTCGTGTTGATATTTTAGCTGAAGAAGGCATAGTTTTTGTCACTAATACCCAAGTGGGTACAGACATTAGTGCAGCACAACTTGAAAGCGATTTTGATTCTGTTGTGCTATGTGTTGGCGCAACCGTACCGCGCGATTTACCGGTTGAAGGTCGTGAACTTAAGGGTGTTCATTTTGCTATGGACTTCTTGAAAGCGAATACTAAAAGCTTACTCGACAGCGAACATAAAGATGGCCAGTACATTAATGCTCAAGGCAAAAATGTCGTGGTTATTGGTGGTGGTGATACCGGTACTGATTGTATTGGCACCTCATTACGTCATCAATGCCAAAGCGCTATTCAACTAGAAATTATGCCATGTCCTCCAGGGCAACGTAGTGCAGACAATCCTTGGCCAGAATGGCCAAAACGTTTGTTGGTTGATTATGGTCAAAAAGAAGCGATTGCCGTTCAAGGTCAAGACCCTCGTCAATATTTAGTGATGACTAAAAAAATTGAAAGTGACGACCAAGGTAATGTTAAAGCGGTTCATACGGTTAATATAACTTGGCAGCGCAATGACAAGGGCCAAATGTTTCCACAAGAAGTTGCTGGCAGCGAAAAAGTTATTCCGGCTGATATCGTACTCATCGCTATGGGCTTCATGGGTCCTGAAGGTGGCTTGATTGAGCAGTTCGGCCTTGAGCAAGACAATCGCTCCAACATAGCGGCAGAATACGATAAATTTGCTACTAGCAAGCCAGGCGTGTTTGCTGCCGGTGATGGTCGCCGTGGTCAAAGTTTAATTGTTTGGGCTATTGATGAAGGTCGTCGTTGCGCTCGTGAAGTAGATACTTACTTAATGGGCAGTAGCTACTTACCTTAAGGTAATACTGACAAACACTTTGAGTGTAAAGTGATTAATGATTAAAAAAGTCCTAGCGTTTTATAACGCTAGGACTTTTTTATGTGCAGGATGTACGGTATGCCGCGAGCACATGGATGTGCAGGAGCGGCGCATATCAGGATGTACGGTATGCCGCGAGCACATGGATGCGCAGGAGCGGCGCATATCAGGATGTACGGTATGCCGTGAGCACATGGATGTGCAGGAGCGGCGCATAAAAGGATTTAGGGTATGTAGCTAGCACAGGCAAAGCCACTTAAAAACCTTATAAATACTCAACCATCACACCGATGAAGACAATTAAACCGACATAATGATTATTTAAAAAAGCTTGAAAGCAACGGTCACGGTCACGGCCGGCAATTAAAATTTGTTGATAGCAGAAAAAGCCTGCAGCAATCACTAATGACAACTGAAAAGGCCAACCAAAGGCTAAAATATCACCAACGGTAAATAATAAGCCTAAGGTCATTAATTGTAAAAATAAGATAATACGTTTATCACGTTCAGCAAAGACGATCGCTGTCGATTTTACGCCAATTCTTAAGTCATCATCACGATCGACCATAGCGTACATAGTGTCGTATGCGGTAGTCCATAAAACGTTGGCGGTAAATAAAAGCCAAGCGGTAACCGGTATTTGACCTTGCTCTTGGGCAAAAGCCATAATCATGCCCCAACTAAAGGCTGCGCCTAACACTAGTTGTGGAAAATGGGTTATACGTTTCATAAACGGATAACTGGCCGCTAATATAACCGCCACGACAGATAGCATAATAGTGTAATTACTTAAGGTTAGCACTAAGGCAAAAGCCAGTAAAATGAAGGTTGCAAACAACTGCAAGGCTTCATTACTCGACAAAGCGCCAGTGACTAACGGCCGATTTTGCGTACGTTTAACGGCACCATCAATTTTTTGGTCGGCATAATCATTAATAATACAACCGGCGCTGCGCATAAAAAAAACACCTAGGCTAAACACTACTAGCATATGTAATGACGGCCAACCATCAGAAGCAATCCATAAGGCCCAGTAAGTTGGCCAAAGCAACAAGTAAGTGCCAATGGGCTTATCCATACGGGTAATTTGTGTGATAGCAATTATTTTTTTCTTCAAGTCACTCAAAGCAATACTCTTTTATTTTTGATAGGCAATGGCATTAGGTAAAAATATTTCTGCCACCATTAAGGGTTTATCATCAAGTACAAAAACCGAACGACGGCCCCAAAGGGCTTGTTGAGTATTTTTTAAGGTTAAATAATTGACGAGATTAATCACACTAGAATCTTGGTCAAACACCGCCACTTGAATTTTTTTGCGCCGTAAATCGGGATGGTTAAATAATACCTGCCCTAAAGATTGCGTACCCAAATGCGCTAACTCTTGCTGAGCACCGGTTAAAGAGCTTAAAGGCAATAAACTTCGGGCGAATACTTGTGGAATATCGTCACAATACAATAATACTTCGCGAACCAACACCTGCTCGCCCGCGGTAATATCATCATTGGCTTCAACCGCATCACAGGCTTGTATGCATTGGCCTAGCACTTCGACACGAAATTGTTGACCATGGCATTTCAGTCGTGCGGTTAATGAACTAGGATCGAGTAACCAATCGCGTAAGCTAATGGGCAGGGTAAAGTTTTCTGGTGGCTGCCAGTTTGCGACCATTTGCACAGGAAATAATACATGCTCTGTTGTCATACTTGAACACTATTTAACGAAAAACGACGTATGATAGCGTTTAGCATGACAAAAATACAGTGTACTCCCCGTATTGCATAATGCTGACTTACCCTACTGACTTACGCCCGTAGATATTAGCGATTTTAGGCCAGTACTATTAGTTAGGTATTTAGTTAGGTATCAGTTTGATATTAGCTAGCTATCAGTCAGATAAGCGTCAGATCAAAAAATCGCTAAATAACTCAACGTATGATCAAAATTCAGGTTATCATTTAGTCGCAATCACCTATTTACTGTCTGACTATAAATAGTTAATTTATTAACCCATTTGAGTTTTAGTGTATGAAAACATCCATTGTTTTAATGTTAGTACTGCTCAGTTCGTCTTTTGCCAAAGCGGCTGATTATGCTTACTTTGGCTTTGAACCTTCGATAGTGACTAATTACGTGGCCGTTAAGAAAAAAATGGGCTATGTTCGCCTAACGGTAGAGTTGATGATTGAAGACTCGGTTAATTATACGATTGTTGAGCATCATGCACCCTTGCTGCGTGATGCCATTATTAATATTATTGGTCAACAACCCGAGTCAAAAATAAAATCAATCAATGGTCGCCATGAAATACAGCGTTTGTGTGAAGAGAAAGTTAAACAATTATTAGCAGAAGAAACAGGTAAGCCATTAATTAAAAAATTGTTATTCACTCAATGGTTAGATAACTAAAGGCTACTCAATCAAATCCCCATCATTAATACCCAGAGTGTTTGATGAAAACACATGCACAGCTATTTTATTCACTGTGTGAGTTATGGCTTAAAATAAGTGACAATTTCGATATTTATTTAATCATTACTCACACGAGTGATTAAATAAATATCTTACCTTTCGCGATGTTCCCTACATATAAAGTCAATTAGCCTAATTAATGCAGCAGGTATTACTCATATCAGCTAGTGTGTTTTTTATCTTGTAAAACGTGAATATAAGCCAGTAAACAACCACTGAGCAAACCTAATAAATGTGCGGTGTTCGCGACATTAATTGGCATTAAGTTGGTATAACCTAATAATAACCAAAACAACATAAAGCCAATAATGGCTTTAGGCAGTGATAGACCTTTTTCTGGCTGCAACCAGCCCAGCCACCATACATAGCCAACCAATGCATATACTACGCCCGATAAACCACCAAAGTTGGGTCCATCAACAAAAAATTGCCCAACATTAGACACCAGTGCAGAAATAATCAGTAACTTGACTAAGCTAGCTTTTCCCATCACTTGCTCAACAGAACCACCCAATTGCCACCACCACATAGTATTAAAAATAAGATGTAACCATGAGAAATGAAAAAAAGCGGGCCCAATTAACCGATGAGGTGCTTGTAATACCGCATCAAAGCTTAGTTGTGGGTAGAATTGTAAATAATGAAATATTGTATTGCCCCAACCAAAATTACTGGCAAGAAAAACCAACCAACATAAGATGAAAACCACTGAGGTGACCATACCCGCATGAGCAAAAAACTGGGTTTTAAAACTGCTCAATAAGGCAGGAGAACTTGAGTTAAGCTCTGTCACATGACTATTTTGCCAGGCGGCTTGCTGATATTTAGCTTGGTAAGGCTCAGCGATAAATTGCTCAAACTCTTGTTGAGCAAAATCATATTGATCAGCTTGGCAATAGATAACAAAACCTGCCTCTTCATTTTGCACCTGCGCCTGAACATCAACTGTGTTCAGGTAGTTGCAAAACAGTAAGGCAATATTGTGTTGTGTGACTTTTACCAGGGGCCTTAGCGCTTGTTGCAACATTAGCGAGCAACAGCATCCGGATGTTGCAACTGCCAATCAGTAAAACCGCCATCCAAAGAATAAACCTCGGTAAAGTCTTGGCTGATCAGAAACTGCGCCGCTTGTTGACTTGAAATACCGTGATAACAACACACCACTACAGGGGCGTCAAAATCAGCGGTACGCAAAAATTCAGCTAAACTATCATTAGTTAAATGTATAGCGTTAGGGATATGCCCTGATTGAAACGAAGCTGGATCACGAATATCCACCACCACATGCGTATCACTCGCTAACGTTTGATGCAGTTCACTGATTTGCATATGTTTAAAAACTTCTTCGCTACTTGCCATTATTTTTCCCAGTTTAAAATTACTTTTCCCGATTGCCCTGAACGCATGATATCAAAACCTTGCTGAAAATCATCAATATTAAAGTGATGAGTGATCATCGGCGATAAATCTAGGCCTGATTGAATTAAAGTGGCCATTTTATACCAAGTTTCAAACATCTCACGGCCATAAATGCCTTTGATGGTTAAGCCTTTAAAAATAACCTGACTCCAGTCAATCGCCATATCCTGTCCAGGAATACCTAACATAGCAATTTTACCACCATTATTCATCTTGTCTAACATATCGATGAACGCCATAGGTACCCCTGACATTTCCATACCCACGTCAAAGCCTTCAGTCATGCCTAGATCGTTCATCACATCAGTCAGTTTTTCTTTAGTGACATTAACCGCACGAGAAGCACCCATTTTACGCGCTAAGTCTAAACGGTATTCATTAACGTCTGTTATCACTACATGACGCGCACCGACATGCTTTGCCACCGCGGCTGCCATAATACCAATAGGGCCAGCACCCGTGATTAACACATCTTCGCCCACTAAATCAAACGACAGTGCGGTATGAACCGCATTACCAAAGGGGTCAAAAATAGCCGCTAAGTCATCTGAAATTTCATCAGGTAATTTAAAGGCGTTAAAGGCGGGCAGCACTAAATATTCAGCAAAAGAACCTGAGCGATTTACGCCGACACCAACCGTATTACGACATAAGTGTGTGCGACCTGCGCGGCAGTTGCGACAATGACCACAAGTGATATGGCCCTCACCAGAAACGCGGTCACCCACGGCAAAGCCACGTACTTCTTGACCCATGCCAACCACTTCACCGGCATATTCATGGCCGACCACCATAGGGACAGGAATCGTTTTTTGTGCCCATTCATCCCAGTTATAAATATGAATGTCGGTACCGCAAATAGCGGTTTTTTTAATTTTGATCAGCAGATCGTTATGACCTACTTCTGGTATAGGTGAATCTGTCATCCAAATACCAGGTGCAGACTTTAATTTCGCTAATGACTTCATGTTTAACCCTCAATCACTTTCATTTCTTTACCAATGCGCACAAAGGCTTCAATGGCTTTATCTAATTCAGCTTTGGTATGAGCAGCAGAAATTTGTGTACGAATACGCGCTTGACCTTTAGGGACGACAGGGAAAGAGAAGCCAATGACATAAATGCCTTCAGCTAATAAACGATCAGCCATAGCGCTTGCTACTTTGGCATCACCCAGCATAACCGGAATAATAGCGTGATCAGCACCGGCACAGGTAAAACCGGCTGCTTCCATTTGGTTTCTAAAATAGGCAGCGTTGTCTTTTAATGTTTTGCGTAATTCGCCACCTTCGGCTAATAAATCAATCACAGTAATTGAGGCATTAACAATCGCAGGGGCTAATGAGTTAGAAAATAAGTAGGGACGTGAACGTTGACGTAACCATTCAACCACTTCTTTTTTCGCCGCAGTGTAGCCACCTGATGCGCCACCCATGGCTTTACCTAACGTACCCGTAATAATATCAACACGACCCATAACATCGCAGTATTCATGGCTGCCACGGCCTTGTTCACCAACAAAACCCACTGCATGTGAGTCATCAACCATGACCATGGCGTTGTATTTGTCAGCTAAATCACAAACCGCTTTAAGATTGGCAATAACGCCGTCCATCGAAAATACCCCGTCGGTAGCAATTAACTTAAAACGGGCACCGGCGGCATCAGCCTCAATTAAACGCGCTTCAAGTTCAGCGGCGTCATTATTGGCATAACGAAAGCGTTTTGCTTTACATAAACGTACACCGTCAATGATCGAGGCATGGTTAAGTGAATCACTAATAATCGCGTCTTCAGGCCCTAACAAGGTTTCAAACAAACCGGCGTTAGCGTCAAAACATGAAGAATACAAAATAGTATCTTCCATACCTAAAAAGGTGCTTAATTTTTGCTCTAAGGTTTTATGAATGTCTTGTGTGCCACAAATAAAACGCACTGAAGCCATACCAAAACCGTGCTCATCTAAACCTTGTTTAGCGGCGGCAATTAATGCGGGGTGATTTGCTAAGCCTAAATAGTTGTTAGCACAAAAGTTCACTACAGCTTCGCCGGTGTTAACCGCCATTTGTGGTTGTTGCGCCGTCGTTATTACTCGTTCAGCTTTATATAAACCATCTTCTTTCACTTGGTTTATTTGCGTGGTTAAATGGGCATAAAAATTGTTGGTGCTAGCAGAATCGGTCACATTAATTCCTTAAAAAATAAAAGTCTTTCAATGACGTTATTATCCGCCCTGACCATGACATAAAAAAGTGACATTACTTAATAATTTGTCTTTTTTTATAGTCAAATTGACATATAACTATGTCAAAGTGTAATATTATGGATGTTTTCTTGCTTTCTGCCATTTTAGGAATGCCCATTGTTAACTGAAAAAGATGAAGAATTACTGTCAATATTACGGCTCAATGCTCGAGCTAGTGTGTCTGACATAGCCAGAGCAACCGGTGTTTCAAGAACAGCGATACAAAACCGACTGAATAAGCTTGAAAATAATCATGTTATTGAAGCCTATAGTGTCGTTTTAGGCCGTGAATATACCAACCAATTAATTACTTCTAATGTGTCATTAAAAGTAAACCCAAATTTGCGAAAAACTATCTGCTTAGCCTTGCGAAAAGTTCACCAAATCAGTCATATATATTCCATTAGTGGTGAATACGATTTATTAGTGTCAATACAAGCGAGTACCTTAGAGAAGCTAAATGAAGTACTCAACATGGTTTGTTCACTTGAAGGCGTAGCCAGAACTAATTCATCCATTATTCTTGATACTATTTTTAAACGTTAATATCTGCTTATACATGAGATTAATATCAGTCCATATCCGAGATTAAAGTGAAAGTTCAGCAGTCGCTAGGTATACTGTACAACATTGATTTTTAGATTTTTGAGCTGGTTAAGTGCGTTTTACTCTCGCTTTATTTTTATACCGATTATTATTTCTTATCTTAACACCGCTACTTTTGCTGGTATTATTGTTGCGCTCGATAAGTCATCAAGCTTATCGACAACGCTTACCTGAACGTTTGGGTATGCAGGAAAAAATTTTTCAGCCCAACGGCATTATTGTTCATGCGGCCAGTGTGGGCGAGGTTATCGCCTTACAACCTTTTATCTCCCAACTGCTGAGCAACTACCCTCAAGTGCCCATTACAGTCACTACTTTTACACCCACAGGCTCAGCACAAGTGCAAAAATTATTTGCTGATAAAGTGCAACATTGTTATTTACCGCTAGACAATATTTTTTCTACCACTTTATTTTTAAAACGCTTAAAGCCCAAAGCGATGATTTTTATGGAAACTGAATTATGGCCAAATTTAATCACTCAGTGCGCAAATCATGATATCAAACTGATGTTAGTCAACGGCCGATTATCCGACAAATCCATGCACAGCTATAAAAAAATCGCTTGGTTGATCACCCCAACTATTCGCTGTTTTGACAAAATATTAACCCAAAGCCAAGTCAATCAAGATAACTATTTGGCGATGGGGGCCAACGCAGCAAGGTGCGCGTTATCAGGTAACTTAAAATTTGATATTTCGTTAAATCATGATGTAGCGACTAAACAACAAGCGTTAAGCACTTTATTGGTAGACCAGCGTAAAATTTGGTTAATAGCCAGCACACATCCTGGTGACGAAATACTGGCATTAAAGGCCTTTGAGCAAGTAAAGCAGCAAGACAGTAACGCCTTACTGATTATTGTTCCACGACACCCTGAGCGCTTTGAACAAGTCGTTAAACTCGCAGCAGACGCCGGTAATCAAGTGCTCAGACGCAGCCAAAAACAGCCGGTAACACTCAATACTAATGTATGGGTTATTGATACCTTAGGTGAACTACTCGCAACATGCGCACTAGCTAACGTAGTTACCATGGGGGGCAGCTTTAGTGATATAGGCGGTCATAACCCATTAGAGCCGGCATTATTTCAAAAGCCAGTCATTGTCGGTCCAAATATGAGTAACTTTAAAGAGATTTTAGCGCAGCTAATTTCAGCACAGGGCATAGTGCAACTTAATGAAAATAAGGCTATGGCGCAAGCGCTAGCGCAAGAAGTTATACGCTTGCTGGTTGACGAAACTAGCGCACAAACACTGGGTCGAAATAGCTATAAAGTCGTGCAGGCAAACCAAGGCGCAACGGCGCAGTCTTTAATTGCACTGCAAACCTTACTAACATCATAAATGCTTGGGTCAATCTTAGTCTTAACTTCAGTAGCTTCAGCGTTAAGGCTAAGAGCGCGGCTTAATATAAAGCCTAACCCCTAAAACAGTGAGCGAAATCAACAAGAGTAGACCGAATATACCTAATACTTGATTGATGCCCTTGAACGGTGTCCATTGCAAATAATGTACTTGGTACAGTAAGTTAATTAATTGGGTGTCTTGCCCAGTTTGGCTTAATGTTAGGGTATGCCAATCAAGCGTTACCTTCACGCCTGTGCTGGTTTGTGCTGATAAACCATCAACACGTTCAATGTCGCCATAACGCGCTTTATTGTCGCTAAAAGCATCATTTAACAGCGCTTTAAACTGTAAGTTTGTTGGCGCTGGTTTATTGAGTAGTGATACTGGGTCTAAATGCTCAACTTTATGGCTAGATTTGACCAAGAGATGAGCCCCTAAAATAGTGTTAACTAACCTCACTTCCTGCCAGTTTTTCTTTGGAGTAACGCTCAACACTTGACTCAAAGGGTGACGTTTTACTGATAATTGTTCATAAGCGCCCTGATAGCCGGGTTTAATAAAAAATACTAATCCGGTCAGTGTCCAACCCAACATAGGTAACACTAAAGTCAGGCCAATGAGTTTATGCAGCTTTCTACTTTTCATGTCTAACTTCTTTTTTTTATTGGTTATTGGTTTGGCATGGTGATTAACAGGTTAGCCGGACTCATTAATCAATTATGCTTTAGTCCGTGCTTGTGCTACTTCTTGTAATAACACAGGTATGGAAAAATCTGCTTGTTTATCTAAAGCTAACGGAATTAACCACTGTAAATTTGGAATGATATTGCTTGGCAATTCCGTTAGTTTAATAATATGTACGGGTTCTTGCTCAATGGTTTTAGCACTAAAAGCAAGATCAGAATGTGCAAAATAAACATCGACATCATAACAATGGGACCGGTATATTTTTGCATAACAGGTCCAATCAGCTTCGGTGGTTGTAACGCCAGTTTCCTCAATAAATTCTCTGACCATGGCATCAACTGATAACTCATTAGCTTCAATTTTCCCGCCAACACCATTAAATAAACCACACTGCCATGGCGGATTTGTTTTCTTGATTAACACCAGATGACTCGCGTCTTGAGAGAACAAAAACCCGGTAACATATTTTTTCATAGTTAGACCTAAATGCTGGCTTAGAGCAACTCTGGATAGTTATCATAAATAAGGCGATCAATGGTTTTCTTTACTTGAGTAATGCTAATTTGCATCATTAAATCTTTACCTTTAGCACGGGTACCCCAAGGCAGTTCTTCAACGTTTTTGTTATATTGCACCTTGATTGCTGCAGCATAAGCACTGACCACATATTGTGGATACAAGTAAGGACCTGTGCGTTTGGGATTGCTGTGAGCATATAAACCTACAACCGGTGTTTCAACCGTCACCGCCATATGAGCTGGGCCCGTATCGGGTGCCACCACAAGGTGAGCAATCTTTAATACCGCTAACAACTGTTTTAGACTAGTTTGACCGACCAAATTCTGTATTTCATTTTCACCCGGGCTAAAGTTACTGCGACTAATGATTGCCTCGGCAAGTAATTTTTCCATTGTGGTTGGGCCGCCACAAATCACCACTTTAAAACCACAAAGGCTTAAATGCTCGGCTATTTGCGAGTATCCTTCAGTATGCCAATTACGTTCTGCTTTACTGGCTGCAGGGCAAATAACGGCAATGGGTTTGCTGGCAGTATTCGCGGCACTGAGCTTTTCACTCGCCCATAACTGAATGTCATCTGTTAACGGCATTTGCCATAAGGGTGCAGTAACTTCCAAACCTAGCGCTTTGGCAAAGCCCATAAAACCGTCCAGCACATGAGGCTGATTTTGCGGCGCTATTTTTTTATTGGTGAATAACCATTGGCCCTCTTTTGCGCGTTGGCGATCAAAGCCAATTTTGACCTTGGCTGAAATACATAGGCTAGCAATACTAGCGCGCAGTGCTACTTGCATATGCAGCAAAACATCAAATTTATGGCCTTTAAGGTTTTGCCTCAAATCGCGATAGCCTTTTAGGCCGGCACGTTTATCAAAAATAACAAACTCAACGCCAACCATATCTTGTAATAAGCTCGCTTCAATCTTGCCTATTACCCAAGTGATTTGGGTTTCTGGCCATTGTCGCTGAATACTTTGTACCATAGCCACCGCATGACATACGTCACCAATGGCAGATAATCGCAATAAACATAAATTTTTCGGAGCAGATAATTGACCCAGCATAAAGGATTCACCACAATAGGAGCATAAATATAATATAGGCCTATTATCTTGAACCAGCCCGCAATTGTAAAACCTTGTCTTGAAAAATTTTTTCAGCAAGGCGATGTTTATTGTCGATACGACAGTGATGAAGTCAGCACTTTTATACCTGAAATGCTTAATAGCGATTATTGGCAAGCAAAAAATAGTGTCGTGGGCAGTGCTCAAGGTCGTGGCACTACTTGGTTTATTGCTACTGAAAATGCTATGGGCACGGTGCGAAACTGGGTGTTGCGTCATTACTATCGTGGCGGTTTAATTGGCAAAGTAATTAACGATCAATATTTATATACCGGCATGGAAAATACGCGTGCGGCTCGTGAGTTTGCTTTACTCAAATCCATGCGGGCATTAGGCTTACCCGCGCCAAAACCTATTGCTTTTCGGGTGATTAAAAATGGCTTGTTTTATCGCGCTGATTTATTATCATCCCGGATTGAAAATGCCAGTGATTTGGTCGGCTTGCTCAGTAAGCATGCAATCAATGATTTGCTGTGGCAACAAATAGGTAAGGTAATAAAGGCTTTTCATCAGCAAGGTATTTATCATCATGATTTAAATGCTCATAACATTTTAGTTGATGACAATGATCAGGTTTGGTTGATCGATTTTGACCAAGGTGAACAGCGTAAACAGCAGACTAAATGGCCAGCAGAAAATATGGCTAGACTACTGAGATCGTTTCGCAAAGAAAATAACAAGATAACGAACTTTCAATGGTGTGAAAAAAATTGGCAAGCGTTATTAAACGGCTACCAGTCTTAGAAGTTAAGTTATGGCTATAGCAGGGGGGGGCCGGAAGTTTGAGTTATGACGAACTGAAAGTACTTTGAGTAAGTAGTTTCAGTTAGTCATTTAGAGCTTATGCATGACTGATACAGTAGTTAAGCGACCTCTAAGCTATTTTGACAACGTTGACGGTACATAGCACGAGCTTCTAAAAATTCATCCTTAGCTTCATCGCTAATGTAAGGCTGAATTATGACTAATATTTTCAATACCCCTTGATAGAATACGGCGTCGTTAATTTCGTTATCATTATTTTGTGTTTGATAAAAACTGAGCCAGAAAGTGTTCACTAAACGTAAAATACTGACAATATCAGGCAGGTCTTCATCTAAAAAATCCATCATTTTTGCGTTACGTAGCGACAGTAACAATTCACTTACCCGTTGTGCAATAAAGCCTTGTACTTCAACATATTTATCGTGCAATAAAGGATTTTTTGCTAGCAGTACGGGTAAATTACTATAAAAGAAACGAAACTTCATCATCGCCTGAAAGACCACATCCATATACAAAATAATGGCATCAAGTGGTTTTACATCAGGGCTCACTTCCGGCATGGTTTCTATTAAAAGGTTGCGCGCATACTCTTCATAGATAGAAAGTATAATGTCTTCTTTATTGCGAAAGTGGTAATACAGATTACCTGGGCTAATACCAAGATCAGCGGCAATGTGATTGGTGGTAACATTACGCTCACCTTGTTCATTAAATAAGACAATGCTGGCTTGAATTATTTTATCCCGAGTTTTCATGGACACTACTTCTTATATTGGTTGTCAGATATTTTTCCATCATACTATCAAAATCAGCGAAAATTAAAGCATTTCGAGTAAATACTTTAAGTAAGCTTAATGTTGACACCTGTTAGATTTGGTTGCATCTTAGCTTACAGTGAAAAAAAACTAAACAAAAGGAATAATAAAAATGCTTAATAATTGGCACACTCTGATACAAAATAAAGCGATTGATCAGGTTTCTACTTTGCTTGCTGACGACGTCACCCTATTTTCACCTGTTATCCATACACCTATCCAAGGAAAAAAAATGGTCAGCATGTACTTAACGGCGGCCTTTCATACATTTTTAAATGGTACATTCAATTATGATCGAGAGTTTTCAGGCGATAATTCAGCCGTATTAGAGTTTTCGTTAAACGTGCAGGGTATCGACATCAATGGTATTGATATGATCACATGGAATGAACAAGGAAAAATTACTGAATTCAAAGTAATGATCCGCCCTTACAAAGCGTTAAATATGATTAATGATCAAATGACGACCATGTTAGCTAAGCTGAAACAATAGGGCTGTGTTTAAATTATTTGATTGCTTTGAAATTAGCGGCTTCAACAATTACAATAGATTTTTACTCATTTGAAAATAGCTAAAATTATGTCAGTTAAAGCGATTTATCCAGGTACCTTTGATCCTGTCACCAACGGTCACACCGATTTAATAGAACGCGCAAGCCACTTGTTCAGTGAGGTTGTTGTTGGTATTGCCGCTAGCCCGAGTAAACAGCCACATTTTGATTTAGCCCAACGGGTTGCTTTACTTGAAGCAGTCACCAAACATTTACCGAACGTTACCATCGCAGGTTTTAGTGGTTTATTGGTAAATTTTGCTAAAGAGCATCAAGCAAAGGTGCTAATTCGTGGTTTACGTGCGGTTTCTGATTTTGACTACGAATTTCAGTTAGCCAATATGAATCGACGTTTAGCCCCGGATTTAGAGTCGGTATTCTTAACACCCGCCGAAAAAAATTCTTTTATATCTTCAACTTTAGTTAAGGAAGTGGCGTTGCACAATGGTGATGTCAGCGAGTTTGTTCATCCGGTTGTAAAACAAGCACTTGATAGCAGTATGCGAAAAAATACAAAACAATAAGCACAATATTGCGCTCTGTTGTTTATTATCATGTAGGCAAATGAACAATAGTCGCTTATTTGCCATTTTTGAGCGTAGAGCCACAAGTACCAGATATAAAGGCATTATGCTTATCTCGTCAGTAATGGCGTAGGTAACAGGGGAAGTGAAAGTAAAAATGGAAATGAAAGGGTAATAAAAGCCAGATTTTCTCTTAATAAATATAAATAAGCGAGTACGTATTACGCACTCGCTTATTTAACCTTACGCTGGATAAGTGTTTCATAGTACTTAAAATTTAAATATATGAATTAACTTTATGCCTAATAACGACGTTACATCGAGATCAGGTCATTGGCTTATCCTTAGCTCAGGTTACTTATGTGCTAGCGCTTAAACAGCAACTACTTTATTAGCACATGGACCTTTTTGACCTTGGCCAACTTCAAACTCAACAGCTTGGCCGTCGGCCAATGTTGCGTATTCACCACCAGATTGGATCTCTGAATGATGAACAAATAAATCTTTGCTGCCATCTTCTGGAGTAATAAAGCCGAAACCTTTATCTGCATTAAACCACTTAACTATACCTTTGCTCATATTATTCTCTTTGTCTTCGGTGAAAAATATAATTCTGACTTGCTATCACCATTACAAATCAGAACTTAAAATTATTTGCGCTATTTTAGCGAAAAACAGTTTACGCTTTAACGTAGCTTACCATTTTTATTTTTAGTGTTAGCGACCTTTCGTGCTATAGCAAGTAACTCAGATGAAATATCATCGCTACCCGCTTTTATTAACTTGCTGACATCACCCGAAGAAAATAGCGAACCACGCTCAGACTTTACGCCTAACGAACGCACAAAATCTTTTGTTTTACCGGTACTAGCTGTCGAAATATATTGAAAAATAATTTGTTCATTAAAGCTCTGCGGCTCTGCTTGCAAGGTAGCAATTTCATCGTTAATTGATTTAACTTCTAACGTTAAGTTTTCAATTAATTCGGCAATATTTTCATAAGATTTCATTAAGTTATTTAACCTGATATTTGAATAAGAGTTCTGTAAACAACTAAAAACCTGTCATATGTATTGATTTATAATCCCAATAATGAAACTTTAGCGCTTTTCAGGCATTTTATAAAGTAATAGGCTCTAATACTCATAAAACAACACCAATGGGCGTTAAAAGTGCCTTAATAGGCAATTCATTTATCGACAGCTCAAGTGATTTATCTCTTACCGGATTATCTGAATTTATTTATGGCGTTCACTTTACAAGCGATAAAATACTTTTGTTAACAGTATCAGTGCCAAAATCAGTATAACCATACTGTGCAAAACACTATTGTACAGTGAATGAAAGTGAGTAAATAGCTTTTGAATGCCAATACTTTATGAAACAGTTCATTTTTTGTAAAGTATTGCTGGCCACACAAGCTTTTATCATGAGTGAATTCAATCAGGTTGGTATTAATTTTCTTTTAAATCCAAGCGATTAGCTTGGCTTATTGGCTCAAGATTAAAGAACTCTGCTCTGGGCAGCTTTAATCGTGTTTATTTACTTGGCAATGATATTTAACATTATCGCAATGATTAGCCAAGTAAAAACAGCAAAAGGCATTGCATAAGCAAAAAATCATGGTTAACGTATGACTAAAAATAGTGATACCTGCCAGTCGTGGAATTAACCCTTGATAATATTTGATGTTTTACTGTTAATCGCTATGGCGTTTATTGCCATGTCGTTAATATACAGCACCCTAAAGTTGGGTATATCCCCGATGCCAAGCTCAAAGAAGGCCTATAAAGCCATGCTAGCATTAGCGGATGAAACAGGTACTGGCCCTATTGTTGATTTTGGCAGTGGTTGGGGCAACTTTGTGATACCTATGGCCAAGCGTAATCCCCACAGGCAAGTTATTGGCTATGAATTGTCTTTACTGCCGTGGCTTAGCTCAATATTACTTAAAAAAATAGGGCGTTTAAAAAATCTCACCTTGTATCGGCAAAATTTTTATCAGGTAAACGTACCAGCCTCAGCAGTCATCGTTTGTTATTTATATCCGCAGGCAATGCACAAAATCAAGCATAAACTACTGACCAAACAACCCAAGGTTGACTTTCTGATCAGCAATAATTTTGCCTTGCCATCATGCCAACCTGAAAAAATAATACGGCTTGATGACTTCTATAAATCACCAGTTTATTTGTATAAAATTGCTAAATTAAAAGCTTAATTTACCGCCTTTAATTTACCGCCTTTAATTTACCGCCTTTAGTTCAAGAATAAACATGGGAGCCCTGAACTTTTTTTAATCTGTTATTGGTTAGCGCTTTTGCTTTTAAGCGCTTTTTTCTTAACGGCAAGCTGTTTTGTGGTGGTTTTTACTTTTTCTTTCAGCTTTGTATTCTGTACATTTTTAGGGGTATTTTCTGGTAATACTTGGCATTGTGGACAAAACACTGAGCTGCGATTAGATTGACGAATTTCTTCTAATACGCTTTGACAGCCATCACATTGCTGACCGGCACGGCCATAAACAAAAAGTTTTTGGGCAAAATAACCTGGTTTACCGTCTGCTTGTGTAAAGTCTTTTAAAGTAGTGCCACCGAGTGCAATGGCCGCAGCGAGTACCCGCTTAATAATATCGGTTAATTCATTAAACTTCGCTTCACTGATACTATTCACTAGCCTAGCAGGATGAATGCTGGCGATAAATAGTGCTTCATTGGCATAAATATTACCAACGCCTACCACAACATGATTATCCATTAAGAAGGTTTTAACCGGCACTTTTCGGTTACCGGCTTTGGCAAATAAATGCCCATAAGTAAAGTCATCTGTTAGTGGCTCTGGCCCCAATTTGGTCAATAAGCCTTGCAAGTCATGATGTTCAGGAAACCACAATACAGCACCAAAACGGCGCGGATCATTTAATCTCAACATTTTGTCGTTTGCAAATAATAGCTCAAAATGGTCATGCTTTATCGCAGGCGTGTCGTGCTCAAGAATGCGCACTGACCCCGACATGCCTAAATGTAATAACAAGGTGCCACTAGAAAACCTGAGCAATAAATATTTAGATCGCCGCTCTATTTTTTCTAAGGTTTGCCCAACAACACTATGCACTTCATCAGGAATAGGCCAGCGTAATTTTGCATTGCGAACCACCACGTGGGCCACTTCCTGCCCTGAAATATGGGGCGTAATACCTAAACGACAAACTTCAACTTCTGGTAACTCTGGCATAATACTCTTATATCTCTGAATTTTAGCTATTTAATAATAAATTGGGAGGGGGAGGCAATTTTAAATACAAGTGATAGTATTCAGGGGTATTAACCCCAGAACACCACGCGACAAGGATTATAGCATGGCTTAAAGCGGGTCTTTTTAATTTAAAAAGGGAATTTAGTTATTAGCATTGCGCCATTGTTAATCTCTATTTATCTTTGTTTGGCATTAAGACGGATAAACCCAATAATAGCCGCTGCAGATGTTTGTTGGCCCATGACATTAATTAGTCCGCTAAACGGTTGACGGACTGAAGTCCGACCTACAAAAAAAAACTCTAAGCAGTAGACTTAATAACTAGTATTCTCGTTGTTAGAAAACCTTGAAATAGTCCTTAATGTCATTATTTCAAGGTTACTGACTATTACTGATTAAACACTTCCTTCCAAGAGATGATTCTGTCATTACCTCGAAACTGGCCAAACGAGGCAACCGCTGAAGGGTTATCTTCATATACACCATCATATACACCATTATAGACACCATCAACGTCAACGCCCCAATCATATTTCAACCAATCATAGATTTCATACGACACACCGATTTTTCCTTGACGTGGAGCGTCAGGTGGATTTGGAGTACCAGGTGCTGCCAATTTAATGGTCCGTGTTTTACCCGCAAGGAAATTCCCCGTTGCTTCCAACGCATGGGTTAATTCATGGTCTAAACTAATAGTGCTAAGTTTAATGTTTTCGCTATCATAACTGACGCAATTATTATCTGAGCTAACAATAAAGCCATCGTCAGTAAAATATTCAATTTGCATCGGTTGGGGTAAGTCTGACGTTTCAGGTCCAAAGCTGTTTTGTAACACTAACCGGCCAAATCGAATTTCAACACCTTCTGGTGACGCATCAACTGTAGTTTCTACCGTGACTCCATCGTCGTCTGTTATAGATGCAGTAGAAAATTTAATATCTGAGATAAATGGCGGCACTTGTGTGTTCGCATCGCGGTTATAATAAAAGTTATCACTATTTGAGAATTGATAATGTAATACTCCATTGTCTAATGCATCAGGTAATGCGGTTAAATCATTTTGACTCAAGATACCCGCAGTCATATTGGCTGTTAAGAATAGTTTTTCATTATCATCGTCGATTGCTGTTTGGAATGTGGGTGCAGTAATACTTAAATTCGCCGCGCTGAGCTTCATATAATCGTCAGAATAATTTTGGGTAATATTACCTTGTTTGTTATAGGCCGTAATGGCCAATACCGGATTGATAACGTATGAAATTGTCCCCTTGTTATCTACATCTTTTTGGCCACTATAAGCAAAGGATGTTGCTGTTGCTGTATCACAAACCGCCATAAAAGCGCCATGTTCTGCTACGGTTTGTGTAAAATGATCAGGAATAAAGCGACCAATATTGATAGCAGTAGCATCAATCACAATACCAGTATTGCCATAATTACTGTCTTGAAGGTCTAGATTTAGTAAGCCCACTTCTGAATATTGCGCGTCAGTATAAACCGACTGCCCTGAAGAAAAGTTATTGAGCGTCACACTTTCGAATGCAGGATTAAGGCTAGTTGCTAGCGAGCTCGCTGCGGCATAAGTTAAGTCACCGTCGACACTATCCGTTAAGGTAGGACCCGTGCGCTCAAGCTTAAGCTGTATTGTTCCGGGTGAATAGTTTGGTGTGATGACGCCAAGGCTATTGAAGGCACTTACGGTTAGCGTAAAACTCTCGCCTGCAGCATGCGTTGGGCTGGCGGTTGCCGTAGCGCCATCTAAGTGGCTTATTCCTAATGTAGCACTGACCACAAGCTCGGCTGGGCTGACCCAGAACGGATCGCTACTGCCGAATAATGTTACGCCGTCTAGGTCATAATTGGCATGCAGACGAATTTGTCCCGCATCGTGATATAAGGGTGTCGGTATTATTGCAATACTGTCGGCGCCAAAGATTAATTCGGTAGGGGTGACGCCTGAGTGTTTTGCAATATCCTTACCATCAATACTAAAACTGAGACCACTAGTGCCATTAGGTTCAAGGTTTTTTTGCGATAAATCGATATTGGTATTACCGGTAAATAAACCCGTACAGACACCATTACTGTTTTGCACTGCTTGCAGCTTTAAAGTTTCGCTAAATACTGAACCTGCAGTTTGATTGGGCAAGGTTGTGCTATTGCTGTCACCATAGAGAAATCTGAAACCCGCATCGCTAAATATCATCTCACAACTAGTGCCATTGCTATTGTCACATACTAAAGGGTTGGTCGCTGCAATGGTGGCATTGGCGAGCGAAAAAGTCAGGGTCTCAGCAAGGCTATGATTAAAATCTACGTCAGTACTGCCGACAAAGCTTGGAGAACTAATAACATCACCGTTAGCAAGAAAATCAAGTGTTACTGATTCAGTACTTAACTCTGAGCAGCTTTCATTGGTACAAGCTTTAATTAACACAGTCTCATCGTCACAGGTTAACCCTTGGCCATCATGAGCAATTTCATAATGGTGAATAGCAGGTATATCAGCAGGAGTGGCAATACAACCAATCGTGCCAATTAAGTTACTGGCGCCTAAGGTGACAGCGCCAGTCGTGGTGAAAAAACCACCACAACTATCACTGACGCCTTTTAGCGTAGTACTTGCGCCAGTGAGGATGTAAGAACCCGCAAAAAAAGTCCCTACTAGATTGACACTTGCGCCTGCAGATATGTAGCCTCCTGCATTCCAAGTGATGGTGCTGTTGGGGGTGACATTGACTAATTCAATGACCGTACTGGCACCAAAAGCAACGAAGGAGTCGCTATTGATAAGCCAATGGCCCTCTACACCTTCGCCATCAAAGGTAATGGTGATGCCAGCAGTGGTTGTCAGTGCTGTTGTATGATAAACGCCCTTTGTAAGCCTTGTACTTACGGTCATCGACGTAAGTAGTTGATTTGCTACCGGAGCTATCATTGCAGCTAGATCTGCTTGTATAGCGGCAACTTGCGGACTCTGATCATCTATATCCTCTTTGGGAGCATCAGTAAATGCCTCACTACTGTATTCTGTAGTTGTACCTCCAACAGTTGCATCTGCGGCTAGCGTCACACTGGTTCCGGCTCTAGCATTACCTGCTACTGCTGCATTGACACCAAGCGCTATAGCGCCGCTCCCAGCCTGAGCATGGCCATCAATGACGACATCGGCACCCAGTGTTAGGGCGGTTCCGGCCGTCGCATTGCCGTTAACTATGGTATCCGCGCCAAGGTCTGTGGATGCGGCAGCTCCGGACCTAACATTACCATCGATCACTGCCTTGGTGCCGACAAGTATCCCGGCGCCAGCCGTAAGGTCGCCACCCACAATAATATTGCCATCTATGGTCGTGGCGCCAAGTGTGGCTGCGTCTCCGGTGGTAAAGTGGCCAGCAACCGTGGAGTCTGCGCCTATCGTACCCGCGTCACGGGCCTTAACAAAGCCACCAATTGTTACCGTGGCGCCAAGTGTAGCAGCGGCTCCAGCGATAAGGTGGCCACTGACGGTTGAGCTTGCACCGATTGTGGCAGCGGCCTCTACTTGAATATTACCACCGACGATTGAACTCGCCCCCATGGTGATGGCCGCGCTAGAATAAATCGTCAAGTTATCTAGGGGGGGGGGTAATTGTGGCGGCAGTTCTGCTTGTGCGTTAGACACAACAAAAAGTAGCAGAATAAAAAGGTATGGCTTGATATACGTCATAAAGTTCGTTTCTCATCATTATGAGTTGTATAGATAGTAGTGTGTATAAAAGTGACTTTGTCACTTTCGTTGCTCATTAAACTTTGGATTTGCCGAATAGCCTAGCTAACTGTCGCTCCAATATTGTTATGCTATTGTTGGCTTTGAACTTAGTCAGTCAACAAACGGATAACAAACCTTGCTAAAGTTAATACGGGTATTGAGTATCTGTAACACGCTATGCAAGTTTATCTCATATAACGATTAGCGCTAACACTTTCGTATGCACCGGCAAAGTCAATATGGTGTACTTCTACCAAAAAGTATCGATAAATACTTTTTCTTGTTTTTACTGTTTTAGGAGTGGCCTTGATAGCCTTGAATTAAATGGGGGAGACGATAAATTCAACAGTATAATGTCAGTGTATTATGCTCAGTATAATAATGCAATAATCCTAAACCATGTCCCCTGCTGCTTAACTGAACTAAAATCAAAGTCTAAGTAAAACTCAAGTGCCAGTCCGGTAATCTTAAACAAACTTAGCGGCATAAAAATGACGGCAAAGTACTGGGTTTAACTGAGTATGGTTACATTTTTTATCATCAAATCAGCTGAGGAACACTTAATAAAAACGCTTAGAAGTCACTGAATATTGAATCACTTGTGGCGATTTTTCAGGCTTTAGCCGAATCTACCAAGTTAATCTATCCACTCAATCTACCTACTTAATTTACCAAATTAATTAACTCAAAGTTAACTTGTGTCGAGTTTTTCGATACAAGTAGCTACTCAGAAGTAGGGCAATGACTAGTAAGGCAATGCTGATCATCAGTTGCTGTTGTCCATTGACTTGTAAGCCAGCGCCCATTAATGCAAATATCGTCATTTGCGGCATAAAGCCGAGTGCTGAGCCTAAGACATAAGGCTTTATTGGCGAGCCTGCGGTACCTGCCAGAACGTTAGTGAGAAAGTTTGACCCAGCCGGTAACAAGCGGATAATTAGAGCTTTTAAAAAAGTGTTCTGACTAAAAAAATGGCTAACTTTCGCTAATTGCAAAGGGTAATAACCTTGCACTTTTTTAGCAAATAATTTGCGCGCCAGTATCAGGGTTATCAAGCAGCCCAAAACGGCCGCTACTGTGGCTAAGACCATGCCATAGCTAGCACTGAATAAAAAGCCGGCGCTTAACGCCGCAACTTGTCGAGGCAAGCCAAGCGCTATGGCGGGGGTAAAAAGCAAGGTAAATATTAAGCCACCGAATAAAGTGGGTGGAATTAAAGTATGCAAATAATTTTGCATACTCATGCCATAGTCACCGAGTAATAGCATCGCTAAGGTAAGCGCCAAAAGTAACGATATTATACTGGCGAAAAGGCTTAACCTTAACGCTGAATTTTTTTTAACCAATTGATTTTTTTGCCTTAATTAAATATTAAACCCATAGGGGTAAAAGTTTGCCCGAAAGATCAGCGGCGGCAACTTTGTTTTTATTTTTACCAATAAGTAGCGGCTATTGATCGATATCAACAGGAAAGCTATCGCCATTATAAACATGAGTGACGCGACTGATGATAATGCTGCCGTAGTTGCTGGCACTCATTTTAAAAAAGTATGAATACTAACAGGAAAAGTCGTTGCGACAAGATAGGTATAAAGCAACCTAATAAGAAAGATTGGCGGCATTTTGCGCTGCTTTCTTAGTAAATACAAGCGCTGTTAACGAGTTCACCTATGGGTGAAAGCACTTGTATTGCATTAAGTCTTAGGTATTAGTTGTTGGTTAAATTTTTTAAAATTTTTGTTTTGGCAATAGTAAACTCACGCTCATTTAAATAGCCTTGTTTTTTCATTATCACTAGTTTGTCTAAAGCAGAAACTAGCTTAGTGTCAATATTGCTTGCCTCTACTTCGCTATTTTGCGAGTTTGTATTCATTACAAGGTCATCTTCAGCTGAACTATCGAGGGAAATATCCAAACTGTGCTTTGCTTGTGTTGAATCATCTTCAAATATTTCGGCACGTAATTTTTGTGCAGGAGTTGATGGTATTGCCATACGATTAGCGGGCTTTTCACGGGGGATTTTAACTTTAATGGTTCGTTTAGTGGTTTTATCTGGGTTGATATGTTGGGCAAATAACCACTGCCAGTCGATAACATGGTCGATAACTTTATTGTATTTAAGTTTGGTATGGCGCGTATCATCAACCCGAAAATACAGGCAAAATAGGTAGCGTTTTTGCTGATCATCCGTTAAGCATAATTGAATGCTTCTCTGTTTTTCTTTAACCATTTTAAATCTATGCTCTTTGGCAAATGCAATCAGCATTTGATCTTCCAGATCATTTGAGAAGCTGGGTGTTGAATCAGCACTGATGGTTGAAATTACCTCATCGTTCAATAATACTTCACTGCGAGTTATTGTTGATAGGTTAAGGGTTAGTTCAGCCGTTTTGGCGTGACGTTTATACAGAGAGAGTGATTTTTTTGTCTTATCAAGCTCAAATTTTGCCCATTGTTCATGCAAATTTCTTTGTTTTTTAACGGTATTTTTTTTATAATACCAAAAGTAGCCAGCGACAATAAAGCTCAATAAAAACATCAAAGCAAAAGCACTGTTGTTATTCGAAGGACTTAATGCATTATCCGTAATAGTAGTTTTACTGCTGACGATTCCAGGCACTTTAATGCTGTATAAGCGCTGTTGATTATGCTCAAGCAACAAGACCTCGCCATTGTGGCTTTGATGTAAACTAAATTTGGCTAGTTCGTTTGCATTCGGTTTGATGAGTTTATGGCGAATATCTTGACTTTTATCTTCGCTAGTCAAAACTGAAGGTAATGCTATGGTTTGCAATTGCCAATTGTTTTCTATTTCGCGTAAGTGCAAGGCTTTACCCCGCAAATTTTCTTGTTCTCTTCCATTATAAAGCAAGGTTTTACGTTGAGTATTTACTGCTGGTAAGTGTTTTATTATCTGTGCTTGTGGGATAGCTTTGCGCCAGTCATCACCAATGTTCGCTGTGATAAGCACATTAGCATCGGGTTGGTTAAATTGTACCAGTAAACTAGGTGAACTATTTTTTATCCAGTCAAAATTTTCAGTTTTTTGTCCCGCGATAAAAAATATGGCATTGTGAATATCAGCGGTGTTTGTAAAAGGGTTATCGGCAGGAATGGTATAGTTATTTAAACCCTGTTTTTCTGGTTTGATACGCAGTATTGCCCCGTCGTAAAGTGCTTCATTTTTCAAAGCATCACTGCGCGCAAGGGCAATAAAAAGTAAACCAAAATCATTGTGCCAAGGGGCAAGATAAGGGTTAAAACTTAATTGTTGAATATTTTCTTGCTGCTGGGCAATGGCAATACGCATAACTTCTTGTTGTTGAATCAGTTTAGGCATAGCGTTTCGTACACTCGATATTTGCCAGCGCATTATAACTGCGTCAAAAGGGAGGTTGATTTTTGTGTTTTTGGGACTTAACTTTGACCTGGTTTTTTGGCTAGCTTCGGTATGGGCAGTGTAAAAAGTGTGGTAGCCATCACGGTCACGATAGGAGAAATTTGGATCTAAGGTAATCGCCGTTAGTGCGATAATACCGGGATTTTCTAAGGCTAATTTTAAATCAAAAAAAGCGGATTGAGCTATTTCGTTATTATTTAATTGATAAATTTTCCCCGCTTTAGTGGTTATAAAATATTGATTTTTATCCCCTATAACAGGTAATACACTAAGCCATTGGTCATTTTTTAATGCCACTTTACTCAAGTTAGCGATCGCTGATAATTCTAAATCATTGGCGATTGGCGCTATGGCGTGTACCACTTGGCTGAAAACGGCAACCAAGGTGCAAATAAAATACAGCTTAAAATGATTAAACCCGTTATTTTTGTCCATAAAATATTGAATTCCACATAAATTAATAATAAGCAGTCCATGTTTTTAGTGCTTAGCAAGTAAAACCGCTTGCTGTGCATCTATAAATTGATTTCTGTCCTTATTATTAAGATAGCTTAATTTTCCGTCAACTATTATTTGATCATTTTTTTTGCCATGATCAGCAAGATAAAGTGCCTGTTTACCCCAAACATGGACTGGGCGTTGTATTGTCACCACATGGCTTTGTTGAGTAACAGTGGAAAATATATGTTGTTTCGATTCCACAATGAGTTCGGTTAAGGTTTTATTGTGCTCTGTGGTCAGGACTTTAATATCAGAAATAATATTGCCACTGTAATGAATTTGATTGATAGATTGTGCGTAACCTCTAGGGAAGGTTTGTGCATAACGCGCGTGGATAATTTCACGGTTATTTTTTTTACTATTAATTAAGTAGCCTTGCACTAATATAATATCACCTTTATCGGCGTGAATAAGCGCACGTTCAACAATTTCACCAATAACTTTTACCGTATGATAGCGGGTCCATTCTTTAAATTTATTGCTGCTTTTATCAAACCAACGACTGTGCGTCGCCAAAGTAAATTCAGCAAAAGCAATAACCGGATTGGCTTGATAACGAATATCAGGCTTACTAACCAAGTTGCCTAATAGAGTGATGCTACATAAGTGGTTTTGGGGTGATTCAGATAACATAGGGCTGCTTATGATTATAGGGTATAAGTATTAACAGGTTAATAACGCCTGATTACTGAGCCCCATTGCTGAAAAAAGCGCTACGGTAACATGGCTGTTTTTCATAAAGCTCAACCGCATGGCAAAGGTATAAGCTAACTGTGAATTTCAGTATCAAATAAATTTTTAATTAACATCGTAAACTCTTTAATAAATGCTAACTGCTCGTTTGTCACAGAGTTGTTGACTACACCGGACAATATTTCTTGTAAGTCATAAACAATGGCATCGGCTTCTCGAATAATAGTATTGCGTTGATTAAAGGCTAAGGTCTCGTTTTGATTACATAAGGTAATAATTTGTTCACTCATTTCTTGTTCTATTACCTCTAACACCGAGCTTTTGGCCTGTACGTTACGGGTGCTATTTTCAAATAAGCTTAAATTAGCGGTTAAATATTCAATTATATGAATATAACCATCAGTATTGGTAACCATTTTATATATATCTCACTTTATTGTAACCCTACTTTACTCGTAAATGAAGCTGATAATCAAGTGGCTTTTTTACAGTAATAAATTGTTATGATAAGACAGTTAAAAAGCAGGGGAGCGCATAAGCCTGACCTTAGCGTTCAATAGGGGGGGAGGTTTGACACCTATAGTGTTAACTAAAGGTGTCATTATAATCTCAGGTATTAAGCCGCAGCATTAGTGCTTTCAAAAATTTTATCGGCAGATGCAGCAACAAAACCTGTGTAAAGTTCACCGTTTTCCATCGGGTAACGTTTGGCAAATTCATAAAAACAGCTTGGAATGGCAAGGGTTTTATCTGAGAACTCAACTAAGGCATGATCAGCCATGGTTGAAGATTGCTCTAGTTTAACGGCTTCATCACCTTTGATTTCTCCACCGGCACTATTGAGCGTAAAACCGTTGGCTTTAACTTCGGTATTCACGGCTTCAATTGAGTCATAGTTTTCTAAGTGGTTAATGCTGACAGTGAAATGGTTGGCGCGGTAGCCCCAGGCAGCAACCCATGCTGCGTATTCACTTTCGGCCAACAAGTCTAGATATTCTTGGTGGCTAACTTGCCAATGAGTGCCTGAATATAAAAAGCTATCAAGGTTAATATCCGCTTCATTAATGCCAGCAACCATTTTCTCAATAATAGCTTGTACGGGCAACGAAAACTCTTCTACTAATAGCTCACTGATAAATACTTTTGGTAAATTAGTGTCTGAGTGCTCAAAGTGTTTTGCGTATAGTTTTTTTGCCACAAAGTGGTATTCACCACATTCTTTGTAACCTAAGTTCAACAAATGTGTTGAAATTTTTGTGATATTTACCTTAGCAATATTAAAAGTGCGGTAAGCAACATGGTCGTTGATTAAATCGTCATCGGTACTTAACAGCTGGTGTAATTTATGAGCTGAAGGTGTGACTTCTAAGTAGTTTTGCCAAATGTTATTAAATAAATTTTTAACGGGTGTCATGTGAAAATCCTAAATGCATAAAGTAAGTTAGTGTCAGTAGCGTAAGTTGGCTGAATGGTATGTAAGGCTATTTATTATTTAAACCAGTAGTTAAACAAGCATTTAAACGAGTAGTTAACTCAGCTTTTAACTCAGCTTTTAACTAAGCACTTAACTCGGTAGGTAAACAATATTTAGGACAGCACACTAGGTAACCACTCAGAACAGGTGGCTATATTTGATCGATGTTTTTGAAAAAGCTGGGACGGATCCCAGCTTTTTTTAATGGACAGTGCAGTTTCATTTTAAATAAAATTTTGCAAATTACTTAATTGATAAACCAGGGCTTAACGTTGCTGGTAATGATACTTTTTCAGCTTCAACTGATGCTACCGGGTAGGCACAGTAATCAGCAGCATAAAATGCGCTGGCTCTGTGATTACCACTGGCGCCAATACCACCAAAAGGTGCGGCACTACTGGCGCCAGTGATTGGCTTGTTCCAGTTGACGATACCGGCACGAATACGGCGGAAGAAATGAGTATATAATGCTTCGCTGTCGCTCAATAAGCCAGCAGATAAACCAAATGCCGTATTGTTAGCTTCATTGATTGCGGCATCAAAGTCAGTGTAGCGATACACTTTCAGTAATGGGCCAAAATGCTCATCATCTGGCATACCTGAGATGTTTGTTACATCAACAATACCGGGTGAGATAAAACCAGTACCTACTTCAAGGTGCTTCATCATCACAAGAGATGTTGCGCCAAGGTCAAGCAGCTGTTGTTGTGCGGCAACTAAACTTAGCGCGGCTTTCTCAGAAATCATCGAACCGATAAAAGGTTGTTCTTCATCGTCAAAATAACCAATTTTAATCGCTGCTGTACTCGCCACTAATTTAGCTAAAATAGCATCGCCTTGTTCACCCGCTTCAATAAATAAACGACGAGCACAAGTACAACGTTGACCTGTAGTAATGAAGGCTGATTGCAAAATGTCGTGTACTACGGCATCGATATCACTGACATCTTTAACGACTAATGGGTTATTACCGCCCATTTCTAGCGCTAAAATTTTACCGGGTTGGCCACCAAATTGTTCATGTAAAAAATGACCTGTAGTCGAACTACCGGTAAAAAATAAGCCATCAATTTGTGGGTGATTGGCGAGTGCTTTACCGGTTTCAACTTCACCTTGAACCATATTGATGACGCCAGCAGGAAGACCTGCTTTTAGCCATAACTTTACGGTTTCTTCAGCAACCATAGGCGTTAATTCGCTAGGTTTGAATACGATAGTATTACCGGCAATAAGTGCAGGAACAATGTGACCGTTGGGCAAGTGACCAGGGAAATTATAAGGACCGTAAACGGCGACAACACCATGAGGCTTATGACGAATAAAGGCTTTTGCACCTGGCATTGGGTTTTCAACCGTGCCAGTACGTTCTTCATTGGCGCGTACTGAAATCGCTATTTTACCTACCATAGCGCCCACTTCTGTGCGGGTTTCCCAAAGTGGTTTGCCGGTTTCAAGCGCAATAGTGGTGGCGAACGCTTCTTTGTTTTCAGTCAATAATTCAGCAAACTTCACGGCAATAGCAATACGTGCGTCAATGGTCATATTAGACCAAGTGTCGAACGCTGCACGCGCAGACATAACAGCTTCGTCAACTTGTGCTACAGAAGCGGTATTTCCTTGCCAAATAATTTGATTTTTAGCTGGATTTTTTGAAAAAATCTCATGGCCTAAACCTGCTGTCCAGTGACCATTAATAAGTTGTATATTGTGTGACATAGTTGATTCCTCTGTGCGTGTATCGCTCATGAGTGTATTAATTAGATGATTAATTTGAAATTAGGCGCACCCAATCTCCTTCATTAACCATTAGCGCATCAGCAACCGCTTGCGATACCACGACTTGATTCGCTGTTTCACGTAATAACACGGCGGCTTGTGTTGCTCTAAAATCTGCTACTTTGCGATTACAAATAATATAGTTATTGTCGGTTGCTACTTCGCCAATCAATACTTGGCATTGTTGACTTTGACAGACAGTTTTCACTAAGGCTGTTTGTGTTTCAACCGTTGGTCCGGCATCAAAAATATCGACATAACCACGACGGGAGAAGCCTTCAGCTTCAAGCAGTCTTAACGCAGGTACTGTTTTTGGATGTACCTTGTTAATCACCCGTTGTGCTTCTGGGCTCAACAAGTTGACATAAATCGGGTATTTCGGCATCAGCTCAGCAATAAATACTTTTTTACCTATACCGGTAAGGTAATCTGCCGTCGGGAAATCTAGCGAGAAGAAGTGCTCTTCTAGCCACTTCCAAAAGGGTGATGAACCGTCTTCGTCTGAAACACCGCGCATTTCTGCGATAACGGTTTCAGCGAAACGTTCTGTGTGCTCTGCCATAAAGAGAAAACGAACACGTGATAAGAAGCGTCCGTTACTATTCTTGCGATGACTTTCGCTCAAAAATAAAGTACAAATTTCAGAGGCACCCGTATAGTCATTGCATAATGACAATGTTTCAACGGTATTATATATATTAAGCTCACGAGAGCTGTGTACAACCTTACCTAAATGGTAATGATAAAATGCATCATCCAAACCCACCGCCGCTTCAATGCCACTGGTGCCAACAACAGCGCCTGTTTCGGTATCCTCCATAACAAAGAGGTAACCTTCTTTACCTGGCTCAGTAACCGAGCTTTTGAAAGAAACTTCAGCGTGAGAAATGCGATTTTTTAGCAGTTTTTCGTTGACCGGTAGTGATGTAAAACCGTGTCCTGACTCCACAGCAATGCGATGCAGTGCATCATAATCACTGTTTTGAATAGGGCGTATAATAATCATAGAAAACTCTCAATGAGACGTTCAAACACCTAAGTATCTTAAGGTATTTGAACGCTATAATAATGAATGACTTATTTAGCTAATTTAGCCACGGCTTTTTCAAAACGCGCTAAACCTTCTACGATATCTTCATCAGGTATAACTAATGAAGGGGCGAAACGCATAATGTTAGCGCCGGCAATAAGGGTCATTAGACCTTCTTCCAGTGCCGCATTTAACAATTCTTTTGCTCTACCTTTATATGCTTCAGTTAATACCGCACCAATTAATAAGCCTTTACCACGAATTTCGCTAAACATATGGTATTTAGCATTAATCGCATTTAAACCGGCGACATAAAGTTTTGCTTTCGCTTTAACACCGTCTAGCACTTCAACCGTATTAACGGTGTCAAGTGCTGCTTCTGCTACTGCACAAGCTAATGGGTTGCCACCGTATGTACTACCGTGCGTACCTACTTTAAGGTGTTGAGCAATATCATTTGTTGTGAGCATAGCGCCAATAGGGAAACCACCACCTAGTGCTTTAGCTGAGGTTAAAATATCAGGTGTAACACCTAAACCCATATAGGCATATAGCTCGCCTAAACGGCCAACACCGGTTTGAACTTCATCAAAAATTAATAAAGCGTTATGTTGGTTACAAAGTTCGCGCACACCTTTAGCAAACTCATCTGTTGGTGAAACAACACCGCCTTCACCTTGTAATGGTTCCATGACTACGGCACAAGTTTTGTCAGACATAAGGGCTTTTAAACTGTCTAAGTTGTTATATTCAGCATGGTCAATGTCACCAGGTTTAGGGCCAAAACCATCAGAGTAAGCTGCTTGGCCACCAACCGTAACGGTAAAGAAGGTGCGACCATGAAAGCCTTGTTTAAACGCAATAATTTGTGATTTTTCTGCGCCAAAGTTTTCAAGGGCAAAACGACGGGCTAATTTTAAAGCCGCTTCGTTAGCTTCTGCGCCAGAGTTAGCAAAGTAAACTTTATCTGCAAAGGTGCTATCGGTTAATTTTTTCGCTAAACGTAATGCAGGCTCGTTAGTCATCACATTAGATAAATGCCAAATTTTATTAGCTTGTTCGGTTAACGCGGTAACTAATGCAGGATGACAATGTCCTAAACAGTTAACGGCAATGCCGCCAGCAAAATCGATAAACTCACGATCTTGTTGATCCCAAACACGTGAACCTAGACCGCGAACAGGTATAACAGCAGATGGTGCATAGTTAGGTACCATAACATCATCAAATAACTCACGATTTACTGGGAAGTGGTTAGACATTGTAAATTCCTCTTATATTTAGGATAGTGTAATCAATAGTTGTTTATTAGCTTTGGGCGCCAACGCTAGCAAAACTAAATGAATTAACTAGTATGCATTATTTAACGGCAGGACTAATTAAAATAGGCACGGATTATGACAGAAAAAATAGACAGTGTCTTGTAAAAATGCGCTGAAGCCCTTGTAAAATAAAGGCTTAGTCGTTTTTATTCATTATTACTGCATAACTATTTTTGCTGTTTTTTTCACCAGAATGGTCGAATTCATTAATTCAATGGCTGTGGCTAACGCCTTATGTTACTTGCGGTGAGTTGCACTTACTGGCAAGGTTTCATAATTAATCAAAAATAAATTAGCGCAATTTAGCGTTTAGCTGACTTTATAGCTATTTATTTGAAAGTAAGCGTAAGGAACTCAGCTGTTGCTAGTGACTGGAAGGAGAGAGTTAATTGACATAAACACGGCATTGAAAGGTTATTAGGCGCTAATTAAAGGTTAATTTTATATGGTTGATATCGCTTTTCTTGAGCAAGGTAATGTCATTTTTTGTTAGTTTACCCGTCGTGAGCAGTATTTTTGCTTCATCTGTGTTGATGAGATCTTCTTTTGCCAAGCTTCTAAATGTGACATAAACTTTGGCCTTGGTGACTAGCTTAGCAATTGGACACATGTGATCGATATTAACCGCGTAGGCTAGATCGAATAAGGGTTCAGTAATTTGTAAACGGTCAAAACGCATGAGTTCAACCATATCTGCCGCCACTGTACTACTGCGTTGAAGTAACTGCTCCAGCAATAAGTCGGGTACCACGTCGAGTGTCACTAAAGCATCATGGAGTTTTTTATCTTTACTTTCATAAGCGCTGCGTAGCTCTGCATTATATAGTTCACTATAGGTATTTAAAAACCCACGGGTAACCGCCAATAAGCCTAAGTTACTTAACATGCCCGCGGTGAAGGCGGTGAATTCATCTAAGCCTTGCTCCTTCGCTAATACTTGTGCCGCTAGCGCGACCGATAAACTATCGTTCCATAGCTTTCTTTTCATTAAAGGGTAAGGTGTTGTCTGGTTGGGTAACCAATGCTTGAGCATAAATATTGGCATGACCAATTTAAGGTTGTCTAAACCAACATAACTTAACGCTAAATGGGCTTCTGTGACTTGTATGTCTGAACGTTTACGGTACTGAGGCTTGTTGACCAAATTGATTAATTCACTACATAACCAAGGTAATGTTTTCGCTAGTGGTGTGATGCGATTGATGCTTGCGGCTTTTACTGCCAATATTTCCATAATAGAAGGTGCAGCATCTTCTATTTTTAACACATTCATGTAGAGGTTTTCTTTATTATCAAACTCTTTATCAAATTGGGCATTAACCCGCTTAAAAAACTGAGTCTTTACTTGTGTTTTAAAGTGTTCTTGGCCATGTGCTTGAATGATTTTTTTTTTGTTAGCTTGTTGTTCTACCGCAAGTAACTCACGTCGACGGTTAAACTGCTCACTGTTTTGTTGATTAGTTATATTTATTTTGCCACTTTTTAGGTTAGCAAAGTCTTTACTAATCGTCAGACTCAGTGCTCGACTATAGATAGCGTAAACTAATTTATTATTTTCAAATATTTGCATCAGGACTTCATTATTAGTATTCGTTATCAATTTATAATATTTTGTGCTTGCTAGGTTATCGGCCTATTAAGCTATTTCATTAGGAACTATTGATTTTTCTGGGTTTAGATTTGTATCTTAAAGCTCAACTGGGCTCAACATTATCAGCTATTTTATTTGAATATTGATCAATGAAATTTTGCAATAATTGGTGACCCTGTTCAGTTAAAACAGATTCAGGATGAAATTGTACACTGGCAATGGCCAAATATTTATGTTGCAAAGCCATGATATCTTGCTGTCCATTTTCAGTGATCCAAGCGGTTATTTCTAGCTCATCAGGTAAAGATTGTTTATCAACAATCAAGGAATGATAGCGTGTGACGGTTAATGGCTGTTTTAATGTACTAAATAATCCTTGCTCATTATGGCTAATAACACTAGTTTTACCGTGCATAACTTTGCTCGCTTTAATGACTTTAGCGCCAAAGTGCTGGGCAATGCATTGATGTCCTAAGCATACGCCTAATATGGCAATCTGGCCTTTAAACCTCTCGATTATCGCTAGCGATAAACCCGCCGCGTCAGGGTCACAAGGTCCAGGGGAAATAACAATATATTGCGGTGCTAATGCGGCGATTTCCGCTAAGCTGATTTCATCGTTTCTACAGACTTTAACTTCTTGTCCCAGTGCTTGAAAATAATGCACTAGGTTAAAAGTAAAAGAGTCATAATTGTCGATCATTAATAACAAAGCAGTACCTGCGTAAGACCAAATCGTAAAGCGGGCGCTATTCTAAGCTTTTATCGATCGCCATTCTACCTTTAGGTTGTGTTTAGCGCTTGCTAAAAAATGTATCAGTATAGTTTTTGGTAAAATGTGCGTAATTGCTGCTGGGCTTGTGGATGAGTAATTAAGGTGAATGCCACTTCCTCCCCAGGACGCATTTGGCTTAAACGAAATAAGTCGGTTTGCATTACGGTGCCAAGCACGGGATAACCACCCATGGTTTGTCGCTCTTTCATTAATATAATCGGTTGTTCGTTGTCAGGAAACTGCACCATGCCGTAAGTCACTGGCATGGATAATAAACACTGGCTGCGTAACGGCTGAGTCAGTATTTTTTTGTCTGGCGATAACGATGACGTGTGTGGGGACTTAAGGTGTAGGCGATAACCCATGCGATTGCTATCAGGTGAAATAACATATTCAGTGGCTAGAAATTGTTGCTGTTGTGCGATACTCATTTGTAAAAATAAGCGACTGGGCATAACACGCAAGGTCAGTTTTTGCTTTGAGTAAAATAAGGCTGGCGCCGTTGTCGGTCTATTGGCTTTTAGTGACTCTAGCTGAGTTTTTTGTGCTGACGTGGCTTCAGCTAAAGGCTGACTTTGTGTTGAAAAATAAAGTTTACTCCCGACCATTAACGCTTCGCCAGTGAAGCCTAAGGCCATTTCATTAACGGTTTGAGCTAAGCTGCCTAACCAAGGTTGTTGTGCTGTTTGGCAAGTAAAACCACCCAGTATGGTCAGATAACTATGTAACTGGGTTTTTGGCATAGCAAACGCAATAATATCGCCGGCGTGTAGTTGATGGCATTGCCAGTTGTTGATCGTCACATTATTAATTTTAGCTTGGCAATCAGCGCCCGTTATAGCTATGGTGCAAGCGGTATTGGCTTTGAAACTGATTTGCCCTAAGGTGATTTCTATTGCCGCATCATTGGCTAGTTTATTATTTGTTTTGGCAATATTATGCACAGGCTTAATGCTAAGTTTATTAGTGATAAGTTTATTGGCACTAAGGAAAGCAAATTCGTCGGCGACGCCACTGGCACTAAAACCAAGATGCTGAGCATTAAGGCGGCCAAGATCTTGAATACTTGCTTGACCATTCATGGTGATAATTTCAAGAAAATTTTGCTTCACTCTGCTACACCTTGTTTTAATGCAAGAAATTCAGCTTTTGAAATAGCATAAAACTGCACATTTTGCCCAACCTGAATACTGGCATTGAACTGACCATGGTGACTTTCATACATAGGTAAGGGGGTTTGGCCGATAATATGCCAACCACCGGGACTTTCAATCGGATAAATAGCACTTTGCTGCTCAGCAATAGCCACAGCGCCCTTAGGTACTTTTATGCGCGGTGAAGACTTGCGAGGCAGCTGTAAACTTTCAGGTAAACTGGCCAAGTAACAAAATCCTGGCGTAAAACCTAAAGCATAGCCGTGGTAAGTTTGAGCACTGTGCTGTTTGATCACCTCATCCATTGACATATTACAGCGTTTTGCAACGTCGGCTAAATCCCACTCTTGTTCACGGTCGTAGTAAACCGGTATTTTAATGCAATGCTCATGGGCAGCTTGATGGGCTAATTTATTGTTTGGATTATTCTCTTGGTTATTGCCATTACTGTGTTTATGGCTAGCGTTTTTGGCGACGCGGTTAATTTTGTCGATCACTTGCAGGCTTGAACTAAGTTGCGGGCAATAATAAACCATTAAACAATGATAGCTTGCCACTGTTTCTATAATTAACTCACCCAACTGCTGGGTAATCATAGCTTGTAAGGCAATAATTTCATTATGTTGTGTGAGCGATATTTTGGCTTGCCAGCTTAGCAATAAAGCGTTTTCTGCGACTAGGTCAAGGGTGAAATTAACACCATGTTCAGTGCTATTGCTAACCTTGGCGTTAATACCCTCTCGATTATTACTCATCATATTAACGCGACCTTTGCTGATTAATGGTTTGGCGCAACGCTTTAATCATCGCCAAGGCGTTTGGCGTGTCACCATGAACGCATAAGGTATCAATGTGAAATTGCAAGGCTTGTTGATTGATGCTGAGTAAGGGTTGTTGATTAAGTATATCTTGGCAACGACTGACGACATCAATATTGTTGGTTAACACCGCACCGGCTGCACTTCGTGGCACTAAAAAACCGTTATCCAAATAAGCTCGGTCAGCAAAGGCCTCAAAATAAAGTGAAAGATGATGTTTTTTCGCTATTTGCTGAAATTTATCGCTGTTGTCTATCGCTTGTATCATCAAAGATAGTGGCTTGTTATGACTAGGATTAAGTTGTGAAATAGCCAAACAGATATCATCAAATAGGCTTAAGTTGGTCATCATATCGTTGTATAACGCGCCATGCGGCTTTACGTAGACAAGCTGAGCATTTTCAACCGCGCACAGTGCCTGCAACGCGCCAATTTGATATTGTACATTCGCGATTAATTCATCTTGCGATAGCTGGAGAGACCGACGACCAAAGTTTTCACTATCGGGGTAGCTTGGATGCGCCCCGATAATCACTTGATGTTGCTTGGCAAGTTTAATGGTTTTTTTAATGGTGAGGGGATCTGAACCATGAAAGCCACAGGCAATATTCGCCATATCAATCAATGGCATAATATCGGCATCGTTATTATGTTTAAACTCACCTAAATCGCAGTTCAACTTCATGTTTTATACTCTATTTACTCATCACTGATGTTACGTCGTTTACGTACGGGATGACTAATAACCACATCAGTAAGCGGCGTACAACTACAACTTAATATATAGCCTTGTTGCTGCTCTTGGTCGGATAAACCATCTTGGCAAAGTTGTTCTACTTCACCCTGTTCTAATTTTACTTTGCAACTACCACACATGCCACCTCGGCATGAACAAGGCAATAATAAACCGGCATCTTCGCCTTGTTCAAGTAGGGTTTGCTTGTTATTACCGGTAATGGTTTTATTAAAGCTAGTAAAGGTGAGTACGGGTTTGTTTGTTTTAACGGTCAATGTTGCATCCTTTTTTACTTGGGTGGTTTTTGTCGCACGAATAACGGACGTACTTTTAACAGTAAATACCGGTGCTGCTTGGCGTTTTAATACTTCAAGGCTATCGCCACGTTTAATCTGGCCTTGATTAAGTGCTACTAAGTTTTGGCCAAATAAAATGTCACCATTAGCTAATTGGCGATAGTTTTTCAAAGTATTTAAAGGCTCTTGCTGGTGATTTTTTTCACTAGTCTTAGGATCAATAGTGGTGAAAATACAGCGCGTGCAAGGTGTGGTTATTTCAAACTCCACTTCACCAATGCGAATGTGCTGCCAATTATCTTCTGCAAAAGCATCACAGTTATTCACGACGATATTTGGCCGAAATTGTGTCATGGAAATGGTGGTGGTGTCAGCTTTATATTGCTTATTTAAGTGATCAAGTGATGCTTGCGAAATAAGCAGTAAGGGGTAGGCGTCAGCAAAGCCAACTTGGCTATTTTTGTTTTTAACAAAACGTTGAGAATCTGCGCCAAAAAAGAGTAACTGGCAAGGTTTTTGAAGATAGAGACTAAACCATCGATTAATGTTTTCTCGACATTGTTGGGCATTAATAGTGTCATTCCACAAGTTAACAGCAATGTACCCTTGGCAAAGATGATGATATTCAATCACTAAAGCTGGCATGTTAGGCGCGATAATGGTTAGGCCTGTTGCGGTTAAACTCGCTTGAATTAAACATAAAGTGGGCTGCGTACGCGCGGTGATAAACTGACCATCAGGGCTGGCAACAACAAAACGACGATCAAAGGCTAAGCCAAGTTCTTCAACCCAGCTATTTGATAGCTCAATGCTGGCGCTAGACTTTATCGGATAAACATAGATATTTTGTAACATAGGCTTACTCATGAGCGCTCTCAAATATAACTAATGGTGATGCCAAGGGTTTAATTCTTTACAGTGGCTAATTAATGATTTCCGTTAGGGTTAATCGTTTTGATAGTGGGGAAAATGCATCGACTTTGCAATATGTATTTTTGCTGGATTAAGGTATATTGACCCCATTGTGATTTAAATTTTAGCTCGAACTAGCCTACGCGCGTCAGAGTTATCTAAATAGGTTTTTATGCATATTCATATATTAGGCATTTGTGGCACGTTTATGGGCGGTATTGCCGCTATTGCCAAGCAAATGGGCTTTCGAGTGTCTGGCTGCGACGCCAATGTTTACCCACCCATGAGCACCCAGCTAGCACAACTGGGTGTCGAATTAAAATCAGGTTACTTAATTGAACACTTAGACGATGAGCCTGATTTAGTGATTGTTGGCAATGCTATGGCGCGTGGTAATGTGATGGTGGAGTACATACTGGATAGAAAAATTGCTTATACCTCAGGCCCGCAGTGGTTATTAGAGCATGTTTTAAAAGATCGTTGGGTGTTAGCGGTTTCCGGTACCCATGGTAAAACCACTACCAGCTCCATGTTAACCTGGATATTGCAATACGCTGGAATGGAGCCGGGCTTTTTGATTGGTGGTGTGCCACAAAATTTTGATTGTTCTGCACGCTTAGGTAATGCGCCATTTTTTGTTATCGAAGCAGATGAATACGATACGGCGTTTTTTGATAAACGTTCTAAATTTGTCCATTATCGCCCGAATACATTAGTCATCAATAATATGGAATTTGATCATGCTGATATTTTTCATGATATCAGTGATATTCAACGTCAATTTCACCACCTTATTCGTATGGTGCCGAGCAATGGTCTTATTTTATCACCAAAAAATGAAGCTGCCATTACAGAAACACTGGCTATGGGTTGCTGGACACCGACTGAATATAGTGTCGTTGAAGCAGATAAACTCTTGGGTTGGCATGCAGAAAAATGTATTGCTGATGGCAGTGAATTTATTGTCAGCTTTAAAGGTGTCATACAAGGGCGAGTGAATTGGGCGTTAATAGGCGACTTTAATATCGACAACGGTTTAATGGCGATTGCCGCGGCGCGTCATGCCGGGGTGCCAACTGAGGTAGCTATCGAAGCGTTAACAAGCTTTATTAATACTAAACGCCGACTAGAGCTAAAAGGTGAGGTGAATCAGGTTAGAGTGTTTGACGACTTCGCCCATCACCCAACCGCTATTGCCAAAACATTAGCGGGTGTGCGGGCAAATGTTGGCAGCAGGCGGGTGATAGCGATATTAGAGCCACGCTCAAATACCATGAAGTCAGGTGTGCATAAAGACACCTTGGCAAAATCGTTATCCGATGCGGATAGGGTGTTTATCTATCAAGGCGAGCAAGTTAAGTGGTCTGTAGAGGCATTAATTGCTGACTGCGTTCAGCCATGTTTTGTCAGTCAAGATATTAGGCAGTTAGTGGCTAATATTGTGGCGAATGCCCAAGCAGGTGATACGCTGGTCGTCATGAGCAATGGTGGATTTGGTGGTATTCATGAAAAATTATTGTTAGCGCTTGCTGAGCTATAATGGTCAGTTAAATATGGCAAAAAAATTATGCCACACTAGGCTTATCAAGCAATACTGAGAGCATGCCGATACTAGCGTCGATAGCAAGGCCGATAGTAATACCAGAACAAATTCTGCATCAGCATTTTACTTTAGCAAGCGCCATTAGTGCTTGCAAAGTTAGACTTGCTAACAGAAAGCATGCCACGAATTACTCGATGCAATCCAATTAAATTAAGTTAGTGGCTAAAGACACTAACTTAATGGATTAACTGATTAATATTACTTATGCAGATTTATTAACCTAAGTAGGGATTCATAAATCTGCATAACATAGCTCTACACTGATGATTTTTAATCAAGGCCTTTCATTTAAAAGTACTTATTTAAAGGTATTAATTTCTAAAGGTATTAATTTCTAAAGGTATTAATTTCAGAAAATAAACTAATCAGCATTCGCTGCAATTTTGCTTTTTGCTTTCAGGGCTTTAATATCAACACCATCAAGCAGCAGCATAACATCAGCAAGTAATCTTTTTAGTTCAGTGACTTCACTGGGAATGCTCTTTTTTATTTTTTGTACGTAAGCAATTGCTTCACGTTTTTGAATAACGTCTAATAGCGCTTTTAGGGTATGAGTATCATCAGCATTAATGGGGGGTAACTTTTGTTCACTGGCGACATTGTAAAGTGAATAGGTGGTCACTAAGCTCGCCTGTGCTTGTTTTAATCTTTCCATAAAATCAGTCCTTGTTTTTATTGTTGTATTGTTATCGTAGTGTTGCAATTTGTTTGAATATCATACTGAAAAATAAAAAAGTTGTCTATTTTTTATTCATACTAATCATCATAAATATTTATATTCACCACACGCTAATAATGGGTGTTTAACGGTAAATAGCGACTATTTATCGCATTCGACTTAAATTTTCAATGCTGATGTGTTCTAGTAGGTAAATAACAATAATTAGGTGGAATTTAATGTCTAAATTTACTACTCGAATTTCTTCACTAGCACTCAGTGTTACCTTAGTGTTAGGCGCTGGCCAACAGGCGTTTGCTGACAATGATGTGGCTAAAACGCCCGAAAAATCCGCCGCTGAAAAGTGGTCGGTCAACAGCCCCCAAGGTGAATTTACTAGCGCCAAAATTGACGTGCGCCAAGGTACTTGGATGAATGTTGATATTAGCCCAGATGGTAAAACCTTAGTCTTTGATCTATTGGGTGATATTTATACTTTACCGATTGAAGGTGGTGAAGCAAGCGCTTTGATGACAGATATTGCTTGGCAAATGCAGCCACGCTTTAGTCCGGATGGAAAGCACATTGCTTTTACCTCTGATGAAGACGGTGGCGATAATTTATGGATCATGAAAGCCGATGGCAGTGCGGGCAAAGCGATCAGTAGTGAAACTTTTCGTTTATTAAATAGCCCTGCATGGTCGCCTGATGGTAACTATATTGTTGGCCGTAAACACTTTACTGGCTCTCGTTCTCTGGGTGCTGGCGAAGTATGGATGTATCACAAAACGGGTGGCAACGGTGTGATGTTAACCAAGCGACCTAATGAACAAAAAGATTTAGGTGAACCGGCATTTTCAGCTGACGGTAAATACGTTTACTTCTCGCAAGATGCGACACCGGGTAAAACTTTTCATTACAGTAAAGACTCTGAGAAGGGCATTTATAAGATTAAGCGCTTAGAGCTTGAAAGCGGTGAAATTAAAGTGGTTATTTCAGGTAAAGGCGGAGCGATACGGCCAGTGCCGTCACCTGATGGTCAATATTTAGCTTATATCAGCCGAGACGATTTTCAATCTAATTTATACTTGTATGACTTAAAAAGCGGCGAAGAAAAGCTGATTTTTGAAAATTTAGATCGCGATATGCAAGAAACGTGGGCGATTCACGGTGTTTACCCTAATATGGCGTGGCTACCTAATAGCACTGGCATGGTGTTTTGGTCAGGTGGTCAAATTAACAAACTCGATCTTGAAAGTAACACCAGCACGATTATTCCTTTTCATGTAAAAACCGAGAAAAAAATCCAAACAGCGTTACGTTTTCAACAAGATATTGATCAAGACAACTTTGACGTAAAAATGTTGCGTGATGTTGAAATATCGCCTGATGGCCGAAAAGTCGTTTACGAGTCAATGGGCCACATTTATGTTCGCCCCATTGCCGATGGCCAAGTCAAAGGTCAAGCCAAGCGTTTAACCAAACAAACATCACACTTTGAACTGAACCCTAGTTTTTCGCGTGATGGCAGAACAGTGGTTTATAGTACTTGGGATGATAAAAAGCTAGGTGAAATTCGCTCAGTATCATCACGTGGCGGTAGAAGCAGTTTACTAACCCAAGAGCCGGGCAAGTATATAGAACCCAGTTTTTCTCCTAATGGTAAGACTGTGGTGTTTCGTAAAGTGGCTGGTGGTTATATTACCGATCCAACTTGGGGCCTAAACCCAGGCGTTTATACGGTAAGTGCTAAGGGTGGTGTGCCAAAACTGGTAACAGAATCAGGTTTACTGCCGCATTTTGGTGCTAAAAATGATCGTATTTATGTCTTACGCAAGGGTGAAACACCGCAACTGGTGAAAATTAATTTAGATAATTCATCAAGTTCTAACAAAGAACAAGCGCTTTATCAGGGTAAGTTTGCTACCGAATATAAAGTGTCACCTGATGGTAAATATTTAGCTTTTGCTGAACGCTTTAAGGTTTTTGTAACGCCATTTGTTGAACGTGGCCAAGTGATAGATATTGGTCCAAAAGCAAAAAACCTACCGGTGAAAAAATTGTCGTTACGTGCTGGCGAAGGTATCAACTGGAATGGCGAATCTAATGAGCTTTATTGGAGCTTAGGACCAGATTTATACCAAGCAAGTGTCGCGGGTTTATTTGATATCAGCGATAAAACAATAGTTGATAAAGACGAGGCTAATAGCCACGAAGAACAGGCTACAGAGTCATCAACACCCGCACCGCTGAAAACCTATTTAGGCTTTAAAGAAAAAGCAGATAAACCTTCTGGTCGTGTCGCTTTTGTTGGCGGTAAAGTGATCACTATGGAAGGTGAGCAAGTGATAGAAAACGGTGTAGTGCTTGTTGAGGGTAATAAAATTATTGCGGTGGGTAAAAATGGCCAAGTCGATATTCCGTCAAATGCTAAGGTGATTGATATTAGGGGTAAGTCGATTATGCCGGGCTTGATTGATGCCCATGCGCATGGGCCACAAGGCAGTAATGAAATTATTCCACAGCAAAACTGGAAAAACTACGCAGGTTTAGCGTTGGGTGTCACTACGATTCACGATCCATCAAACGACACCACTGAGTTTTTTGCAGCGAGTGAAATGCAAAAGGCCGGTGATATTGTTGGCCCACGTTTATTCTCTACTGGTAGTATTTTATATGGAGCCACGGTTGCAGGTTATACCTCGCATGTTGATAGCTTAGCCGATGCTAAATTTCATATTGAACGTTTGAAAAAAGCCGGTGTGTTTAGTGTTAAAAGCTACAACCAACCGCGTCGTAATCAACGTCAACAAATGATCCAAGCCGCGCGTGAAGCAGAAATATTAGTGGTACCAGAAGGGGGGTCACTGCTACAACATAACTTATCTATGATTATTGATGGCCATACGACGTTAGAGCATTCAATTTCAACGGCGAAAATTTATGACGATATCAAACAGTTATGGTCACAATCTGAAATGGCTTATACACCCACTATGGGTGTGGCTTACGGTGGTATTTCAGGTGAACATTATTGGTATGACACGACAGACGTATGGCAACATCCACGTTTGAGCCAGTATGTACCGAGCGAGTTTTTAGACCCGCGTTCAATGCGTCGTACCAAAGCGCCGCTGCATCATTACAACCATATTAATGTTGCCAAAGTAGCAAAAGAGCTGCAAGACTTAGGCGTTGTGGTTAATGCCGGTGGTCATGGTCAGCGTGAAGGTTTAGCCATGCACTGGGAAATGTGGATGATGGCACAAGGTGGCATGTCGCCATTAAATGCTATTCGTACTGCAACCATCGCACCGGCACATACCTTAGGTTTAGACAGCCAATTAGGTTCACTTAAAGTTGGCAAACTTGCGGATATTTTAGTCATTGATGGCGATGTCAGTAAAGATATTCGTTTATCTGACAAAGTGATTTACACCATGATTAATGGCCGTTTGTATAATGCCGATACCATGAATGAAGTGGGTAATTACGATAATAAACGCGATAAATTCTATTTTGAAAAATAGCGTTTAGTTTTATTTTATTAGTAGCTGTTGATAAAGCCCGGAAATTTCCGGGTTTTTTATCTTCAGGATAAAGGGTATGTCACGATCATATGGCCGTGCTTAGCCATCTCGGTCATTGCCTGTTTAGCGGTTGACGGACTAAAGTCAGACCAAGAGAAAAATGGTAAAACAATCGCCCAATGCGACATGATCATCCGTAAGCTCTATCTAGGTTGGACTTCAGTCCATCAAGTTAAATGAAATTTAACTTCTGTAGATAAAAATGCCTAGCGAAAAAGATACCTAGCGACAGATGTTTGTTAACTTTTTAGGCATCAGGCTTCATCACACTAATAATAGTGTTGTCGAACAGAGCCGACTATATAGCTAAAATACTATTTAAATGATTATCTTAATTAGGCTTTTAGTTATACTGAAATTCAGCAAAAGCTAAAAACTTTCAGTCATAGGAAACAAGCATGGATAATAAACTATCAATCGGCATTAGTAGCTGTTTATTAGGTCATAAAGTGCGGTTTGACTCAGGTCATAAAAACAACGCATATATTAATAACACCTTAAGCGAGTATTTTGATTTTATCCCCTTCTGTCCAGAAGTGGATATTGGTTTAGGTATTCCGCGTGAAACCATTAGGTTAGTACTGATCGATGAAAAAGTGCATTGCGTTGGTTCAAGAACGCCAGATTTAGATGTCACTGAACGACTTAAAGATTGTGCTCAACAGCAGCAATCTTGGCAACAAAAGCTTAGCGGTTATATATTGAAAAAAGACTCACCCAGTTGTGGTATGGAGCGTGTGAGACTTTATAAAGGTGATATGCCAGATCGTATTGGCGTGGGTATTTACGCACAAAAATTGATGGAGAATTTTCCAGATTTACCCGTTGAAGAAGAAGGTAGGTTAGGTGATGCCATCTTGCGTGAAAACTTTATTCAACGGGTATTTATTTATGCTCGTTGGCAAAAACTATCGGCAGAAGTGTTTTCATTGCACAGCCTGAATTGTTTTCATGCACAACATAAATATATTTTTATGAGTCATAGCCAGGCGTTGGCAAAAGAGCTAGGTCATTACTTGGCGCAGGCCCATGCTGAGGTACCTAGTGAGGTCATGTCGCAATACTTGAAAAAAATGATGGTGATATTAAAAATAAAAGCCACTCGAAAAGGTCACGTGAATACCTTGCAACATCTGCAAGGTTATTTAAAAACCTCTATCAGCGTTGATGACAAAGCTGAACTAGTTGATATTATTGAGCAATACCGTAATGGCTTACTGCCATTGATTGTGCCGATAACCTTATTACGCCATCATTTTCGACGCTTCCCACATGACTACATTACCGAGTCATATTATATGAAGCCCCACCCAAAAGAGTTGATGTTATTAAATAGTTTATAAACATTTCACTGACTTTTAGAAAAGTCAGTGAAAAAGCGCTTAAGATCATTAATGGGAGTCAAGCGTTGAACATTGAAGTTATTGAAAACCCTGAAGCAGGGCTAATCGCTTTTTTAGATGAAAAAATTGCTGAATTTAACTGGGCGCATTGGGAAGTCAGTGAACGTAAAGCCATTGCGGTGAAGTTAAACGATGACAAAGGTGATGTTGTTGCCGGCGCCGCGGGACGAACCTTTGGTGATTGGTTAATGATCAACACCTTATGGGTATCAGATACACTGCGAGGCCAACAAGTCGGTAGTAAAATATTACATCAAATAGAACAGGCGGCGCAAGCTAGAGGTTGTAATAAGGCCTTACTCGACACCTTGAATTTTCAAGCTATGCCATTTTATGAAAAACACGGTTATCAAGTGCAATGGACGCAGCAAGGCTATCCTAAAACCGGTTGCAGATATTATATGATGAAACAGTTAAGCACATAAAATAACCGATTATTTTGGTTTTATGGAAGTTTTTATGGAAGTTTTAATGCAAGTTTATGGTGTTATCTTATTTTTTAGTTGAGCCAGTATTAAATAATAGCTAGAGGAATGATTATCATGAACATTGTTTTATTGCTCAATAATGACATTGCCAGTAACTTGGCGTTAAATTTATTATTGCCCTCATTACAACTGCATAATATTAAGGTGTTTTTATCCAGTAAAGTCGGTGGTAATAGCACACGCCCACAAGCCTTGCAGGAGTTAGCGCAATTTGAGCAAAACGAGGTTTATCGCACGCTTGAGCAAGTGCAGGCAAATACCGAACTATCGGTGAATTTTAAAACTTATGCAGAGATTACTCAGCAATACGCTATTGAGATAGAAACCTTAAATCAAATAAATTCAGTTGATGGTTTGGCAAAAATTCAAGCATTTTCAGCTGATTTAATTATTTCTATTCGTTACGGGGTGATTTTAAAGCCGCCCGTTATTGCGCTGTCAAAACAGGGTGTGATTAATTTACATTCAGGGTTATTGCCAAATTATCGTGGCGTTATGGCAACGTTTTGGGCGCTGTTAAATGGCGATAAGCAGTTGGCGACAAGTTTGCACTTTATTGATGACAGCACGATAGATACGGGGGGTATTATTGCTAATTCAACATTGTCAGTGCAACAGGATAAGTCTTATCTGTGGCATGTGTTGTCTTTGTATATCGGGGGGTGTCAATTGATCGAGCAAGCGATTAAGACGCTTGAACAGGGGGATGAACTCACAACGATTGTTCAAGCGGTGCAAGGTCATTATTTTACTTTTCCAAGCACTGAGCAAATTACGGACTTTACCCGATGTTTTGGCGCCTTGTATGAGCCAATTGAAATAGTAGATTTACTCGGTGTGATTACTGAAAAATAGGGTGTTTGAAAAGTGACTACTGCACTTTAATGACGCTATCCTATCGAAAAGGTAGCAAATTTTAGCAGTGCTATTTTTACAAAGGCTATGTTTACAAGGGCCATGCTCAGAAATATTATGTTCAGAAGGGCTATGAAATTAGTGTGTTATAAATATGCCGTCATTAAAGAGTAAGTAAAATGTTAAAGGTTCTCTGGTTAGTGTGTTTTTTTGTTGTCTTGATTTGGTCAGGTATTGGGCCAAAAGATCAATTCACTTGGTTTTTAGAAGTATTGCCGGCGCTGATAGGTTTAGTACTGATAATGATAAGTTTTCAGCGTTTTAAGTTAACGCGTTTGCTTTATAATTTGATATTACTGCATTGCATCGTGTTAATGGTGGGTGGTCATTATACCTACGCCGAAGTCCCCTTATTTGATACGATCGCACATTGGATGGGGTCTGAGCGAAATAACTACGATAAAGTCGGCCACTTTTTCCAAGGCTTTGTACCCGCTTTACTTGCCCGTGAGATCCTTATTCGCAAAAGCATTGTTAATGGAAAAGCTTGGTTAAATGTCATTATTGTTGCTATTTGCTTGGCCTTTAGCGCCTTTTATGAATTGATAGAATGGTGGGTTGCTATTGCCTCAGGTGAAAATGCTGAAGCATTTTTGGGTACGCAAGGCTATATTTGGGATACCCAGTCAGATATGGCACTAGCGTTATTAGGGGCGATTATTTCCATTATTGTCTTAGCTAAATATCATGATCGTCAACTGGCTAAAATTAGTGTAATAGCAGCAAATTAATGAGTAACATATGAAAGTACATCAGGCGCTGCTATGGCTATCAATCATTATATTCACTGCCTCTGGCTGTAGTTCTTTTTCTGTTGGCAATAGAGGGGGGAACAATCAAAGTGGAGACTAAGGCCAAACAACCGAGTGTTATTGTTAATACTCAAGTTAAAGATAGCGGTAAGACCTAAAAATCACGGCGTAATTTTTAGGTCTTTACTGAAAATTATGCCATTAAAAGTTTCACGGCGTTGAGCAATTGCTGATGTAATTCATCATTAGTGAGCTTAGTATTTTCTACGTCAAAGTTATCAAAAAAGTTTGGCACAGATAACGATGCTTTTACTTTGCCATCGAAGTAAGGCGCTGAACCTGTCGCTACGGCTAACACACTGCCGGCACCACCTGGTCCAGGAGATGTGGCCAATAATAGCATGGGTTTATTTTGATAAACTTTTTTATCAATGCGCGAGGCCCAATCAAATAAGTTTTTATAGGCGGCACTGTAATTGCCGTTATGCTCAGCAAATGAAATAATAATGGCGTCACTTTCACCCAGTTTATTGAAGAAGGCTTTCGCGGCTTCAGGTTGACCTAATGCTATTTCCTTATCTTGGCTAAAAAGCGGTAATTCAAAGTCGTTTAAATCGAGTATTTCAATGTCAACATTTTCCTGAACTTCAGCGGCTAGGTTAGCGGCATACGTGGCAAGTTGTTTGTTGATTGATTTACTGCTTGAACTTGCACCCAATGCGATTATTTTCATATTTATTCCTTGTTTATAAACTCGTTTATCGAGTTTTTTACAGCTTTTTGTAACATTGCTCTACAGTGTGACAAAATTTAGGTAAAATACCACCCATCAAATTTAGAATTTACAGTTATTTACTGATCTTATTTAGGATAGCCAGTGTCAAGTTACGAAAAACGTTTAAACAAATATATTAGTGACTCGGGCTATTGTTCGCGTCGATTTGCCGATAAATTGATCGAAAACAATCGTGTGACCATTAATGGCAAAGTACCAGAGCTTGGTACTAAAGTTGTGTCCGGTGATAGGGTGTGTATTGACGGTAATGAGATTAAAGCCAGCGCGAGTAATCATACCGACCGAGTTTACATTGCTTATAATAAACCCATTGGTATTACCTGTACCACTGAGCGGCAAGTCAAAGGTAATATTATTGATGCTATTGGTCATACTAAGCGCATATTTCCTATTGGCAGATTAGATAAACCCTCAGAAGGGCTGATATTTTTGACCAGTGACGGTGATATTGTTAATAAAATATTACGGGCAGAAAATGCTCACGACAAAGAATATATTGTCAAAGTTGATAAGCCAATCAGTGAGCGCTTTGTTGAGCGTATGTCAAAAGGTGTCCCTATTTTAGGCACTATTACTAAACCCTGTATTGTTAAACATGAGAGTAAATATGTTTTTCGTATTATTCTTACCCAAGGCTTAAATCGACAAATTCGCCGTATGTGTGAATATCTTGATTATGAAGTGACTGAGTTACAACGCTCGCGCATTATGAATGTTGAACTGGGCAATTTACGTTCGGGAGAGTGGCGCGACTTAACCACAAGTGAAATGGCGGAGATAAACACCGCAGTGGCGGGCTCTCGTAAAACCGCACTGGGTGATGACTTTATTGCAGTAGAAAGCACTGAAGCAAAAAGCATTGAAGCAAAAAATATTGACGATGACCTTGCCCCAGTAGAGGTTAATGCTGAAGTTGAAAAAGTGGCTATAACAGACAGTAAACATGCCAGTAAAACCATAGCGTCGAAATCACCGGCTGCTTCACGGACCTTAACCCGCATCGATGTGAAAAAAACCACAGCAACATCATCAGGTAAAAAGCGTTTAAGTTTAAAAAAGAAAAGTTAGTTTAGGCACAAAATTAAGCTGAGTTATTAATTTCAGTACCTGAAATTGGCTTAGGCTTAGGCTGAAGCTGGATCTGGAGTGAATTCACTCAGGTTTAATTTTGCTTACTCCACTGCGGTGTTATTTTAAGGTGCTGATTATCATCCTAGGGCTTTACCTTTAGTTTTTTAAATTTAATAAGTTTGCCGGCGAATACTGATCGGTCAATAGTGGCGATGCTGGCGGCCAATCTTGCGTCGTTGCTGTTGAGATCATTTTACGGCTAATTTTGGTGATATCGACATTAAATGGCGATAACTTATCTTTTAACGCTTTAGCGCGCTGGGCGATAATATCAGGTTTAGGTAAAGCCTTAGCACTGGCTAATATAATGCGATTACTGTTGTTGTTATTTTTAACATTGAAAAAGTCGCCAAATACGGCTTTATAAGTCGCCGATTCATAATTGTATAACTTACTCACCGAGAAGGTATTGGCCGCTACCACACCGTTATCGCTCAGTAAGCTTTTAACTTCTTGTAAGAATTCTTGGGTCATTAAATGCTCGGGTATGTAGTCACCGTTAAAGGCGTCGAGAATTATCCAATCGTATTGCTGTTTTTTTATCGCCGCACGTTTAACAAAAATGCGCCCGTCTTGTGCCACCGCGGTAATATTTTTATTTTCAAAAAAGTCAAAATAGTTTCGTGCCACTTTAATGACTGCCGGATCTATTTCCACGTTAGTAATGCTCGCCTCCGGATAAATTTGGTGTAAGATATTTGACATGGTACCGCCGCCTAAACCAATAATTAAAATACCTTCAGGGTTAGGGTTAATTAATAAACTCGAAAATAACATTTTTGTATAGTTAAAAACTAAGCGTTGCGGATCGTCAACTAACATACAACTTTGTTGAGTTTTAGTGCTTCTAACATTGAATTTTAAGCAGCGTAAACCGCTATCTTCTTCGACTAATATGTTGCGATATAACGAACGCTCACTGTGAATAGTTTTGCCCATCGCTTGTGTACTTAAGGCTGAACTAATCAGAACGTTGCTGATTATGGCGATTAGGAGGGTAGTGACTAATTTATTCATCTGCAGCTCCTTGCTGATTGCTAGTAGGGTTATTAAGGCTATTTTTAGACTGATTGACACGATGAAAGATCATGGCGGTAATACCCAACACAATAAGTGCGCTGCTAAACACCATAATAATATCGTTAACCTCAAACAGTAACACCAAGTAAAACGAGGTTATAATGGTGCCCAAAGCACTGCCGAGTGTTGATACAAAGTAGAGAAAGCCAGCGACTTGGCCGCTTTTGTTTTTATCGGTCACTAACAAGCGCACCGAGTAAGGTGAAATCATACCCAATATCACGGTTGGCACAAAGAACAAGGCCATTGATGCTAATAATGAACCATAACGGGTATCTTCAATGGCAAGAAATATAGCTTCCATTATCCATTGTGAAGAAAAGGCTACCGGTAAAATAGCGATCCCCGCACAGATGAAAATTAATCCGTAACGGTGTAAAGAAGCCGCTTTGGTCGATAACTTACCACCTGCTAAATAGCCAAAAGATAAACTCAGCATAAATACTGTGATTATACTGCCCCAAATATGGACACTACTGCCGAAAAATGGCGCTAAAATTCTGCCACCTAATAGTTCAATACCCATAATACAAAAGCCACTAGAGAAGGCCAGTAAATAAATCATCGGGTTTTGCCAGGCTATATTATGGTTATTTTCATTTGTCATTTAGCTTACTACTTCAGTTATTAGCGCTGTTTTTGTCAGCATACTCATTTATCTTAAACATAACGGCGTTGATATACTAGACACAAAAAAGGCTTGTGATAAAAAACAAGCCTTTAAGAAAACATCAATAGTGATCTTGATGTCATGTTTTATTTAGCGCGTGATTTTTTAGCTGCTTTCTCTTTAGCGAGTAAGGGTTTTAAGAATCTTGCAGTATGAGAGCCTTTATGTTGAGCCACTTGCTCTGGCGTGCCTGTGACTAATATTTCGCCACCACCTGAGCCTCCTTCTGGGCCTAAATCTATCACCCAATCTGCGGTTTTTATGACATCTAAATTATGCTCAATCACTACAATGGTATTGCCATGGTCACGTAAACGATGAATGACCTGCAATAACTGTTTAATATCGTGAAAATGCAAGCCAGTGGTGGGTTCATCTAAAATGTAAAGCGTTTTACCAGTATCGCGTTTTGATAACTCTTTCGACAATTTTACCCTTTGTGCTTCACCGCCCGAAAGTGTGGTGGCTGACTGACCCAGTTTTATATAAGTGAGGCCAACATCCATCAAGGTTTGTAACTTACGTTTTATGGCTGGAATGGGTGAGAAAAACTCACAAGCATCTTCAACGGTCATATCAAGCACTTCATGAATGCTTTTGCCTTTGTATTTTACTTCTAAGGTTTCACGGTTATAACGTTTACATTTACACACGTCACAGGGCACATAAACATCGGGTAAAAAATGCATTTCAACTTTAATTAAGCCGTCACCCTGACAAGCTTCACAGCGTCCACCTTTAACATTAAAGCTAAAGCGACCGGCTTTATAACCCCGTGATCGCGACTCTTGCGTGGCGGCAAAAATATCACGAATAGCGGTAAACATACCTGTGTAAGTGGCGGCATTAGAACGTGGCGTTCTGCCAATCGGGCTTTGGTCAATATCGATGACTTTATCAAGTAAATGTAAACCCATAATTTCTTTATGGGGTGCGGGTTCTTGTGTGGTTGCACCATTTAATTCAATATGAGCAAGTTTGTACAAGGTATCGTTAATCAGCGTTGATTTTCCTGAGCCTGAAACGCCAGTAACGCAAGTCATTAAGCCATTAGGAATAACTAAATCAACATTTTTTAAGTTATTACCTGTGGCGCCTTTAAGTTCAACAACATTATTTTTGTCAAAAGGCACTCTAACCTTAGGTGTTTCAATGCGCTCCTTACCTGATAAGTATCTACCAGTAAGTGAGTCTTCACATGCTAGAATATCATCAACATTGCCTTCAGCAATAATATGACCGCCATGAACACCAGCGCCAGGACCAATATCAATAACGTAGTCAGCGGCGCGAATCGCATCTTCATCATGCTCTACCACGATAACGGTATTGCCTAAATCACGTAAATGGATCAGGGTTTCTAATAAACGTTCATTATCACGTTGATGCAAACCAATCGATGGCTCATCTAAAACGTACATCACCCCGACTAAACCGGCACCTATTTGGCTCGCTAAACGAATGCGTTGCGCCTCACCACCAGATAAAGTGCCTGCGGCGCGTGACAAGTTAAGGTAATTTAAGCCCACATTGACCAAAAAGCCTAAGCGGTCACAGACTTCTTTAAGAATTTTTTCAGCAATTTGTCCTTTTTGCCCCGTTAACTCCAGATTCTGGAAAAACGCCAAGGCATCGGCAATGGCATATTCAGCCACATCAGTTAATGGGGTATTACCAACAAAAACATTACGCGCTTCTAAGCGTAGTCGACTACCGTTACAGTCTGGGCAACTTTGGCTATTAAGATATTTAGCTAACTCTTCACGTACCGCGTTAGATTCTGTTTCGCGGTAGCGGCGATCCATATTATTTAAAATACCTTCAAACGGATGTTTGCGAATCACAATGTCACCACGGTCATTCATGTATTTAAATTCAATTTTTTGTTTGCCGCTGCCGGTTAAAATCACTTGTTGAGTTTTTTCATCCAACTCATTAAACGCTAAGTCTAAGGGAAATTGATAATGCTCAGCTAATGCTTGCAACATTTGATAATAATAGAAATTACGTTTATCCCAACCACGAATAGCGCCACCGGCTAAGCTTAACGCTGGATTGGCAATAACACGACTCTGGTCAAAAAACTGTTGATTACCTAAGCCATCACAGGTTTGACATGCGCCTGCGGGGTTGTTGAAAGAGAACAAGCGTGGTTCTAATTCTTGCATGCTATAGCCACATTTTGCACAGGCAAAATTAGCTGAAAACACTAACTCCTCTCTTTTGGGCTCATCCATAAAGCCAATTTTCACCGTACCTGAGGTCAGTGAAAGCGCGGTTTCAAAAGACTCAGCAAGGCGCAATTGAATATCTTCACGCACTTTAAGACGGTCAACAACCACCTCAATAGTATGTTTTTTCTGTAACTCTAGGGTCGGCGGATCGGATAAGTCACAAATTTCGCCATCTATTCGAGCACGAATATAGCCTTGTGCGGCAAGATTATCTAGTAACTTAACATGCTCACCTTTACGGTCTTGTAGCACGGGTGCTAACACCATGACCTTAGTGCCTTCCTCAAGCGCTAATACCCGATCAACCATTTGTGAAATGGTTTGTGCCGCTAGCGGTTGATGATGTGTTGGGCAACGGGGTTCACCAACACGAGCATAAAGCAGGCGTAAATAATCATATATTTCGGTGATAGTGCCGACCGTTGAGCGTGGGTTGTGCGAAGTCGATTTTTGCTCAATTGAAATGGCCGGAGATAAACCTTCAATGTGATCAACATCAGGCTTTTCCATTAAGGATAAAAATTGGCGCGCATAAGCAGAAAGTGATTCTACATAACGTCTTTGTCCTTCAGCGTATAAGGTATCAAAGGCTAAGGAAGACTTGCCTGAGCCGGAAAGACCGGTGATAACAATTAATTTGTCGCGAGGAATATCTACATTAATATTTTTCAAGTTATGAGTGCGAGCACCCCTGACTTCAATTTTTTTCATAATGACATGGTGACCAGTTTAACGCCCGAGGTTTGTAGTACGAAATACCTGTATGCAAAGATCAGACTGATTGTAAATTACCTTAGGTTCTAGCAAGATTTAAATAATGATTAACGACAAAATACGACCTGAGCAAGGCTGTTTTTACAGTAAATTACCCTAAACCTTGTTTTACCTGAACATAAAGTTAGAATCGAATATTATCGCACAGTTTTTTAATCCAAATTCAGCTAAAATCTCTGTTTTTGTTCATTCAAAACCCGTGGTAAGATGTGTGCGTTTATATATACCCATTCCACTTCAAGATGCAGATTCGAGCAAGTCGAGAAAGGGTATAGCTATATCCCTTATAAATTAAGAGTTAACACCTTCATGAGTGCATCTGGTTTAAATAGTATTGAGAAGAAGGCCGCCATATCGTTAGCATCAGTATTCGGCTTACGAATGCTTGGCTTGTTTATGATCTTGCCTGTTTTTGCCATTTATGGTGAAGAACTTATGGGCTATAGCCCTATTTGGCTTGGCTTAGCGATTGGTGCCTATGGATTAACGCAGGCATTATTACAAATTCCCATGGGGATTTTATCGGATAAATTTGGTCGAAAACCCGTGATTTTAGTCGGATTGTTGATATTTCTTCTCGGTAGTATTGTCGCGGCGATGTCAGACACTATTTATGGCGTGGTACTAGGTCGTGCATTGCAAGGTATGGGTGCGATAGCCAGTGCAATATTGGCATTAGCGGCAGACTTAAGTCGTGAAGAACAACGGCCAAAAGTCATGGCGACCATAGGTATGTTTATTGGACTTTCATTTACTGTTGCTATGATTATTGGCCCAATAGTCGCGCAAGCGTTTGGTCTGAGTGGTTTGTTCTGGTTTATTGCGATATTAACCCTATTTGCCATGCTAACGATTCAATTTATTGTCCCTAATTCAATTAATACCGCCCCTAAAGGTGACAATGTTGCATTACCCTCAAAATTGGGTCGCTTGATTCGTGACGGGCAATTGTCACGTTTAAATTGGGGGGTATTTATTTTACATATGGCTTTAACCGCGTGTTTTGTCACCTTACCAAAGCAATTTGTTGAGCATGGTTTAGCGCTTGAACAACATTGGCAGCTTTATTTACCGACCTTAATTGGCTCGTTTTTTCTGATGGTGCCCTTTATGATCATCGGATTGAAAAAACAAAAAGAGACGCAAATGTTTAGCGCCGCAGTAGCCTTGCTAGCGATAGCCTTATTATTACTCTGGTATTTGCCCACTAGTCTGACGACATTAATTGTATTGGTCATGATGTTTTTTACCGCCTTTAATTACTTAGAAGCGACCATGCCATCAATATTGTCGCGCATTGCACCTGCTGGAGTAAAAGGCAGTGTAATGGGCATTTATTCTAGTAGCCAGTTTTTAGGCGCTTTCGCTGGCGGTATTCTTGGCGGCTTGATTGCTGGCGAATTTGGTGAGCAAACGATATTTTTAGTCACAGGTTTATTTGCGCTGGTTTGGTTGCTATTAAGTTTGGGCATGAAACCGTTGAAAAAATCTAAGGCTTATAGTTTTGCAACCAATATTATTAGTGATGAAAAAGCGCGTGACATAGCACAACAACTCAGCGAAATGCCGGGCGTAATTGAAATTACTATCATGCATGATGAGGCTGTGGCTTATTTGAAAGTGGATGATAAAACTGCTGATCTTGCTGGTATCAAAGCACTGCTCAATCCATAGTGAGTTTGTACTTTTAAAATTAATCTCCCGCGTTATTAAGCCAAACTAAAGGGCTTTTAATTTACCATGGTGATGAAGTCAGCGATATTTTTATCAGCTATTTGTATACTGATTTCATCATCAAGCACTTTTCCCATCATGGCAGCACCTATAGGCGACTGTGGCGTAATAACCACGATATTAATGGTATTACTCTGCATCGCTAACTTGCAGCGATAACCACCAGCCGCGGGCGCAAGAAAAAACCACTGTTGTTTATCAATATCTTTTTCCAACTGCACAACTGAGCCAATGCTTATTTGTATTTTTTTCTGTAATGCGGCTAGAGGAATACTTTGTAAGCGTTTAATCGCATAGCGAATTTCGTCCACACGTCTTGACTGGCCTTCGGCTAGGTAACTTTGCTCTATTGCCAAGGTGTCATATTGTGTTTCGGCGACCGACTGATCGTTAGTCGCCGCCTTATGGGCATTATTTGCTGCCACTAATGCCAAAACTAATTCCTGTTGCAGTTGCTCAGTGATTTGACCTATGATGCTATTTTTGTTGATGTTAATAATACCCCTCCTTATGAGTTACAGCCCAGCATACCAATGTTTACGGCACAGCATAATAATATTTATAGCGCAGCATACTCAGTTTATATCGAAAGTAAACGGGCACTTTTGACGACGGTGACTTCAGGCAGTAACAATCCCTATCTGACAGGTGTCAAAATAAAGCTTGAGTTTTGCCTTAGTAGCAGATATTTTATACACTCGCTGGTTCGAGCAAAAAACATGAACTAGCTTTAGATATAATACCCATCGAAATAAGTCAGTGACAATAGCTAACGTGTTTGATTAAAAGCAGATGCTTATTGTTGCAGACTAAACATAAGTGCCGGCATCCTTGCAGGCAAAGCAGGTATGGATTATTTAGGCCACCTCAAAATGATCGATACTTTATTTCAATGGCTGTAAATTAATATGACAACCACAAAAGTGACTTAATATGAATAATAATGCTGCCTTTCCACATTTATTAGCGCCATTAGATTTAGGCTTTACCTCCTTAGCTAACCGAACATTAATGGGCTCAATGCATACTGGCCTTGAAGAAGAAAAGGGCGGTTTTGATAAACTCGCAGCATTTTATCAAGCACGCGCAAAAGGCGGTGTTGGCTTGATTGTTACCGGTGGTATTAGTCCTAACACCCGAGGCCGATTAACACCTTTTGGTTGTGAGTTAAGTAGATTTTGGCACGTGGGTAAACACAAAAAAATTACCACAGCTGTTCATAAATACCCAACAAAAATTTGTTTACAGTTATTACATGCCGGCAGATATTCATATCACCCGTTTAGTGTGTCAGCCAGTAAAGTAAAGTCGCCGATTAACCCCTTCACCCCAAAAGCTATGTCAGTACGCCAAATCAAAGGCACGATTAAAGACTTCGCCTATTCGGCCAAACTCGCAAAAAAAGCGGGCTATGATGGTGTTGAAATTATGGGTTCTGAAGGCTACCTGATTAATCAATTTAGCTGTGTAAAAGTCAATAAACGCACCGACGAATGGGGTGGTAGTATTGAAAACAGAATGCGTTTAGCGATTGAAACTATTCGTGCGGTGCGAGCAAGCGCTGGCGATGATTTTATTGTTATATTTCGTTTATCTATGCTCGACTTAGTTGATGGCGGCAATAGTTGGCAAGATGTCGTCACTATGGCTAAAGCGGTTGAGGCAGCAGGCGCGACTTTAATTAATACGGGTATTGGTTGGCACGAAGCACGTGTTCCTACTATTACAACCTCAGTGCCACGCGCCGCATTTACTTGGATTACCGAGCGAATGAAAAAAGAGATCAAGGTTCCTTTAATTACCACAAATCGTATTAATACTCCTGAAGTGGCAGAAAAAATATTGTCGACAGGCCAGGCCGATATGGTGTCAATGGCGCGACCATTTTTAGCCGACGAAAATTTTGTTGCTAAAGCCGCGGCCAATAAAAGTGATGAAATTAATACCTGCATTGGTTGTAACCAAGCGTGTTTAGATCACGTGTTTAATCAGCAACGTGCGTCATGTCTGGTCAACCCAACAGCCTGTTATGAAACTGAATTGACCTTTGAAAAAACTACCGCCAAGAAAAAAATTGCCGTGGTTGGCTCAGGGCCTGCAGGCTTAGCATTTAGCGTTTATGCCGCTCAACGTGGTCACAGTGTAGAGATATTTGAGCGGGGTAATGAAATTGGTGGCCAATTTAACTACGCCAAGCAAATACCAGGTAAAGAAGAGTTTTTTGAAACCTTACGTTATTTTAACAAGCAAATTGAACTCTTAGGTATTGGCTTACATTTAGGTCAAGAACAAAGCGCAGAACAGTTAATTGCAGCCGGCTTTGACGAAATAGTGTTAGCAACAGGCATTGTGCCTAGAGCGCTTGATATTAAAGGGATTGAACATGAGAAAGTTAAATCTTATATTCAAGTATTACGCGATAAAGACCCGATAGGTAAGCGTGTTGCCATTATTGGCGCAGGGGGTATTGGGTTTGATGTCGCTGAATTTTTAGTAGAAGAAGAGTCGTTAACGACAAAACCTGACAAATGGTTGAAAAGCTGGGGTATCGATAAAGAGTATCAAGAAAATGGTGGCTTATCCGGCAAACCTGTTCAAGAAGCCCCTGCTCGTGAAGTTTATTTACTCCAACGTAAAGCTAGTAAAGTGGGCGGCGGTTTAGGTAAAACTTCTGGTTGGATCCATCGTTCTACCTTGAAAAAAAATGGTGTAAAAATGTTAGCGGGTGTTACTTACCAAGAGATCAATGATGAAGGTTTAGTTATTTCTGTTGATGGTGAACAGCAAACGCTAACAGTAGACCATATTATTATCTGTGCAGGGCAAGAATCTGAACGTGGTCTTTACCAACAGCTGCAAGCGCAAGGCGTTACGGCACATTTAATTGGTGGGGCTAACATCGCTGCTGAACTTGATGCAAAACAGGCGATTAGACAAGCAGCAGAATTGGCCGCTAAAATCTAATCAAAACAGATTTTTAAAACGGTTCCTGAATCTGCAACACAGGCTAATCGTTCAGTTGATGAAATAAAATATAGCCTGGCTCTATGTTCACAACGCACTTCTTGTTAGTGTGGTTGTGAACATCAAACCTGCTCGATATTGCTGTAAATATCGACAATTTCTTACCATCAAGTTAACGTGTTGCACATATAGGCATTAATATGTCTCAACTCGTAGAAGATCTTGCGGTACAATCAGGCTAGTTTACTTTGAAAAATAATACTTAGATTGAATGAATCATAATAAAACACTTAATTTAGCTACTACTCAAGCGGACAACCGCTAATATGGTTATCGCTAATTCTACCGTTGGGATCGCAAATACCGATATAGATATTGCCCATTGCGCTGCTGATTTTAAGCAAATGCTTTTGGCTGAAATTGCCCAAGCAAAATCACGTATTTATATTTCTGCGCTTTATATTCAAGACGATGCAGCGGGAAGAGAAGTGCTGGCTGCTTTATATCAAGCAAAACAGCAGATCCCCACATTAGATATTTGTTTGTTTGTTGATTTTCATCGCGCACAACGCGGTTTGATCGGTGAAAAAGAGTCTGGTGGTAATCGTGATCTCTATTTAGCACTTGAACAGCAACATCAAGTATCGATTAATATTTACGGTGTGCCGGTTAAACGTAAGGAATTACTTGGCGTCTTACATTTAAAAGGCATGGTGATTGATAATGTACTGCTTTACACCGGAGCTAGTATTAATGATGTGTACTTACAACAAGCAGGGCGTTATCGTCTCGACCGCTATTATCGCTTAGACAGCCAAGCGCTATCGGATAATTTTTGCCAGTACCTGCAAGATTACTTTATTGACTCAAGTTTGGCGCCACGATTAAACCACAGCGAGTTACCAGACAGTAAAATAGTAAAACGCAATATTTTTCGTTTAACTCGATTATTAAAGTCATCAACATATCGTCCATTTAGTGCCGATCAACGCGACTATAAAGCTGATGATATTCAAGCGTCTATGTTTGTTGGTTGTGGTCGCAGAGGCAATCAACTTAATCGCGTTATTAGAGACTTAGTACGCAGTAGTCGCGATACTTTAGTTATTTTTACCCCTTATTTTAATTTACCTAAACCCTTATTGAGAGACTTAGACGCCGCACTAAAACGTGGTGTTAAAGTCACCTTGATCGTTGGTGATAAAAAAGCCAATGATTTTTATAATGCCGATGAAGCCAGCTTCTCCACGGTTGAGGTTGTGCCTTATATTTATGAGCGTTTATTAGCGACTTTCTTATCACGACGACAAAAATATTTGGATAATGGCACCTTATCGTTAAGGTTATGGCAGCACGACAATAACAGTTTTCATTTAAAGGGCTTAGTGGTTGATGAACGCTATCACTTGTTAACCGGCAGTAACCTAAACCCAAGAGCATGGGCGTTAGATTTGGAAAATGGCATTTTACTTGATGACGAAAAAGGTCAGCTAATGGATAAATTTAATGCTGAATTTCAACGTATTAGCCATCACACCAAAATAGTAGGCAAGTCAGCTGATATTGAAAGCGCACAAAGCTATCCCGATAAACCTCGTAAGCTACTGAAAAGACTACGTATGACACAAGTTGATCGCTTACTAAAACGCTTTTTATAAGCGCTGCTGTCTATAAATATATTAATGATCCTGCTTTGCGGCTTTATGATGGCGCAAAGCAATCGCTATTAGTTTGATCTTTTGTTGATAAATAAATTAAAAAATTACTTTTTCTATGGTTATTATTCTAATAAATCTGTTATTTAACTGTTGTTTAGGTTAATTTAGCCGGTAATTAAATTGGAATAAGATCAGTGTAGTTGTTTACACTAAACGAAATTATGGAGAAGTAGCATGGCATATGATTTTGGCTCAAAAGGGTTAGGCATTGGTAACCCTTTTAAGCAGGAAGGGATGATCCGGACCATAGGCGGCGTAGCAATTGCTAGCATAGGTATATATAGCATATTCAATGTTACCGATATCATTGAGCAGGATATGACCAAAGCATGGGTTTATGCGGTTGTTGGCCTCATCTTGCTCATTGCAGGTTTTAAACGTGCAGGCAGTGGTTTATTTCAATTATTCAAATTTTTTGTTGGCCGTTCTGTACCTAGCTCGTTAGCATATAATTTAACGAAAAGTGAAACTGAAAACGCCAACCTCGAGCGTAAAGAGAGTGTTTTAGCTTATAAGTCGGCAACACTTGAATCTATGCTAATGGGGCGAAAAAATGCGACATTTACTGAACCACTAGGTTGGATGGGGCGCTTTGTTCATTCAATTTTCCCAAAACTTATCTTTTTACCCTACCCTATTCGAAACATTTCCCAAGAAATTGTTTCAGTGCTTGCAACGACTATTATTGCTTTTGTCGCCTTTGGTTTGACTTATTTTGTTTCTTCAAGCGGCTTGGCTGGGCAAGCAGGTCATATCATTATGCCGGTATTTTCATTGTTTATTCTCATCTACCTCATTGCAGCATGGCGAAACGCCGCTAGCGCGGTAAGTTTAGACAAGGTTAAACAGTTAAACAGTGCCGGTGCTGCTAGTGTTGCAAAAATAATTACCTTTTCTATTTTATTTCCGGTCGCTATTGGTGGCGGTTATCATTATGTTAATCAAAATATCAATCAAGATGCTGAGTTCTATCAAGTTATTGATAAGGTAAATTTATTTTCAGCGTGGCCCAGTTTATTAACCTTACTTGCTTTAGGCGTTGTTACGGCCACTATTGTCTTTTATTTAGTCGGTACTCGGAGTAAGCAAAGCACGACAAATACTGAGGTAAGCGAGTATCGTGAAAACTTGCAAGAGTCAGTGCACCCCAATGAAATATTTATTAATATTGAAAATATTGTTTTAGCTAACCGTCGTTACAAAGAAATACCGAATCGAACCTATATGAATTTTGATCCAGTATTGGAAGAACAAAGCCAAGGCAAGGGTTCATTTTCTGGTGAATTATTAATTGAAACGCAACCTGAGTTTACCTCAACCGCGCAACCCTCAAGCTATAAAATAGCGCGTTTAATTAGCACTATTTTAGCGCAGGTATTAATTGTCATCGGAGCCTTATTGTTTTTCAGCTTTGCCGCAAAAATTTCAGCAGGTATTGAATCTTTTCAATACGTTACTAGCAATATTGACAGCGTGTATCGTGCGGCAAATAATGGTCAAATTGCGCCACTACAAAACTTAATAGCCGATACCTCTGGTTTAATTGTAGCGTTTGTTAGTACCTTGTTTTTCTGGCAAATAGTAACCACTATTGGTCGTATGTTAGAAAATTTTTCACATATATTTTGGGCAGAATTACAGTTTGATTCATTACTCATGTATATGAAAACTGAAGGGACATTCGCCGAGTCAAAAATATCAACAGGTATGTCTATTCATGACTCAACACGCAGTGAAAACATTATTGTTAAATCGTCGATCACGCCATGGGTTGTTAGCTCTCGCATTAGTTCCAGCACCTTTGCGACCAGTGGTGCAAGAAATGTTGAAATGCCACGCTATGTGATGTCGATGTCAAAAAATGATGACGAGTTAAAAGGTATTGTTGGGGAAATTAAGGCGTTTCTTCGTGCACGTGAAAACATTGCTGGCTTTTCGAATACCGCTGATCTGCAACATGCTGAAAACATTTTAAAAGTGAATAACGCCTCTCGTTATAATTCAAACCAAATAACTAACGCTGATGATGAAGCCGCAGGATTTTTGCGTAACGAGCAGGAAAGTGATGAACAAGTTACCGATCAAGTTACCGATCAAAGTACATCAGCATCAGAGAAGGTGACGTGATAGTCAGCTCGAAAAATCAGCATACTCTAGCTTTGTAAAGTATAGGACTGAGTGCAAAAAAGCATAATGAATTCATTATGCTTTTTTGTAATTTTTCTTAGGTATTTTTGGTGTATTCAATTAACTCGGAGTATAAATCTGCTTTGCCGGATTAAAGCTCACCCAAGAGGTTAAGACGTATTTATTCGATGAAATAGGAATGTTGCCTCTGTGAGTATGAGTAAAGCCACATGGCGCAATAACCATACTACCGGCTTTAGGTTTAATGCTTTTATTTTGGTAATAAAAATCAGTTTCACCACCTTCCTCAACATCATTTAAATAAATTAAAAACAGTAATACCCTATGTAGCGCTTTGTTCTCACCGGGTTGTGGAAATATTTCTGAGTGCCAATAGCCATAATTACCCTTACCTTGTTCATAACGTTGGGCGTTAACCGGGGCTAAGTGAAACAAATACTTTATCAAGTTAAATAAGTTAGGTTTGCCCACTTCTTCAAAATTATCGACGGTCAATACCACAGGTTGCTTGGTTGTAGGATGCTGCACCGTTAGCGATATACCACCAATTAAACTAAAAAAATATTTACCAATATAATCAGTAATTTGTTCGCTACAGGCCTGTAAAATTGTTTGCAATGCCGGTTGAAACTCTGCATGTTGGCCGAGATAAATATCGTGGCTAAGTTTTTTAGTGGTATCAACACCATTGCCCGTTCTACCCGGCACTTGGTGTCGGCTAGTATCAAAATCGAGCGTGAATTTTTTACAAAATTCTGGGCTAAGTGCGTTAGGGTATACTTCAATAAAGTCGGTCATATTTTTTTACTTATTATGAATCTGACTTTAGCATACAACAAACGGCCGCTAATTTAATTACCTTGTTGAAAAATCTCTGTAGAATGTGTGGCAATGTTCATCTACTAAGCCTTATTTTTCAATTGGTATTAGGCTTAATGAAATGACAATCACCCAATACCGAGATATCGATCTACTCAAGTGTTGATAGCAGCAATCAAAATAGTTAATTATTTATATAATAAAGCGATGTAGAGAGTCATTATGATTAAAGAATGTATAAGACCAAGATTTTGTGAAACGGATGGGCTAGGTCACATTAATAATACCGTGGTTGCACAATGGTTTGAGGGCGCACGCGATCCAGTTTTCAAATGGTTCTCACCTGATCTAAACCTTACTGACTGGAAATTAATTTTAGCCAAAACTACGGTTGAGTTTCATGCTGAGCTGCAATATGGCGCTGATGTCGAATTAAAAACCTATATTAGCCGCATTGGTAATAGCTCGTTTGACGTCTATCAAGAAGCTTGGCAGCAAGATAAAAAATGTGCATCAGGTACTGCTGTAATGGTGCATTTTGACCATAAGACTAAAAAATCACAAAAGATATTAGCCGCAACAATCATGATGATGAATGAGCATCTTTTTGCATGATGAACACTAAAACTTGCTTTTATCTCGGTATTGACTTTAGCTAGCTTTCGTTTGATTTTTATAAAAAATAGATCAGGGTAAAGTGTCTGAGTTAGCACTAAGAACCTTGGTATTCTAGGCTTATTAGATAAGATAAATTGTGAGTGATGACAAAGTAAAATAACAAAAGTCACAGGTACTGGGGCTATAGAGTATTTTTACGATGAAAATCAAAGTGCTTGAAAAACTTTATCTGAGACCAGTTTACTAGCGAAAAACAGTTATATTCTGGTGGGTCGTAATTAGGTTATTGGCAATAAAGTATTTCACAAAAATAGTGCAAACCTAGCGTAATTTTTTACTTGTAGTGTTAGAATCTAGGTATTGTTATTAAAAATAAATATTCTGAGCGAGTTGACGTTTGGAAAGTACTAAATTAGTAAAGTAATACTTTACTGCAAATATAGGATTTTGTTCATGGCTGGTGTCAATAAAGTAATAATTTTAGGTAACTTAGGGAAAGACCCTGAAGTGCGTCATATGCCTAATGGTGGTGGGGTTGCTAACCTTACTATTGCAACTTCTGAAACTTGGAAAGACAAGCAAACGGGTGAACAAAAAGAAAAAACTGAATGGCACCGTGTCGTCATGTTTGGCAAGCTAGCTGAAATTGCCGGTGAATATTTAAAGAAAGGTTCTAAAGTTTATATTGAAGGCGCTTTGCAAACACGTAAGTGGCAAAACCAACAAGGCCAAGACCAATATACGACTGAAATTGTTGTTCAAGGCTTTAATGGTACGCTGCAAATGTTAGATTCTCGTGGTGGTAGCGGAGCCAGTGCAGGCGGTTTTAACCAGCAAACTCCTCAACAATCAGGTGGCTTTCAGCAACAACAACAAGCACCACAACAAAGTGGTGGCTATAACCAGCAAGCTGCACCTCAGCAAGCCTATAATAAACCTGCACAGCAAAGTGGTGGCTTTCAACAGCAACCAACCCAGCAATCATCTTCACAACAGTCGGGTGGCTTCCAACAACAATCTGGTGGTTTTCAGCAGCAACAAGGTGGCTCTCAACAGAATGCACCTAAAGTGAATCCACAAGAACCAACTATTGATTTTGATGACGACATTCCTTTTTAGCTTACGTTTAATTCAAAAGTGTTAATATAAAATAATATTAACTACAAAATAATACCAAACCCAGCATAGTTGCTGGGTTTTTTATTTTATGTAGTCTACCTTTTTAAACTGACACAAAGAGTAGTTTTTGTAGGGTAAATATTTTAAAAATCCCTCTGGTTATGTTTTACAAAGCTTTTAGCTTTGTTTAACAAAAACCAGAGGGATTTTTCGTATATAGGATATAGATACAATTCACTTTTATGCTATTTTTTATCACGCTTTAGGACACATAACTAGGTAGATTTAATGACAAGTTTGTGCCTATGCGGACCGTATCGATTACAAGTATATTTTTAAAATAATCAACAGCAAATACGGTGATAGGAAGATATAAATATTGACGCCTAATCTAGGTTCAATAGCCGTTAATAACACGGTATTAAAGGGCCATTTAATTCTGTTTAACAAAGGTGCTGGTCATTAAGGCGATTTATTTTAGTCAATAAATCGCCTTAATGACATAGAATAGCGACATAGAATAGTCATGTACGAAATGCACAGAGACCTACCAAAAATTAATGTAGTGGATTTGTCTCTGACATTCTTAAACTACAGACGAGCGTTTAATATTTGAAGGTGGTATTTAATTTGTCGAGATCTTCAGCACTTTTATTTACCGCTATACCATAATGATTTACTTGCGTTGCCAGTTTACTATTTTCTTGAGAAATATTATCTATGGTATAAACACTATGCGTTATTTGATTGGCAACGACACTTTGTTCTTCAGCCGCGGTGGCAATTTGAGCCGTCATATCACTGACATCATTTACGTTATCGATAATATTTTCCATTCCTTGCTTTATTTTAGTACTATCGGCAGAGCATTCTTCGGCATTAGCTTTGCTAGCAAGCATCACCTCACTCCAATTTTTTAACGAATTTTGTAATTCAATAACAGAAGTTTGGATCTGAACCGTTGCTCCCTGAGTCCTACCCGCTAGCGTTCTGACTTCATCGGCAACCACAGCAAAACCTCGACCCTGCTCACCCGCCCTTGCCGCTTCAATGGCAGCATTCAATGCCAGTAAGTTGGTTTGATCCGCAATACCCTGAATTTCAGACATGATCGTTGCAATTTTATTGACATCAGTGACCAATTCAAGCGCACTACTGGCCGCTTGATCGACATCACACGCCAAACCATTAATTTTATTTTGGCTAATTTCAATAACCTTGATATTTTCCCGACACTCGTTTTGTACCATTAACACTTTGTCATGTGTCTGATGGGTATTTAAACTGACTTCAGCAATAGTCGCACTCATTTCAGTTATGGCGGTTGCAAATTGTGCTAGATGTGAATTCTCTTCTTCTATACCTTGCAGCATTTCTGTTGAAGCATTCTCTAATTCATCAGCAAGCCTGACTAGTGTGCGTCCTGAATCAGCACTCCGCCCAAGTATTGTGCGTACCCGAGCTTTATATAACTCTATAGGGTAAGAGATAATACCTAATGGCCCTTGCCCTGAAAAAATTATACGTGAAGGGCTATCAAATCGTATTTTAGTTTTCGCGACGTAATTTGGAAAGGCAAACAGCTCGGGTGAAAAAACCAGAGCAAGTAAACCGATACAACCAAGCAGTACTATAGGTGGAACTATTGAATGGGTATATGTCCCTATACCCAAAGAGGCTATGGTGATGAGCACTATAGCCAATAACCTTCTTAAGTGAACGTTAGTCTCTAAACCGGAGACTGAGCCCTTATTGTTGAGGGTATCATACAAGTGTTGCGCCTTTTGTTTTTGCTCGTTACTCGGCAATGTTCTAACGGACTGATAGCCGGTCACTTTTCCATTTTCATAAACAGGTGTTACATAGGCATCAACCCAATAATAATCGCCATTTTTACAACGATTTTTAACCATTCCTCGCCAAGAATCCTCTTGTTTAAGTTTACGCCATAAATCAGCAAATGCCGCTTTAGGCATTGATGGATGTCGAACTATATTATGATGTTGTCCAACAAGTTCCTCAAGAGAATATCCGGCAATGGCACAGAACTCAGGGTTCGCGTAAGTTATTCTTCCCATAAGATCTGTAATAGAGACCAATTGTTCAACTGCCGAGAAAGTTTTTTCATTATTTAAAGTGTGATTCATAGTATTTCTTTTATCAGTAAATGTAGTTAACGTTAATCAGCTTTTGCTAAGCAAAAGCTCAAACTCATCAATCGGTACGGGCTTACTAAAGAGATAACCTTGATAATGCATGCAGCCGTTATCCAATAGGTATTGTCTTTGTTCTACCGTTTCGACACCCTCGGCAATGACGTCAATATCTAAACTATGCGCCATGGTAATGATAGTGCGTACAATCGCCTTGTCATTGGCATCCGTGGCAAGGTCACGCACAAATGACTGATCTATCTTTAATTGATTAAGTGGCAATTTTTTTAGATATTGTAAAGACGAATACCCCGTCCCAAAGTCGTCTAATGAGAATAAAACACCTATTTTGCTCAGCACATTCATTTTGGTAATGATGTGGCTGATGCTTTCCACCAATATACTTTCGGTTAGCTCTAACTTGAGTTGTGCGGGGCTAATCTCATACTCTTGTAGGGTGGTTTTTACCTGCTCGACAAAGTCTGCTTGATGAAATTGCTTAGCACTGATATTGACGGCGAGTACAAGACCTTCTGTCTGGGGGCTTTGTTGCCATGCTTTAAGTTGAGCGCAGGCCGTGTCTAATACCCATTGCCCTATCGGTAAAATAAGCCCTGTTTCTTCGGCTAACGGAATGAAGTTAAAGGGTGAAATCGGGCCACGTTCTGGCTGTTGCCAACGGATTAAGGCCTCAGCCCCTAATGCTTGACCAGAGCTGCTAACCTGTATTTGATAATAGAGCTGAAATTGTTTGTACTTAATGGCTTTGCGTAGTTCATTTTCCATGTCTGCACGGACAGTGATAGCTTCTTGCATGGTTTGATCAAAGAAACGCAAGGTGTTGCGTCCTGTGGCCTTGGATTGATACATAGCAATATCTACTTGCCTTAATAATTCCTCTGATGTCAGTTCATATCCACTGAATACTGTCGCGCCGATACTTGCCGTGCTGCGATGCTCATTCGCACCCAGTTGGTAGGGTTGAGTCAGTGCAAAGATGATTTTGTTGGCCAAATTCTTGGTTTGGGCCGCCGCTTCAATAGCTTGCTCACTCAGATTTTCTAGCAAGACCACAAACTCATCGCCGCCTAATCGGGCGACGGTATCAATTTTTCTTACACCGTTAATTAAACGCGTGGCGACTTGTTGTAAAAGCGTATCTCCCGCCTCGTGGCCGAGGGTATCGTTGAGGATTTTAAAGTGGTCTAAATCAAGTAATAGCAATGCAGCACACTTATGACTCCTCGCACTGCTCGCTAGGGCGTGGCCAAGCTTATCAAACAGCAGGCGGCGATTTGGTAACTGAGTCAGCGGATCGAAGTAGGCGAGACTATTAATTTTTGCTGAGGCCGCTTTGTTCTTCGTCGTATCTGTGAATGTGCCAACATAATTAGAGACCCTCCCGCTCGCGTCTTTTACTGCAGTCACCGTAAGATGCTCTGGATAGACTTCGCCATTTTTACGCTTATTCCATATTTCACCTGCCCATCCACCTATACTGTTGATGCTCTGCCACATGGTATCGAAGAAGGCTTTACTTTGTTTTCCTGAGCTGATTAGGCGTGGTGTCTGCCCGATGGCTTCTTCTGCGCTGTAGCCTGTAATACGGCTAAATGCGCGATTCACCCGAAGAATATTGCTGTTAGCATCGGTGACAAACATAGCTTCTTGAGATTCAAAAACGGTGGCGGCAATCCGACATTCACTAGCGATGACTAACTCAGCAACCCGCTTATCTTTTTCTTCATTTTGAAAGCACAGTTGGTCATTAGCGATAACTAACTCAGCAATCCGCTTATCTTTTTCTTCATTTTGAAAGCACAATTGGTCATTAGCGATAACTAACTTAGCTACCCGCTTATCTTTTTCATCATTTTGAAAGCGCAATGGGTCATTAGCGATGAGCAACTCAGCAGCTCGCTTTTCAATTTTTTGAGTCACTTTGTCTTAGTACCTTACAGACTTAAGTCTGTAAGGTACTAATTTATGTCAATAAAGTCACTTTATCTTAGTCACTTTATTGATTTCAGTCAGTAAAGTGATTAATATAATTTTCTTAGCTTGACTTTTAAATATTTAAACTAAAAATCGTCAGCGTTCATAGGGATTTTTAATGTCAAAAAAAAGAAAGGATCTAGCCTTGTGTTTTATTATCCTCTGTCATAAATATAATATATTTGACGTACAAATAAGAAGTATCAATAAAAATTAATACCTATTATGACTGCTTCACGCCCTGAGTTGTCAGTTGAACCGATCGACTCATTGGTAAAAGTTACCATCAAAAAAAAAGATTTTTTCATCTATGGCGAACGTCAGCTATCGGGAAATTGCCAGAGGAATGTGATTGTTGAGGCGTGTACACTCTAGATCAAAACATACAAACATTTTTGTCAAAATGCTAACTTTCGCTCAGTGGCATAAGTGACGATTAAACCCAAGCCCCCAAGTAACTTCATTTTTGGGCACTAATATTTGTTAGTGCTAATGTTCCCTTAATGCGCATTGACGACCTAATCATCTGAAAAGATTAAGTTTCTCTTAAAGATCGTAAGCGCAAGTTCCCGTGTATATCAGTTATGATTAATTATGTGGTAAAGTGAGTATTATTAATGAGTATTCAGAGGCGTTTTGGGTTAAACAGAGGCATTTTGGGTTAAAAATGTTTATACCGAGTAATACTTAATATCTAGTTATTGCACAAATTTCATTTGTTAATGACTAAATATCATCGAACATATTTTTGGGGAAAGATAATGAAAGGCATATTTTTTTCTATACTTGTATTAGTTTGCTCTCCATTGTCTCTTGCTGCTACCCAAGCTGATAAACTTCAGCAACAACTGATTAGTGCTGAAAGTATTAACAAAGCAGCCATTCTGTTTGAGTTACTTGATCATTTCCGTAATTCTAAGCCAAAAGTTGCGTTGGATTATGGTAAGCAAGCCTTAGCTCTTCTGCGTCAGTTTCCGGATAATAAAACAAAAGTCGCCGTTTTTAATGAAATGAGCTGGGCCTGGCGTTTGCTTAGTCAGTATGAGAAGGCCTTATTTTCAGCAAAAGAAGGTGAAAAACTAGCAACTTTAATTGATGATCAGCATGGTTTAGGAAGAGCACTAAATAATATTGGCGTTATTTACTGGTCATTAGGTGATTATAAACAGGTGCTTGATTATTGGTTGCGTGCATTAGCTATTAGAGAAGCCGCAAATGATGAAAATGGTGTTGCGGGTTCATTGAATAACATAGGTCAGGTTTATTTCCACCTCGATAATAACGAAGGGGCTATACGTTACTTTGAACAAGCCCTTGCAATATCAACACAAACGGGCAATCGAGAATATTTGCTTAACCACCTTGATAATCTCGGTGAAGTTTATTTAAAACAAAAGTTATTTTCGAAAGCTGAATCTGTTTTATTACAAGCTAAAAAAATGGCAGTAGAAGATGGAAATAATAAAGGACATATCAGTACTTTGATCAATCTGGGTCAATTAAACATTTTAAAAAATAACTTCTTTAAATCTGAAAAATTATTGATACAAGCCAATATTCTCGCACAACAAATAGGATTTACTGAAAAAGTTATTGAATCTCAACAAAAATTAGCGTTAATTGCATACAAAAAATTAGAGTACGGCCAAGCATTAGTATTGGCACAAAACGCGTTAGCTGAGGCACAGAAACAAACGAATAAAAAATTACTTATTGATTTACATCTCTTGATTGCAAATATTCAAGAAGGACAAAAAAAATATCAGCAGTCACTGAAAGCATTTAAAGATTACAAAAATGTTAGTGATGGGTTGTTGAGTCAAACCAAACAAAATCAAATCACCTCGTTACAAATGCAGTTTGAATCCGAACAGCAAGAAAAGCAAATAAAACAGCTGTCGGCAGAAAATGCCTTACGAGAATATGAATTAAAGGCAATTGAAAAGTCTCAAACTAGATTACAACTAGGTGTCACCATTTTAACCGTTTTTACTGTCATATTAATTTGGGGATATAGAGCCAAATCAAAGGCAAATAAGGTTATTAATCAACAATGTAAGCAGTTAGAACAATCGAAACACAAATTGCATCAGATAGCGATCACTGACCCTTTAACTAAGCTATTTAATCGACGTGCTATTAATGATCGTTTAGAAAATGAGTTGGTTCAGGCAAAACTCACAAAATCTTCGCTTTGTTTATGTTTTATGGATTTAGATAATTTTAAGTTAGTAAATGATAATTATGGCCATGACTTTGGCGATTATGTTCTGACGGAAGTGGCTAATATTTTACAGCTTGAAATGCGGCAAGAAGACGTTGTTGGTCGCTGGGGCGGAGAAGAATTTTTTATCTTATTAACCGATTCAAACTCGGTAAGTGCTGAATCAATACTTCAAAGGGTTTTAGGTGTTATTTCAAAGTATCCATTCACTTTAAACGGTATTACCTTGCAAATAACTGCGACTATTGGATTTAGTATTTATCAAGAATCAATAACGCCCCTCAATGATGTGATGAAAGCGGCAGATGATGCGCTTTATGAAGGTAAGAAATTGGGTCGAAATCAAGTCATCGTTAGGGATATTAGATGATGTCCGCTTCTCTCCTTAATGGCTCTTAATATTAGGTAAATCTAGCTTATTACTTATGACAGCGTTGTGGCAGGAAGCGTCCATACTTCCTGAGTTATTTGTGATTTAAATATCTATAGTTGCCGACAGCTCAAGTGCGTCATCTACTTCTATACCAGGATAACGAACGGTACTTTCTAGCTTGGTATGACCAAGAAAAATCTGAATTACCCTCAGGTTTTTGGTTTTTTTATAGAGCAAACTTGCTTTAGTTCGCCTCATCGAATGAGTGCCGTAAGATATTACATCCAAGCCTAGCGATCCACTTTTTGACTATTCTTGCGTATTGCCGAGTAGATAAATGGAAATCAGCTTTTACTCTACTTCCGAATAAATAATCACTGGAATACAGTGACTTAAATGCGATCCATTGTTGTAAAGCTGCTTTAGTTTTTTGGGTTATTTCAAATTGAACAGGGGGGTCCTGTCTTTTGTTGAATTAACATTGCTCGTGATTGAATGTTTTCCCCATGCGCAATATCCACACTTTAAGTTTAATGAAGTCACATGCTCTTAATTTACAGTCTAGGGTTAAATTAAACATGGTTAATTCCCGAAGGTTATTCGCCTAATCAAGCCTAGTGCGAATAGACCAAACTTGCTGAAGTTTAAAGGGAAATTTTTGGCCAACTCGCTTTCCTTTATTCCCGCTAGGTTTTGGGGGTATATGGAATGATGTTGTACATAATAGTGCTCCTTTAGTTAAAGGGACTATAAGTATGGCCCAGAGCTAATGTTCAACCTTGTGCGCACAGTGACCTTAGCTGCTGGAACAGTTTCAAGACAGCTGTTCGCTAACAGGTGGACACGATAGCCTTTTATGGATCCAGAAGGTTATATGCCTATCTACTACAATTAACTACACGTAAGCTGTTATTTTTTCTAATTAAATCAAATTTTTCTTTTCAATGAGGTTGTGAGCTGTTAGATTTGCCGCTGGCATGGAAGCTAAAATACTTTGCTCATGCCTGCATTAAACACTACAAGGAATTTTTAATGAAAAACAAATCTTTAGCTTTAACCACTCTTCTTTTTGCAACACTATCAGTATCTACAATATCAATGGCCAAATCTCCAAGTTGGAATAACATTGGTGTGGGCTATGTTAGCGTTGACATCGAGGACTCCGATTTTGAACCAACGGGTTTCATCCTTTCAGGCTCAAAGCTAATTAATGATAATGTATATTTTCACGGCAATTATCGCGTTGTTTCAGAAGAACTTTATGATGAAGATTTAGATATATCAACATTTAATTTGGGTTTAGGTGTTCGTCATGGTCTTAATGAAACCACTGACTTATTCGGTCAGGTTTCTTACTTAAATGCAGAAGTAGAATATGACAATACCTCAGAAGATGAAAATGGTTACTCTTTAGCGGCTGGCATAAAATCAATGATATCTGATAATTTTGAAGTTGTTGCTCAAGCAACCCGCGATAGTCTGGATGGTGAATCTGAGACAGCTTTTGGTGTAGGTGCTGCTTTTTATCTGAACGAAACAGTTTCAATTGGCGCTGGGTATCAAATTGCAGATGATGCAAACTTAATAACGATTGATATCAGAGCTCACTTTTAAATGACTTTTTTGAACCTATATCATTATAACTTTATATAAAAGGTTACAGTTTTACTTGTTCAGTTATATTGAGTTATTCTATTCAATGGCTTAATAGTTTGATTTGTATAGGCGTACACATAACCCTTCTGGCCCGCACTAAAGAGAGGTTTTTGTTAACTTTAGTCTTATAGGTTAATGTACATAAAAGTAGATTTAGCATCTAAAAAAGGTGAGCCGATGCTCACCTTTTTCTGTTTTAAAAGCAAATTTTTATATAAAATTACTCTTTAACACCGATTTGACTAATTAAGTGTGCTACTTTTTATTTTAAGCATTAAAAATGAGCAGATAATTAATCAACTGGGTATAACTCACTCATTGGCTATGGCACTAGCACAATGGGTATGCCGACATGATGAGCTAATTTATTAGCCACACTGCCGAGTAATATGTCCACAATCCGAGATCGTCCTTGGCGCCCGACAAAGAGCATATTCACGTGTAATGCTTTAATTTGCTCTTTTATCACTGTTGCAGGATCACCCCAAATAAGATCAGTGGCGATCTCTACGTTTACATTGTGATATTTTTCAACTAATGGTAGTAACACTTTAGCTCTGGTATCCTTGTCTTCAGCTGTTTGATCTAATATTATTGGCGAGGTACCTTCAAGTAGCACAGGTTGTAAATATGACCAATCTTTTACCATTAATAACATTACCTTAGCACCGGTTTTACTGGCTAAATCAATGGCTCGATCAACAGCTCGTAAACTCCACTGACTGCCATCGACAGCAACAAGGTATAAAGGTTTTTTCATTTTATTCTCCTAAAAGTAATTCCCGCTTATGCCATCACTTTTGATATTTCGGTTTTATACCAAAGGCTATGGGTTAAGCCCAGTGCCATTAAGTTATGGGTTATCACGATAGTAAAAATGTGGGGTTCGTTCAAGTTGAACTCGCAAGCTTTTTGATACAAATCAATATATTGATCAATTAATTAATCTGTTTGGTGTTAGTGAGTGTTGTTTAAAATCAGCTTGGAAAAATGGCGGGTATCTATCAGCTTAAATAACGCTATACGCAATAGTGACTAAGTACTTGTAGCTAAGGTATTACTGTCAACATTCTCACGAGTAAAAACCTCACTAGCGAAAGTGTTTTCAGTGAAAATATTACCAGCGACAATGTTTTTAGAAAAAATATCACTGGCGACAATAATATCACTGGCGACAATATCAAGGCACTTACTGTGTGGGAAAATTTGCTTTTAATCTACAATCCAGTTTAGGTCACTTTATGGCTTAACTAAGAGCTGTTTTAGTGCTACCTCTAATGAAGGGTATTGAAATTTAAAGTTATTATTGAGTAGCTTGCTCGGTAAAACGTTTTGGCCATATAAGACTAAATCTGCTGACTCACCCATTAATGCACGTAATACAAAAGCTGGAACTCTGAACAGACACGGGCGCTTGAGTACAGCACTTAAGGTTTCTGAAAACTCTTGATTACTTACTGGCATAGGCGCTGTAGCATTAATAATACCCGTGAGTGAAGTTTGGTAGACTGTCGCTAACAAAATAGCAACCATGTCATCAATATGTATCCATGACATAAATTGCTCACCGCTAGCAATAGGTCCACCAAGGCCAAATTTGAATGGCAGTAACATTTTTTGCAATGCACCACCGTTTTCAGCCAAGACAATACCGGTTCTTATAATGCAAACGCGGGTTTTATCTGACTCGGCAGTTTGGGCTATTGCTTCCCACTTTTGGCAAACCTTGTGACTAAACTCATCATGTATCTCTTGGTAGCTCTCATCTATCGCTAATGCGCCTTGGCGGCCATAAAAGCCGATAGCACTGCCGGAAATTAAACTATGTGGTGGATTAGTTGCTGCTTGTATTTTTTCAACTAGGTTTTGGGTTATTTTCCAGCGACTTTGGCAAATAGTATTTTTTTGTGCCTTTGACCATCTTTTGTCAACAATGGCTTCACCGGCTAAATTAATAACCACATCAAGTTCATTAAAGTCAATTTCGTCAAGTGTACTGATAAATTCAAGATGATCAGGCAGTATGTTAGCGGTTTTTGCAGGATTACGGGTTAAAACAATAATGCGTTCGGCATTCAGGTGCTGAATCAGTGCTCGACCTATCAGGCCGCTACCTCCGGTAATAAGAATATTCATCATTGTTCCTTGAGTTAACGCTTATCTAAATAAGTTATTTCCCACTTAGACATATGAGTTTTATATATTAGGTTTTATATAATAGTTATACGAAAAATTTAGTTTATGGATCACTGTATAACGATATAGGGTAGCAATAAACTATAGCAGCACAGTGGGTTAGCAATGTAACACAGGCAAAAAAAAGCTCCCACAGGAGCTAATTTATCATTAGGTTTATCATTCGGTAAGTAAAGTAAAAAATTTAGTAGTAGATGTCTTCTTTGTTGTGGGCTTGAGGATCTTCAATAATCTCTTCAAAGCCAACGGCAAAACTGTTGTTGTCATTGGTATTTGCCATATAAATAGTACGGGTTGATCCATCAATCCAAGTCACTGTGCCGCTACCTTTTTTACTACCGCATTTCATACCAATATGTATGTCTGTAAATTCCACTGTGTTTTCTCCTCGTCTGTTGTCAAACATCGAACTGTGCATTCGATTAAGCAAACGCTCAATTTAATTAGAATATCTGCCACCAAAATAGTTCAAATATTCTTCAGTTAATGTTCTTTTTTTCGACAGGTACGAGTTATTATAAAGAGAAAAATATTCATATCTAGTTATTTTTAAGGCTTAACACTGATACCTAAAACAGCCGGCTTGTTAGCCCCTGTTACCGCGGGAATGTTACCAAAAATATTTTTATCAAATGCCAAGGCTAGCCAAGCAAATGCCATGGCCTCTAATGAATCACTGTTAATATTTTTGGTTTGAGTATTTACGACTGAATGGTTGTTAAGTTTTTGATTTAATAATGAAACTAAGTAGTTATTTTCAATGCCACCACCACAAATGTATACGTCAGACGTCGTACTTAGTTGGTTGATTTCTTGTGCGATCGTTTCGGCGGTTAATGCGGTTAATGTTGCTTGAATATCGGCAGGTTTTAATCGGCTTTGGTCGGTAAATTTTGCTAACCATTGGGCATTAAAATACTCTCGTCCAGTACTTTTAGGGGCAGCTTGCGAGAAGTAGGGTTCACTTAACATAGCTTGCAGTAATATATGGCAGACTTGACCTGAATTGGCCCACTGGCCTTTAGCGTCATAGCGTCCTGACTGGTGCAGTTCAAACCAATAATCCATTAGGGCATTGCCTGGACCGGTATCAAAACCCGTGGTTTTATGGGGGGCATTTTTTGGCAGAAAGGTAATATTAGCAATACCACCAATATTGACCACAAAAACGTCTTTTTCAGTTGAGCCAAAAATAGCTTGGTGAAAAGCAGGTACTAATGGCGCTCCCTGACCACCTAGAGCAATATCTTTGGTTCTAAAATCACCAACCACACGAATGCCGGTCAATAATGCTAAGGTTTGTAAACAGCCTATTTGCAGGGTAAAAGGTGTCGTTATCTGTGTGTTTTTCACCGGACGGTGTCGAATGGTTTGCCCATGACAACCTATGGCGGTGATATCTGCTGAAGACAGTTTTTCTTGCTGTAAAAATTTTATAATGGCTTGAGAAAATTGCTGAGCTAACTCGATATTAAGGCTACCAGCGCGATCAATTTCATTAGTGCTAGTGTTATATAAGCTCATGATTTTCTGTTGAGTGTTGTTATCGTAAGCCTGATAATAGCTTGCAAGTAAACTTGCGCCATTGGCTTGTTCTGTTTGATCACCATCAAATTCGACTAGCGCGAGATCAATGCCATCGGCGCTAGTGCCTGACATTAGACCAATATATCGCATTTTGTTGCTCATATTATTCCGCGCTTGACTGCATACTGAGCATTATACGTCGTGAACCCATCAGCTCTGCTAGTCGCTGTTTTGCTATCACGTCAAATGCTTGTCGATATTTACTGCTAATAGGTTCAGCGTCTGGCAGCTTCACCGTTCTAGGATTGCGATGTACACCATTAAGTAAAAATTCATAATGTAAATGTGGTCCTGCTGCTAAGCCGGTAGAGCCCACATAACCAATGACCTGTCCTTGTTTGACTCGCTCGCCTTTCTTAACGGCCCGTTTTGAAAAGTGAATATATTTGGTTTCAATGCCGTTGCCATGCTGTAGAAATACGTGGTGGCCATTATACTTGTCGTAACCCGCTTGTACGACTTTACCATCACCTGCGGCAACAACCGGTGTACCTGTTTTAGCCGCATAGTCGGTTCCACGGTGAGCTTTCCAACGCTTTTGTACTGGATGGAAACGTTTGAGTTTAAAATTAGAACTAATATATTTAAAGCTTACCGGCGCCCGCAAAAACGCTTTGCGCATACTTCTGCCTGCTGCAGAGTAATACACACCGTTAGTGTAGCGAATGGCTTGAAAAGTCTCACCTTGATTAATAAATTCTGCCGCGACTATGTTGCCAGTGCCAATAAACTCACCTTCAACATATTGGTTTTCATAGACAACATTAAAGCTATCGCCTTCACGAATATCTAAAGCAAAATCAATATCCCAGCCGAAAATATTTGCTAAGTTGATAATCTGCCCATCATTTAGACCTGCAGAGGCAGCAGCAAGCCAAAAATTTGCTTTAATCACGCCATGGGCAATAGCTTCACGTATCTCAACACTTTTGCTCTCTTTATAAGCGTGATATTGCTGATTTTGTAAATTAACGAATAAGGTCTCATTTTTTGATAACGGATACTCAAGTGAGACTAAGTTACCTTCAACATCTTTACCTATGCGCATGATGTCGTCAACACTGAGTTTTTTCAGCAATTTACTACCTTCACCTTCGGCGGTGATCACTTTGTAAGTGGTGGTAGCATCTAAGCTATTGCGTTTAAATATTTTTGCTAGCGAGTCGCCATTTTTTACCTTAACCGATTGCCACTGCAATTGTGCCGCGTCTTCTTCAATATTACTCGGCAGATCCCTGATAGGCTCTTGTGTAATTTGTAACGCGTCGATGGGTTGAACGGGTAATTGAATACTAACGGGCGGATCAACATAACCTGTCTGCTCGGGTATAGCGACTTGATAGCGCTGGCCCACTTTAAATTCGACATCGTTACTCAACGTTGCTTGATCACTGCTCTTTAACGGCATTATTAATAAAAATAACACTACAACAGCACATGCAGTAATAATTATTTGATGCTGTTTGGGCAGGGCAAAATATAAATTTTTTATATTTTTCAAAAAGATAAGGCCTATAAATTGAGTTTTAATGCGACAACTGTTTTTTATTATAACAAAATAATATCGTGCTAAACAATGATAGGGTTTTCACCACGGTTAAAATTACAGTAGAATTCGACAATTAATTAATTTATTTGTTATATACCCGCACCTTGAAGTGGAAAGTGTATATACACCCCTGTGGAGCCTAGTAATGTCAGATGTAAGCCAAGCGTTTGCAGAAATAAAACGCGGTGCAGAAGAAATTCTGCTAGAAGATGAATTGTTGGCCAAGTTAAAACTAGGAAAACCGTTAAAAATTAAGGCTGGTTTTGATCCAACAGCACCAGATTTACATTTGGGTCATACCGTATTGATAAATAAGTTACGGCAGTTTCAGCAGTTAGGTCATGAGGTTATTTTCTTAATTGGTGACTTTACTGGCATGATTGGTGATCCAACCGGTAAAAATGTTACACGCAAGGCGTTAACGAAAGAAGATGTTTTAGCAAACGCTGAAACGTATAAAGAACAAGTGTTTAAAATTCTAGACCCAGCGAAAACCACGGTTGCCTTTAACTCAACGTGGATGGAAAAACTTGGCGCGGCAGGTATGTTAAAGCTAGCTTCACGCCAAACCGTTGCGCGTATGATGGAACGCGACGATTTTAAAAAACGTTATAACGGCGGCCAAGCCATTGCCATTCATGAGTTTATGTATCCTTTAGTGCAAGGTTGGGACTCAGTTGCTTTAGAGGCTGATGTTGAATTAGGTGGTACCGACCAGAAATTTAATTTATTAATGGGCCGTGAACTGCAAAAGGCAGAAGGGCAACGTCCACAAACTGTGCTTATGATGCCGTTACTTGAAGGTTTAGACGGTGTGCAAAAAATGTCTAAGTCATTAAATAATTATATTGGTATTACTGACGCACCGAATGATATGTTTGGTAAAATCATGTCGATTTCTGATGATTTAATGTGGCGTTACTATGAGCTACTTAGCTTTAAACCGATTGATGTGATTAATGGTTATAAAGAAAATATTGCCGCAGGCTCTAATCCTCGTGATGTGAAAATTGACTTAGCTAAAGAGCTAATTGAGCGTTTTCATGACAAGGCAGCAGCTGAAGCGGCTCATCAAGAATTTATTAACCGCTTTCAAAAAGGTGCTGTGCCTGACGACATATCAGACATAGACGTGATGGCCCAAAATGGTGAGATTGCCATTACTAACTTGTTAAAAGAAGCCGGTTTAGTCGCCAGTACCTCTGAAGCTATGCGCATGATAAAGCAAGGTGCGGCGAAAATTGAAGGCGAGAAAGTTGTCGACAATAAGCTGATGATCAGCCTTGGCTCAACGGCAATATACCAAGTCGGTAAACGTAAATTTGCTAAGGTTACGGTTAAGTAAACCTTATAAAATTAGCCTGTTGTTAAGAAGTCAGTAGCTGTTACTGGTCTTTTTATCGACAGCAAGTACTTACATCCCTTTAATAACAGGGTGTTACGAGATTAAGATCTCAATGTATGTCGATGTGAAAGGGGAGCGATATCATAGGAAAAGTTGTAATTTACAACTAGCTTGGTAACCTAGGGGATTATTTATTGTTTGAAGCTAACATGACAAATATTAGATTACTTAGCTGCTTGGCGTTAATAATCAACCTTGTTGCTTGTTCATCTATGAACAGTGCTACCACGTCATTTCGTGATGGCTTTGATTTTTCGGCCGTTGAAAGCTATAGCACTTATGGTCGTAACTCCGCCTTTGGTGATTTACAAAACCTCAACGACACTATCCGCAACACCATTGAACTGGCTATTGAGCAGGGCTTTAACGAAAATGGCTTTCGTTATCAAATCTTTACCAAGGCCGATATACTTATTGCGTATCATGTGCTTGATAACAATTTTGCCGAACTTAAAAAATATGATCAGCAGGTGAAATATTGTGGTTATTGTTTAAGAGCAGGCAAAAACACGCGCTTAGAGTTAGAAAAAAAGCTAGACCCCGGTAGTTTGATTATCGATATTATCGACCCAATAAATCAACGTTCGGTCTGGCGCAGTATCTATCCGTTAGGTTTTAAACCTCAAGATAATAGCCGCGAAATGCAGGAAAAAATTAGTAAAGCGGTTGATAGCATGTTGCGCGATTATCCTCGTGGCAAAAATATAAGCCAAATTGTTAACTTAAAGGAGCAGCTTACATGACGATTAAGTGGCTAGTTATTACATTATTTACCCTGACCTGTTCCATGGTCATTCTACTCGGCTTGGGCTATTTTCTGTCGGAAAATGAAAAAGCGACCATGCCACCTAAGTACCCATTGGCGCAACAGACTCAGCTACAGCAAAAAAAACCGCTTTTACGTCAAAGTATGACCGATGTTGCTAAACCAGAAACTGACGCTAACATTATGAATAAATTTGAAAAAACATTGATCAACAACTTAACTTGCATCACGTTAGCACAGTGCCAAGTCGTTACCGTTAAATTCAAAAATATCGACTGCAAGTTAGCCAGTAATCTTATAGGAGCATCACAACTTAAAAAAATAACCACGCAGCGTATTACTATGGACACTTGCCCAACGGTAAATCCGCAAAGCCAACTCGCTTGTCAGCAAAATATTTGCACGCTAGTGAATACGCTCAATTAGTGTTAATTATCATCTCACCCGTCGCTTAAAAGGCTATTTAAGTGGCGTTAATTATTTTGATAGCACAACGGCTATATAACCAGCGCTAAAAATAATTGTCTTGCCTCAATAGCTTTTAATTATCAGCCAAACGAGCATCTTGAATGGGTTTGGGTATATAATAAGGCATTGTTTTTAATAAATTGTATCTGATATGACCTTCCCCGACGATGAAACAGGCCAAGTATTAACTGAAATGCAAGCTGCGGGCATTAACTTAAATGAAATGCACCCAGTAGTATTTTTCCACTTATTTGAAAAAGAAATACAAGCGCAAGCTATGGTCGAGCATTTAGCTGAAAAAGCGCCAGACATGGTGGTAACGCTAGAACCCGACGAGTTACCCAATGTGTGGGATTTAAACTGCACAGTAAACATGACACCAAGTTATGATGCTATTGTCGCGCAAGAAGCTGAGTTTGAGCTGCTAGCAACAAAATTTGAAGGCTTTAACGATGGCTGGGGTATTGAGGCTTAATGATTTGATTTGAGTTAATCTAGCTTGAGTTAACCTAAGTTGAGTTAATATAGCTTAGCTCGAGTTAACTTAGTTTGAGTTGAAAATAACGGTTCGCCCAAAGATTTCGTTGATATATCATTGTTGCTAAAAATGTGTCTATTAACGGTTTCTAAATAACTGATACTATGAGATATTAACATTAGCTAAATAAGCAATATGGTGCTGAGTTTACTAAAACTTATCCATAATAGAGTGCGTTAAGCACAAGGATACAGCGCTATTTGCGCAGGGAGTGTTAAACAATGTTCAATAAATTAATGCCATTATCGCTGCTCGTTTTCTTAACAGCATGCGGCGCAACTCAACCACCCCCGTACCAAAAAGATAGAAACCCTGAAGACAGAGATCAATACAGCGGCGCAGAAGGGCTAACTCAGCAACAAAAAGATCAAACTTATCTCATGAATAAAGCACTATCTGAGCAATGCACTACAGCTAAAATAAATTTGGCGATCGCAGTAACCGACAACAATGCTAGTGAAATTAAGCAACAAAATGCACTCATTAGCCGTACCTGTATATAAGTAAATTAATAGGCCTGATAAGTGTGTGCTGTGTTAACTGGGTGGCGTAAAATTAACCAAGGTATTGCTGTTATTACAAAGTGTTGTAGTGTTTTTTTAAGTTGGGAAGAGGGATTTTTCATTACTTTGTTTAAAACGAAAGCTGCAGTTTTCGCTGTAAGTTAGCAATGGTCATCGCTGCAAAGGTTTGGTGTAAATATATTAAATAAATAAGAGGATCTCTTTTTGAGAATAAGAGGGAAATTTCATCTTATTCAGTTGTTAGTCCTTTAATTAATGTTGTAAATGTCATGGATGAATGTTCAGTAATTGAACTATTAACACAACAACAGACAGAAAGTATTCTTGGAATATGGCGTAATTTGCTAATGGAGCTATTGCTATAATTGCGTATTTTTATGAAAGTAAAAAAATGCATATCAGGGTATCGAAATCACCCGCTACTATTTCTATCTATAGGGTAAGCGTTAATGTTTTTTATATCAACAAGCTGACTACAATGATGAGGCTTAAACACTCGGCAAGGTGTTAAGCTTTCAGTAAGTATTAGTATTATCAATGATAATATTCATCCCAACCAAAGGAAAAAATAGATGAGTGAAGTAGCAGTGGAAAAAAGATCTACGACTAAGGGAACAGCCAAATTAGTTTACATACTTTATATGGCAGGATTATTATTCGGCATTACCGGAATTGTTGGTGTGGTGATGGCGTACATCAATAAAGATGATGCACCGGCATGGCTAAAAACACATTATCAATTCCAGATTCGAACATTCTGGATAGGTGCTCTATATATTTTTCTAGGCTCAATTTTATCCTTAATATTAATCGGCTATTTTGTGATTTTATTTTGGGTGGTTTGGTTAATTATCCGCTCAGTTAAAGGCATTAAAGCGCTTGATGCAGAAGTCGCTGTAGAAAATCCAAAGAGTTGGTTTTTTTAAAAAACCGATAAGTTACCTAAACGGAAAATGATGCTTAGCCATCGATTTTCGAAGACTATAGCTAAGTCTTATTTTCCGCTTAGCAAAGCGTTAGTAACAATGCCACTTTTGGCATTTGTTATTATGATCAAAAAATATAAGGACATACTTTGAAAAAATTAGTTTTACTTCTACCACTCATATCTCTTAATTGCTTCGCCGCAGAAACCAAGCAAGATAAGGCTTATTCCATCGGGCTAGGTGTAGGCGCTATGTATAGTGGCATTGGCACCAATCTGTCATTTTTATCTGAAAATGATCTAAAATACATCTCGTTAGGTTGCGTTGAACACAGCACTAATAATGGCACTATTTGTGGTTTTGGTGCTGGTTGGATCAAAACTGACTTATTGGGTGCTAACGCTAATAAACATGGTTTGGGCGTTTATGTCAGCATAGTAGGTAATGAGTCTTACGCGAGCTACACCTCGACTACACAGGGTGTAGAGTATTACGCACATAATAGTGACACTTATGGCGCAGGCGTAAGTTACACCTACTTTATGAATGGCATAAATAAATCAGGCACCACCCTTGGCATTTCACTTCATGCGACTAATGCAGACTTCGACAACAGCTAGGGTGCGTTCTTTCAAGTGGGTTACCAGTTTTAGCACATAGCATTTCAAAGGGAAAAATACAGTTGGCTTTTGCACTGTGATCAGACTATAGCCAGCTATACTTTTTGCTACAGTGGGCCTTGGCAATACAAGGAAAATGTAATTATTATTGGGAATGCATACGCTGGCAATGAGGTGATAACTTTAGGTTGGCTGTCCTCATTATTCCCACCTAGCTTACTTATTAATGAATTTTTTCTACATAAACCAAAAAAACAGGCTATTCGCCTGTTTTAAAGTTTCTCATTGAGCTATTCCATCGCAGATTACTATGCCAATTCCTTAGCTCTGTATCTGCTGTTAGTCGCTATACTGCGTGACAGCTTTAAACTGTTACGCGCCTAGTGAACCTCAGTAGGTCCATGACGATTGAGAATATCCATTATTTCCTGTTTTGCACTCTCTGGCATCATTACCTTGATCTGTGAAATTTTTTCATCGATAAAAAAATTCTCCCTAGGGATATCTTTATTCACCAGTTCATCAGCGACATTTGTAAGGGCATCTTTATCTTTATATTTTGCTGTAATAGTTTTGTACATGACAGTTTTCTCCTGTTTGGCCAATATCTTCTATAAGCTAAAGTCGATCTTGTCAGACGTTAAAACTGTTTTGAGATACGTTTTATGCAAGACCCTACAAAAGGAACTGCCTAGATATAAACACCAACTCACACGACCTGAGTAAAAATATCATTCTCCTTCCTCACTTATACTTTAGAACAGAGCATTGAATACTGCCAGTTTGTAGAAGATTTCCTGCTAACATTTATTAGCGAAATTAATAACTAGCACAGAGATGACCTAATTATTCCCCACAGCGCCTAAAAAACGGCACAACGAGTCGAAAGTACTACATGTGTTTGACGCCCACCTCCGCCATGTAGATGTTTAGATGAGTGTCATCCATATTGCTGAACTGTGAGTCCATCTCAGTATAAACAGTAACTTGGATATCGGCCTTGTCTTGTGTTCCCTGTTTGTAGTGTTTCAGAATAAAGCGGCATTTGTATGGGCCTTTTTCTGTGAAACCTGCTCTAGATAGATTACCCAGATATTCCACCGTGCAATAGGTGTGCAGAACGCTTTGCCCTGCGGGCATCCCAGTGGTGTTTGTATCGAGGTAGTTCCAGATGTCCTGGTATGTCTTCTCGCACCCGAAGTCGGTTAGTTTTGCATTGCGTATGACTATCCGATTCGATGACAGCGTTAGGTAGTAGTCGTGCATGGGATGGAGTTTATCGTTTGTCTTATTGCCACAGACCATTGGCTTGCCATTAACGACCATTTTTATCTCACCTGGCTGAAGCTTTTGTTGTGGTCCAAACGGTATAAACATACTCCAAGCACTTGGATCAGGCAGGCTTTTCTCCCAGCTGCCAAAATAATTGAAATGCCAGTTCTGCTTTCTTTGAGCAAAACTTTTTGAGCCGTCGCGGAAGGTGGTTGGCAGGTACACTGTCGTCTTACCTCCATAAGTTGTAAACATCTGATCTTTCGGCGCTATTTGAGGTAAAATCTTGCCAACATCTTTTGACGTGCAAGCATTGATTGCTAGAGCCAGTCCAATAAAGTAAGCCGATTGAACGATTGCTCTCGCATTGAATCTGTATGTATCTGTCATCATAGGTACCACTCCTGTGTAGAAAGAAAAATTTAGGTAAACCTTCAGTGAACCAGTACGGGCATAATAAACGCGGTTTTGCTTTTACTCGGTATCGCTTGAACGAAGTCACTTTCGCTACGGCGTCCTATTTATAAAGTAAGTGAACATAAGTGCTCAAGTAAAAATAACCCGGAGGATTGACTATAAGTTGCTGACTTTATCCCTGATTTTATTGACTTAATTACATTCATTTTTTTAATATAGACATATCAATCTCTTCAGCTAAAATTCTCAACGCATCTGACTTATTTACTAGCACCAATATACTTGCAACCGCGCCTTTTAATTGTTCATGAGTTGAAAACGTAGCCCATAAAGTCTGCACTATGGTGTTAAAGTCAACATGTGGATTTATCATCTCTGTTTGATAAGCGACACCCAAAAGTTGGCGTATAGCCGCTCTCGCTTCTTCAAGTTGATTTTCCATAGGTTCTAGAATATTCAAGACCGTAGCTTGAGCGTCATAAATGATGGAAGTTGCCACTGACAACAGCCGCTTTCTTTTAGAAACTTTTGCTTCTTTAGCGTAAGAAACTGCGATAATTTTACTGCGTAAGCCAGCTAGTTCAGAACACTTAGAAATATGATGCCTTCTCATGACCTCTTCGGTGTTTAATAACCATAAATTCAGATTTTCAAGAAAACTTATATTTTTATTGGCGGCCTGTGTAACCAGTGCCGGAATCAAAAAACTCTGTTTTAATAGTTTATCATAGGTGTCTATAAGGGAATGCTTCATCGTTACTCTACCATCAGTTTAGCAACAATATTGCCATCCGCATCTTCCATCGTCTGCCACTCCATACTCTCTTCGGTGATCTTCATTTTGATATAGAGTAGGCTTTCGGGCCTTTTATCTTTGAGCTTATCGCTCTCCACTGTGACTTGTGCATTTTCTATTTTCCCAGCCATTTCTCTTGGCTTGATTTCAGCTTGAAGATATTTTGTCAAATTTGCTACTAACATCTCTTTGACTTGATCATCATTAATATTATGAGACTTAAGGACTTCATCAAAAAAAACACGGCCTTTTTTATCGCTGATAATCGTCTCGAGTGCCAAGTCAGATACTGTTTCACTAAAACCATCTAAAGATACTTTTATGCCTGCACCGCTTTTTATCGATTTTTCCAGCGCGTCAATGTGTGAATAAATGGCCTTTCTTAACGCGGTTGAAATATCCCTATTAAAGCTAGAGACTTTAAATACATTTTTTATCTCTGCGTATGTTTTTGCATAAAATAATTTATTATCAATAGGTTGGTAGTCTTTTTCAACTGAGCTGTCAAGCTCATCAATCGCAATAGGTATGGTTAACTCTGTTTCTTGTATCTTCATTCGAGGAATCGAAAAATGTTTTAACAAATTATCTTCTGCATACATCTTGGCGATGTGAGCAGTCTCTACGTCAGCGATAACTCGTGCATGGTTGAGATCTCTGAGCAGTGAGCCCAGATAATCTTTTAATGTTGGCATATAGTTCCCTTAGTTTTATTAGGGAACCTTGGGTGTCTCAGGTTCCCTAAAATGAATCGTTAGCTGCCAGTTGGCTGAGCAACGATTGCATCTTCTAAAATACCTAACAATTTTTCCATACCAGCGGGGATCTCATCTTGAGCAACTTTGACTTTTATGCCCAGCTGAAACGTTTTATCAACCTTGTTTCCTTGTCTGCTGGTGCGCTGGTAAGAGGCATTGACTTTAAAGTTAACTGATGAGCTGTATTTGGCTTTAGCACTGGATTTGGCAAACAGTGAAGTGATACCTCCAGTGCCACCACTCACACTACCCGAGGTAGTAGAGTTATAGCCAAAACTCGTCGAGGCTTTAAATTGTGAACCGACACTGGCATATTCCATGGAGGTTATTTTTGCATGAAAATCAATTTCCCCTTCCTCAACGCGAATAAACGGAATCGGTAGCATGGTTAAAATAGGTACTTCCAACTGCATCTCATTAAACACGGCAAGGACGGCAGCTTTATCTTCTGTGGTAACGGTTACGGCCAGTCCGCTACCACCAGCAGCAGTAACAGAAGTTGTGCCATCATAGCCACTTCCTGCATTGGTAACATTAATCGCAGTGATCACACCGCCGCTATCAACAGTAGCGGTTGCCGTTGCTTCCGAGCCAGCGCCCGTAATCGTGACTGCTGCACCTGCTGTATAGCCAGAGCCGCCGCTAGTTACCGCGATAGCTGTAATTCTGCCATTAATAGCCGGTTCATAAGGCGCCACCATTTTAGGGTATTTAAAGCTGACATAGACGGGTGTCCCAGGTGTGACTTCACCCGTGGTGGCATCTTCTGAATCTGGTGTAAAGCCAACCGCTTTAATAAAATCAACAGTTGAAAGAGCCGCTTGAGCTTGGGCATCTACGATCGCTCCCAACGGCCCACCAATCATACTTTGAAAATCAATACTCGAAAGCTCTTGCCCTGGAGCATAGTTTGAAATAGCCATGACGTTTCCTTTTGGTATATTTATAAAATAACAGTAAATAATTTACTTTAAATTTACTTTAAATTTGCTTTGCTACTTTATGAATGACTACCCCCTAATAAAAAAGACACTCATTTTGTACTCTCAGCAAGCTGTCATACGCTTTAACCACAGAATAAAAATATAACTTTCATCTAAAACTCCAAGTACCCTAAACAAAAAAACAAAGTACTTTTGCGTATTAATTTTTAGTTTAGATGTATATCTATTTTTCACAAGATTATTTTAGGGACGGTCAAGCTATTAAATACAGCTTTAACGGTGAGATAATTGAGCATAAAAAGTTGAGCATAAAAAAGACGAAAACATAGGTGGGTTATGACTATCAGGTTAGAGAGGGGTTAATAACCAATGTAAAACTAACAGTAAAAATCAACAATAATAGAACCAAAAAAAATTAGAATAATAGCGTAAGCAGGTGAGAATATTGAGTTATTTTCGACTAAAAAATCAGCCTCAGCCTCAGCTTCAACTTCACTAGTTAATTGAAAATTATTAGCTGCTCTATTCGTATTATTGTACTAGTGACAGCAAAAAAAAATTTTAATGCATATGGCCAGAAAAAACTCATTTGTTTAATTGATACTCTTATTGAACAGGGTATTTCAGGCGGCGTTCGCCAGACCTTTTTCTGCGCTGAAGATGAACTCAGTGAAAAATTTTTGAGCGCAGGCACACTTGGGTGTGTGCATTATTTTGTCGCACAGCAAATAAAAATTTGTCGTTTGGTTTTCAATTGTTCGATTTTTCAAGCTGTAAAAATTAAAAATTAAAAATTTCCAAAAATCATTACTTTATTTCGTCCTCTTTTCTTTGCTTCATACATTGCCTTATCGGCGCACTCCATCAACATAGCTTGCTCTGTTGCATGCTGAGGATAAATTGCCACACCAATACTTGAGGAAATATTCAACACCTTATCATTATCCATGACAAAATGATTTTCCAAAGTTATTCGTATTTTATTGGCTACATCCTCTGCGTACTGATAAATAGCAGGGAGAATCACTACAAACTCATCTCCACCTAAACGTCCAACGGTGTCGGTAGCGCGTAAACAAGATTGAATACGGTTGGATACTTCGATTAACAACCAATCACCAACATGATGCCCATAGATATCATTTATTTTTTTAAAACCGTCTAAATCAATAAAAAGAAGAGCCATACTTTTTTCATTGCGACCAGCAAAGGCTATCGCTTGCTTTAATCTATCATTGATCAAACGACGATTAGGGAGCTGCGTCAACTGATCATATGAGGCTTGCTTATCAAGATGTATTTGCAGATTTTTTTGCTCAGTAATGTCATAATTTACGCCAACAATCCGAATCGCTCTTCCGGTATGGTCAAAAGTGGTTTTTGATACCGCTTTAATATAATGAACTGAGTTGTCTGGCCATAAAACACGAAATTCGAGGCAATATTTTCGCTCATTTCTAAGGGCCGCCTGTATTTCACCGTCAACATACTTTTGGTCGTCTATATGTATTCTGGAAAACCATGCTTGTTGTAAATCTTCAACATTTGACTTGTCTATATCATATAATCTGTACATGACAGAGTCCCAATGCAAAATGTTATTTTTAACATCCCAATCATAAATCCCGACAATTCCAGCTGAAGCTCCTGCTTTTAATCGGTTGATCAATACTTTTAATTTTGCACTTGCCTCGAGCGCTTTTTTACTGCTACGGGCAATATTTAGCAGTATAAAGAGTAAAAGTACCGATAAAGTTGTGCCAGTAAAACCGATTAATGTCGCTAAGTTGTTTTTAACTATGCTTTCAAAAACCTCGGTACTACGAAAGTGTAAGGTCCAATTTCGGCCTGGAAACTCAATGGTTTTAACAACAGAAAAACGCGGTGTAAATGCTTTTATATCAGCATTAGATAAAGGGTCTGGCTTAATTTTGGGGCTGTAAAGAAGATCTGCTACCGCTTGTGAATCTCCATCATATATTGAGAAATTTATTTGTTGATTTCTAGCACTTAAGAGAATGCCTTTAATCAGATTATCCATGCGAAATGGGCTGTATACATAGCCGATGAGCTCCTTTCGGCGCTGGGCTATGTTGTCAATGGCGGCTCCATTTCGATATAAAGGGAGATACATGAGAAATCCATTCTGCAAGTCATGGCCACTTTCCTGAACCAGCTTAACCTTAGCGGAAAATGCGGCAACACCACTGTCGCGAGCAATGTCCATGGCGAAATGACGAGACTTTTCTGAGTACATATCGTAGCCAAAAGCGCGCTGATTTCTAGCTGTGAATGGCTCAAGATAGAGAATGCTACTGTATTGTTCACGCAGACCTGCTGGAAAAACATTAAATTCATTAAAGCCTTCTAGCCTCAGTGCATTGACAAATAAGTCTTTTTCTTTTGGCTTCAACATAACAGCATAACCAATACCTTGAATGCCAGGCCAATGTTTATCAACTTCTAAATTGGTGACATAATCATGAAATTCTTGACGAGTAACATGAGTACTTGATTTAAATAATCCTATACCACCACGCAGGACTTGCTGATATCCTTGCATACGTTGTTCGATCGCTTGAAGTGTTTGTTCGACCTCAAAGGAGAATAAATCTTGAGTATGACGTTGATGAGATTTGTTAGTAATCGACCAAGCGATAAAGGTAACCAACAGAGTTAATAAAAATATCAGCCAAGGGGAGTAAGTACCTCGGAAAAAGGCCAACAAATCTTTTCTATTTGGCGCCCTGTCAGCATTATTTTCTGTGTTGGTAAATTTACTTGCCATTAAAGTCTTCCACTAATTTTTTCAAAATGTGTACGATTAACTTTGAACAATCACTACACTATAAATTGTAATTGACAGTATTAAAAGAATAAAGCACATATCTGAACTTTTCAACAGCTTTGATTTTTTGGGATTTAACCTTATGTACCTGACTGTTGGAGCAGGTCTGCGACAAAGGAAGGGTGGTTTTGAAAGTGTTAGGCATTTGTTTTTTGCTGTATTTATAGCAGCGATATCTATAGGGCCATATCTATGTAGGGTCAGAGTAAATGGTTTTTATATAAACAAGCTTATTTCAACGACTATGCCAGCTATGATGTACAGGAGAAATGACTATTCGCTTTTTCTACTGTGCTCAAGCTGTTAAAGCACTAAAATAGGGGGTGTTAGGTTTTGCTATTATAAGCACTAATGATATGACCAATATTTACTGTGCTTCCTTGTTGAACTCGCCTGTAGTGCTTGAGTGTTTTATCTAAATACTGTTTAACGACACTTGCTTGTTCAGCGGTAGCTGATTGCCAAATGTTATGCCCTACAGGGCTGATTTCTTTTTGAGTATCGCTGGTTGATGAAACCAAAATCACTTCATAGTAGCGGCAATTATCTTTAACTAACACTTCGTTTTTCAAACTGAACTTTAGCGCGATTAGTTTTTCACGTAGTGCAAATTGTTGGTTAACGGGACAGAGCAAAAAATCAATGTTCATGTCGGGATATTTTTGATGAATATCATTGATGAATTGGCTCATTAAGTTAGCGCCAATACCCGCAATGATGACTAAGTGTTTGCCTGGATATTCTTGCAAGGGTAACTTGGCGACATCAAGACAATGTGTTTTCCACGCTGAAATCGAATGTTGGAAAAACTCTTGTAGCTTACTTTCTATTACTGTTATTAGCTCAGGCACTATATCAACAAAATGTATATTTTGGGCCGCTTGTCGAGACAATAAGCTTGCCCCTAAAAAACCGTGATCACAGCAGCAATCCCAAATGTGGGTATAATCCGCTGTTACCATTTGCTCAATATGCTGTAATCTTTTACTGAGTTTCAATTAAATAGCCTGTATTACGATTTTAAATGATCGCATTGTAATGGTTTTATTGTTTTTTGCGAAGTTGAAAAAACAACTAAACTTAACTCAGGCATCGACAATTAGTTGAGAAATATCCAGCCCTCTACTAGTCTCAGTCAACCAGTAAAATCAGACGTTTTTTTGATAACTACCGCCAGTAAACGCGTAGTAGATTAATATTTAGCGCTTGCCATACCTTTTTTTGTACTGAAAATAAACTCAGTAGCAAAATTTTTAATACCGTTATTACAGGACTAAAAATAAGCGCTGAGTCTTGAAATAATTTGTCGTTATTGATGTCTGCATTTAATACAAAGGATTGCTGCGCTATATAAAGCAATAAAACCTATGTTATCGTTATTGTCGCTAACATAGGTTTTTAGTTGTTTAATCGATTAATTACCGCGCTGGTTTTTAACTAACCCACAAGGTTGTAAGCAGGTTTGAGCATGAATAAAACTATTAGGCTAATGGGGGAGTTCGAGACGGGATGGCAATACAGGGAAATTAATTGATCTCATTGCGGGGCAATTACGTATTGAGGTTACAGCCGTAGCCGTAGCTTTAGCGTTAAAGAATATGTCACCTACAGATACATTTGAATATTTAGGTATACATTATGGTGGTTTTGTCCACTTGGACTGTAAAAATGGCTTTGATTTGTTAGTGGCTTAAAAGGCGGTTAAACATTTCGTTAATAAGCTAAGCCAAACCTTATCAATGGCACGATGTAACTTACTCAAGCGGGCGCTAAATAGTTAGCTAGTGGCCGTTTTTCGCAATTATAGCTAGCTATCTTTCGCCGTTTAGTCGGCGTAGGTACGATTTTCACAATGTTCAACATGAGGAAATAAAATGACAGATATAGATATTGGTATAAATAAAGCAAATAGAACAGAAATTTCAGATGGTTTAAAGCAGCTTTTAGCAGATTCTTACACGTTATATTTACAAACACATAACTTTCATTGGAATGTCACTGGCTTACAATTTCGTGAGTTACATTTAATGTTTGAAGAGCACTACACAGAATTGGCCATTGCTGTCGATGATATTGCTGAACGTATTAGAACACTGGATGTGCCAGCACCTGGTACTTATAAAGAGTTTGCAAAACTCAGCTCGGTTAAAGAAGTAGACGGAGTGCCAAGCTCAGCTGAGATGGTTGAATTACTCACTAAAGGTCACGAACAAGTGATTAAAACTTGTCGTAAAGTCTTAAAAACTGCCCAAAGTATTGATGATGAATCAACGGCCTCGCTAGTTTCTGACCGTATGCGTTTACATGAAAAAACAGCTTGGATGCTAAGAGCGACTACAAAAGCATAATAGATAACCCATAATAATAGGTGTCGCACAGTCGACACCTATTCGATTACTTACCAGCCCAAGACTCTTCTTTTTATAGTTAATAATGTCATGTTGGCCCTAGGCTAAGAGCATTAACATGAGTCATCAAGTTAAACACTAGTAGTGTATTCATTGCTTAGGTCACTCATTAGATTCAAATAGTCAGTGACTATCTCAAATCCTGATGAATTTTAGGTACAGACTAAATACCTCACCTGACTAACCTTATAGCCAACAATTTACCAGCTATTGCCGACGGGTGTAATTTACTCTTATAAGTGCTTTAAAAGGATAAAAAAGTCGAATTTTTCTCATGCTTCGTTTATATTTAAACCACGATATTTCACTCGTTAATGGCACTATTTTGCTAGCAAGCATCAGATGAGTATTGTGTGGTGATATCAATAAGGTCACTGCTAATGATTCTTTCGTGTGAACTTAATTTATTTATACTGTTAAAACCTCGCATTTGCGGGTGTTAACCTAAGGAGTTGGTGATGCCGACAAATAAACATAAACGAAAAACAGCTGCTCATGCTAAACCTAAAGCAGCAAAATATGCACTATCATCTCGGTTGATAACGCTACACCCAAAAGCTTTTATTTCCGTGGGTTTGTGCTTTGTTGCATTAGGCTTATATCTTTTGGCTTTTGAAGCTAAAAATAATGCCATGTTTGGTGTCGCTATGTTATCTCTTATTGCGGGCACAGCAACCACCATTTATGCGAACTTTGCTATGCCAAAGAAAAAACCTCATTAGATATCTAACGGTTAACTATTGATATGACTATTGATATAACAACAGTTAAGCATTAAAACTGAGACAATATGAAGAAAATATTTGCGGAATATAAAGCATTTGCCTTGAAAGGCAATGTGCTAGATATAGCTATTGGTATTGTCGTAGGCGGTGCTTTTGCTACCATTACCAGTAGTTTAGTGGCTAATGTTATTGCACCAACCATAGGTTTATTTACCAGCGGCGTTGATCTGGCCGATTTGTTCTTTGTGCTAAAAAATGGTGTACAGGGTGGTCCATATCTTACCTTAGCACTTGCCAGTAAAGACGGTGCGGTAACGCTCAGTTATGGTTTGTTTATTAATAGTGTCTTCAGTTTTATTATAGTGTCTTGGTTTGCCTTCATTTTAGTTAAGGGCATTAATCGTATAAAGGACGCAGAGTCGAAGCAAGTAGGCAAGGCCACGAAAAATTGCCAGTTTTGTTATTCGGTTATCAATATTAAAGCGTCTAAGTGTCCACAATGCACAGCAAACTTAGGGTAAATTTCCAATTTAAAGCTAGTTTACTATCCCCTCGATGTTTTGCCCCATGATTGTTTTTCTCTGGTTGAATTACGTGAAAATCGAATACGGTTACGCGTCAATACCTAGTGGCTATACGCTACGCGATATATCAACAATAATCAGGCGAGTCACTGAACAAGGTAAATAAAGCTATTCTCGTTGTAGTAGCCTGGTGATTCATCACTAACACACTGGCGTGTTAAGAAAATGACACTGCTCTGAGCATACTAGTAACTTGCCGGTATGACTTTTAACTCATACCTTGTCACATAAAACTCAATCAGCAGCCATTAAATGTTTGTGCTGATTATTTCTTTTTGTTAGTGTACTAACTATTAATTTTGTCAGGTTTAAATTTATTTCTAAGTTTTTATAGGTTATTTTGTCTTTATATTCAAATAAATAAAATTTTAACTGTAATTATATTATGTACTCTAATCAATTTAATGAGTAATTACGTTATATAACGTAAGGAACTTGTACGAAATCATCTTAAATTATTATCGGCGTATGAGAGCGAAAATTCTGATGTTTTGATGAAAATAAACTGTTAAATATAACGAACAAAGATGGAGAAAGTGATGTTAGTCAATTTGGAAGCGCTAAACGGAAGTACTATTCATGCAGTAGATGGTGAAGTTGGGCAGGTAACCGATGTGTATTTTGATGATAGACACTGGACCATAAGATTTATGGTCGTTGATATCCAGCCTTGGGTACCCTTAAGTGAAAAAACCCTGATAAGCCCTATATCATTGCTTGAATACGACATTAAAGAGCAGCAACTTAACGTGTCTATAACAAAAGATAAGGTTAAGAACAGTCCACAAATCGATGAACACGACACAGTTTCCCGTGAATTTGAAAAGAGCTATTTTGATTATTATACCTATGGCTACTATTGGGTGGGGCCTGGAGCATGGGGTGAATACGCGTATCCAATGGCTTTGGTTAATCCAAATACATTGCCAAAAGATAGCAGCGAAAGTGAAGATACTAAAACTAGCAATCATCTTCGTTCAACCAATGAGATTACACATTACGGTATAGATGCTTTAGATGGCAAAAAAGGCTATATCAAAGACTTCATTTGTGACACTGATAGTTGGTCTCTGCTTTACATTGTGGTTGATACCCGTGATTGGTTACCTGGCGGCAAAAAAGTACTGATCTCTCCAAAGCATTTAGATAAGTTAAATTGGGAAGAAAAAACGGTCACCTGTCATCTTAGTTTTGAGCAGGTACAAGCATGTCCAGAATACAACGAAGACAAATTGAATGATGTTGAGTATCTAGCAGAGGTTAAAAATAAACTTATGTTCAATAAGTAGTCAGATTAAATATATTCTCACAGTAATATGCCCATTATCCATGGGCAAAAAAAGTCAGTCGATAAAAAATTCTCAAGCTACTATTCTCGAGCTACTATTCTCAAGTAATTAAAGGATAACTAAATGCAAAAAAATGACGACAATAAAACCTCTAAGAGTTGCGAGATAACCGATATCTTATATGGCAGTGAAACGGCCAAAGCCCTGACTAATTTTACCATTAGCGAGCTAAAAATGCCGCGGGCATTTCTTTGGGCACTAGCGACAATAAAAAGCGCCTGTGCACAAGCTAATCAAGAGTTAGGGCTACTTGATGCCGATAAATCTGCTGCTATTCAATTGGCTGCCAAAGAAGTGGCTGACGGCTTTCACGTTAATCAGTTTCCCATTGATGTATTTCAAACTGGCTCGGGCACCAGCACTAACATGAACGTTAATGAAGTTATTGCCTCGTTAGTCAAGCGACATAGTCAGGAAAAAATTAATCTTCACCCAAACGATGACGTGAACATGGGGCAAAGCTCTAATGACGTTATCCCGTCATGTATCCACTTAAGTGCAGCTAAGCTTATCTCTGATGAATTGTTACCCTCACTACAACATTTGAGCGATACCTTGGATGCAAAAGCAAGTGAACATCACAACACGATTAAAACTGGCAGAACGCATTTAATGGACGCTATGCCATTGAGTTTCGCTCAGGAAATAAGTGGCTGGAGCAGCCAAATTAGTTATGCAAATGAACAGCTTAAAAATAGTTTACCTAGCTTATGCAAACTGGCTATTGGTGGCACGGCTATCGGTACAGGTGTTAACACACATCCTGAGTTTGCTGCGATTGTAACGCGGGTATTAAGCGAAAGAACGGGGTTAACACTGAGCCCAGCGGATAATTATTTTCGAGCCATAAGTGCTCAAGACACGGCAGTGCAGGTCAGTGGTATGCTCAAAACTACGGCGGTTAGTTTGAGTAAAGTCAGTAATGACATTCGTTGGCTGAGCAGTGGGCCGTTAAATGGCTTAAATGAATTACAGCTACCCGAACTACAAAAAGGCAGCAGTATTATGCCTGGCAAAGTTAACCCTGTGATCCCTGAAGCGGTACTTATGGCTTGCACTCAGGTGATTGGTAATGACACCACCATTACCTTGGCAGGACAATCGGGCAATTTTCAACTCAACACCATGTTGCCTTTAATTAGCCATACTTTACTGCAAAGTATTCAGCTATTGAGTTCAAGCAGTAGTGCACTTGCTGATAAAGTGATCAAAGACATGCAAGTCAACCATACAATGATCAATCAAAACTTGGTCAGAAACCCGATACTGGCAACGGCATTAACAAATTTGATTGGTTATGACAAAAGCGCTGAAATAGCTAAAAAAGCGTATGAAGAAAAAAGAACCGTATTAGATGTTGCGCTAGAGCTAACCGATATTAGTGAAACCGAGCTTATTGCATTACTCGATCCTAAACGGCTAACAGGCGGATAAAATTGAATATAAGGGTTAGGCGAAAAAATTAGGCGACAAGATTTATTTCCCATAGCCGATTAATAGCATTCTACAGGCTGATTTTTAACTTAGGTCTAGGGGGCAATGCTGAGTTTAAATTTTTTAGGTGAACTAAGCTCGTTGTTAACTTAGTTCACTAGCGATAATTAGCGCTATTTCTTGCTGTCTTCTTGCTCAATTATATCAAAAGCCGGTAAGGTTACGCGCCAATAAATTGCCGCTAAACGTAACGACAATGCGCCCAATATTGAGCCAATAATAGCGATATGCTGGGGTAAGTCAACATATAGCAATAAGGTATATAATGTGCCCCCTAAGATAGCGGCGGTAGCATAAATTTCTTTTCTTAAAATCATCGGAATGACATTACACAAGACATCGCGTATCATTCCGCCAGCGACGGCTGACATTGTGCCCATCACAATGGCGACAGGAACTGATGTGCCTAGACTGAGTGCTTTCTCTGTGCCCAATACAGCAAATAATGCTAAACCAAAGGCGTCTGAAACCAATAAAAGTCGTTTGGGAATGCGTTTTGGGCAACGAATAAAAATAATAGTCAGTAGCGCAGTAGCCAAAATAACATAAAGATAAACCGGATTTTCGACCCAAAATACTGGCGTTTGTAGAATGACATCACGAATGGTGCCGCCGCCAATCGCGGTAACCGCGGACAACACCACCACACCAAAGGGGTCAAGTTGATAGCGCCCAGCCATTAATGCCCCTGAAAAGGCAAAAACAATAACGCCGAAAAGATCAAGCCAATAAAGTAATTCTAACATTTGTTAACGTACTTATTTGTTTATTTTACTAGAGGTAAATCTGCAGCTTGCCAAGCATTCATATCGCCATCGAGATGGCGAAGATCACTAAAACCGGCAGCCCGTAAGTCATTTTCAGCACTTAGTGCACGACGGCCTGATTTACAATGCACCACTAGAGTTTGATCTTTCAAGGCGATAATTTTATTAAGATTTGCATTAATTTGCTTATGGCTGATATTGATCGCGCCTTCAATATGGCCTTCGGCAAACTCTTCAGCCGTACGTACATCTAATATCACGGTTTTATTCGCAGGCGTTGCCATTAAGGTTAACAATGCTTGCTGTGAAATAGTGGCGGTTTGCTCAGCAAAAGTAAAAAGCGAGAATGCGCTCAATAAAACAGCTAATGTTGTGGTAATAAATTTCATAATAAATTCCTATGATCTAGTAAAAATATAGTCTTTACTTAAAGTAAGGTATTTTAAGCTTACTTGTGTTTTAGGCTTGATAGTTTAGCAAAATTGCGATGATAGCAAAGGCTTTTAATTGCCATTTAATCGTCATTTAACATGGCGAAAAGCTGTTATAGCCATTGCTATCATGTCATCTGAGTTTGAATGACGCGTATTAGACTTGAAATTTAAACACTTACTTACTCTGACCAGCAACAGAATAAGAAATGATGGCCAATAGCATCAGCAATAGAATAAACAGGTATAATGCGTAATTTATCCGCTTGCTGGCATGAATAATGTCAGTGGCTTGCGGTTGCCTTGCGTGGTCATTAAAACTGGCTTTACGGACTTTATCACCATTATACATAGCGACACCGCTCAATTTTATCTCTAAACTTAAGGCCAGTACATGCAATAATATGGCGTTGTTGGTTTGAAAAAACTTGCCCCGGATTAAACGCCAATACAACAAGGTGTTTTGGCCAACTGTGCCAAGTAAAAGCAGCAAGGAAAATAAGCGTGACGGTAACCATTGCAGTAGTGTAACAATATAATTTACTGCCGCGCCAAAGTGCGAAAAACGAACAAGTTTTATATTCCAAGCATAATGCATTTCAAGTAATAAACGAAAAGTTAATGCCGCCAATGGACCGAACAGCAAATAATAAAAGCCAACGCAAACCAGTAATTGCGAGCTACGTAGCACTTGCATTTCAATACAGGCTTTACTAACGCCTAACGGCGATAGTTGCTTAGTATCACGTAATAAATAGGGCGCTATTTTTTGTTTTGCTTGGTAATGATGATTGGCAACTAACTCTCGTGCCACCTCTTTGCAGGTTTTAGTTAACCCCAAGCTGCCTAATGCAAAGTAAAGTAATAACGCCTGCCAAAGCCAAGGCACTTCAATAAACATTTCAAATAGCGATAAAATCGTCATTAATGGCACTAAAGTGACTAAAATAGCGATTAAGCCTGAAATTTTTTGTTGGCGTGGACTACTATTTTGTTGATTTACTTTATCGGCTAGGCGCTGACAGTAAAAATTGAAAAAAGCTAACGGTTGCTGAGTAACAAACTGACTAATTAATGCTTTTAACGCTATGAGCAATAATAGCGTTATAGCGGCAGAATACAGCTCTGAGCTGGTTAGTATATTACTCAGGTTTGCCATTAGTTTAGTGTTTTACCTTTTAACGCATTTAACATGCTAATGACTAACTTAGAAGAATTAATCGATGCGGTTTCTAGGTAAGCTTCAAATGAGCTTGGCGACTCTTTGCCGGCAATATCAGACATTGAGCGAATCACCACAAAAGGAATATTAAACTGATGGCAGGTATGCGCAATAGCGGCTCCTTCCATTTCCACTGCCGCCATAGTAGGGAAATTAGCTCTAGCTTTGGCAATGTCTTCATCTTTAGTCATAAAGGTATCACCTGTGGTGATTAAGCCAACCAAAGTTTGCACATTATCAAGTGAGCTTATACCCACTTTTGCCGCGGCAACAAGTTCAGGGTGGGGAATATAGGCTGGCGGGTTCGCCGGTAATTGACCTATTTCATAACCGAAAGCGGTCACGTCCACATCGTGGTAACGCAGTTCTGAGCTGATAACAATATCGCCCACTTTAAGTGCTTGGTCAAAACCACCAGCAGAGCCGGTATTAACCACGTAATCGGGCTGAAATTTATCAATAAGTATCGCGGTTGCTAAGGCGGCCGCTACTTTGCCAATACCTGACTGCACAATAACCACGTCAGAGCCATTTAACTGCCCTTGATAAAAGGTGTATCCAGCATGCGTGGATGTTTGACCATTGACTAACTTTGCTTTTAAAATTGCAACTTCTGGCTCCATTGCGCCGATAATGCCTGCTTTCATTAACTTTTATCCTGTAAAAATTTTAGCGAACAGATTTCGCCAAGGTTTATGGGCGGATTATAGCGCGACTTGCGCATAAAATCTTTTAACAATATTTGAAAATAGCATAGCCCTGATCAAGTCTTGCGCCTTAAGCTGATTGCTTCGCTTAACGCTGAAATCAGCGCTTTAAGTGGAGTGGGTAGTTATCAACAAAAAAGCAGACAACAATGTCTGCTTTAGCTTTTATTTAGCACCTGATACCAAGGCAATAAATAAACTTAGTGAGGTAATGCCGCAACTTGAGCAGAAGAAACCTGTCTGGCCATAGCGGGCGTATCTTTTGCCAACATTGCTTGCGCGGCTGAAGAGGTGAATACACCGGATGGTTTTGGACGAGCTTTCACTAAAGGCGCAGGAATAATTCGACCTTTCACTTTGGGTGCCTGTGTAGGTGCATTATTACCTAATATCCGGCTATTAATACAGCTGCGAATTTCATCGATAGTGTAATTGGCTTTCACTTTTATACGAACATGTGGAATGGCTGCTGCTTCAAGTGTACCGCTAACAAACCAGTCTTTTTTAATTTTGTAGCCTTTACCTTGGGTGTCAACTAAATCAATTACGCCGAGTAATTTCATGCTATCGCGTTCACAAATAACAAAATCTAAATATTTGCTATTAGCATTATTTGTTGCCGTTTGGCCTGCTCGATTTGATACGCCATTGCGAATGCTAACAATATCGGCAAGTTTAACGCGATTAATAATGCGATACCTTGAGCCCATGGCTTGCTCAACCAGGTTTTGAAAGTTTTTTTCTGCGGGCGTAAACAGGGCAGTTTTACGATCGAAAGGAAAGGGGAAACTATTATCGTTTAAGCGGCTAACAAGCACACCAACAATAACAATTAGGCTGATCATGGCAAATAGAATGAGTTCCATATACATCTCCGGCAGTTCAATTTTTTGACGTTTATCTTAGTTAGCTAGATAAAGCAAAAAATGAGCCAGAGATGGTGTTATATGCTGAGTAGTGAATTAATAAAATTAATTACAGTTAAGGCTACAAGCAAGATGCTGATTTACAATGCTTTATTTTAATTTATTTACTTGTGTTACTTGTACTACTTTGGGTACTTAGCTTCTAATGCGACATAAAGTTGTTGCTGGAAATCAACCGCACTGGCGTCTAGGGTATTAACTAAGTTTGCTAACACTTCGTTATCTTCACCACCAGGCCAAATTTTAATATAGCTACCTTCTTTATAACCGTGATCTTGACGGAAGAAATTCAAGGTGTTTTTACCCACATATTGGCGAAATAGCTCGTTTAAATCCATCGACATTAAGCGCATGCAGTCCGCCAATGCTAAGGCATCAAAGGCTTTATCACTAAGGGCTTTCGATGCCAAGGCTTCTAAAGCAATTTTGAAATCTTGCTCGCCACTGTTTTGGCCTAATTCAGTGGCTAAGGTCTGGCTAATGTCTTCAATTGAGTCGCCAGTCATTAAACGTAAACTTAAGCCAAAATGAAAAATATCAACCAGTTCTAATTGTACTTGTGCAATGTCAATTTCTTGGTGTTTCCACCATTTCCAACCATGGTGATCTAGCATTTCTGCACATTCAACCCAAATGGCACGATACCATTCATAATTGTTATCTCGCCAGGTTTCGCTAACCCGTGAATTCATCGCATCTTGCATTGATAACATTTGTGTAATTTGGTTTTTTGCGGTGCTAAGTGAATCGCTCATGCTTGTCTCTATATTATAGGTATTAATCAAATTAGTTGCCGATAGTTTACCGCAGCAGCCATAAACTAATACGCTTTGTGGTTAAAGTATTGTGTTAATAATGGCATTATACAATCATTAGATAATGATTAAAAATAATTAGGGAGTTTAACTTTGACAGCTCAAGTGACGACAAAAGTTTCCAACGAAGTTCAAAATGAAGCGTTACGTGTTGCTAAAGGCACACAAAAAAAAGCACAAACCAAAGAGCAAACAAAATTGATTGCTCAGGGCATTGAAAAAGGCATCAGTGAATATAAGAAGCAACAAAAAGTTAAGGGCCGCGAGCGCGATAAACAACGTAAAAAAACAGTCGCAGCGAAAGCGAATGAATCAACCGAGACCATAGCCACCGAAAGCATTAAACCAGAAAGCTCAGCCAATAGCGCTAGAGCACTATCGGCTTTACCTTGGGTACTCTTGTTGGTGAGCTGGGCTTACTTTCTTTTGCTGTAAACCAGTGACCAGCAGATGAGTGTTTTAGTCATATCATCTGCTTACATTACCGGCTTTGCTAGGTTATACCAATTTCATTAATTAGGTGGTCTACTTTATACGCAGGAAAAATGGCCAAATATAAGGCATTTATTTTAATAACGAGTTGTTCTAATTATTAAATAAATAACGCAGTAGTGGGTTATTTTAACCAGTAAAAATGATCAGATAATTAGTGAGATTGGTATTAATACTGATAACGCACGCGTAACCAAGCATTGCTATTATCTTGATGTTGGCCAAAAAAAGAATACTTATGCTGGCCAAAAAAAACATTAGCGCCAGCACTTAATAACCATTGGTCATTATATTGATAATTAACAGCAGGTTTAACATAACCGTCTTTATCGCTAGGCGAATAAAAAGTAAAGAGTGAATAAAGCAGTGTTTGTCGTTGCGCGCGATAGCTTAAACGCAGGGTTAATAAGTGGCGATTTTCAGCCACTAATTGCTCAGGCACTAGGCTATTATCAACTAAAGCTTGATAATGCTTAGTGCGCTCTAGGTAATATTGCAGGCCTGCGGTGAAATTTTTCGCTAGCTCGCGCTCATAACCTATTAATAATCTGTGTTGGCCATTGGCGATCAGATCCTTATCTCCGTGCTGATCTTCAATGCTATTATACGCCGCGTATTCAAAGTTGACGATGCCGCCTTTAAACGGCGCTAAGGCACTAACGCCCCATGAATTTAGCTTTGGAAAATAAGCTTGATTTTGATTTTGGCTTGAAGAGCTATTCCCCGCTAGGTTTTCTACTAAGATTTTACTGCCCACAGGTGTTGGCCAAAAGCCTTGATAACCATAAAGTGAAAACTCAACATCATTAATACGGGTCTTTAAGCGAGCAGACCATTGTGCTTTATGGGTTTTATCGACGGAAAAACCTTGTTCTGGCGCGACTATTTGCTGTGCTTGCGGCGAATAAAATGAGAAACGTTCGCCAGTAATATAGTTATCAGGGGTGAATTCTGGTGTCCATACTAAGCTGAAATTAACTTGGTTAAAAAACCAGTTACTTCTAACACTGTTCGACGGCGCTTTTAAATATTCATCTGCTCGGCCAGAAAAAAAAGACTGCCAATCTTTAGCAAATAAATCATTGAGAAACAGATAGTCGCCAGTGCCCCAAGTTAATACTTGCCTGCCCACTTTTATATCAACAAAACTAAACGGGCTGGCACTAATGCTCAGTTCTCGGGTGTGAAAAATGGTTTTGGCCAGTACGGCATCATAGTAACTGTCAAGTTTGCCACTGGCCTCGAAAAGTTCATGGCTATAATCGAGATTGACTCTGGCGCTAACCTCACTCAGTGACGCGCTATTGTCGACAATATTATTTTGTAAAAATTGCCCATAGCCGGCCTCAACAAAACCGGTTAGTTGCCATGGTGACGGAGGTGGAGCTTCGACCCAGGCATCTGCCCATTCATCACTAGAGTCAGCTGTCTGCTGCGCCTTGGTGATATTTTCATTATTAGCCATAGCGGAGGTATTAGCTAAAATCAGCAGACTAGGTAGCAGTGTATTGAATAAAAACCTTTTGCTTAATAAACTATTATTAATGGTCATCACCTTCTTTAAATCAATCGTTTTGTCTTTAGCGCCTTATTATTTGCCTCTAAGGAGGCAATGAATAGCGGCGGGTCAGATTTATGCGGTTAACTTTCCGGGCTAAAATCTGACTAATCATAATACCTGTGCGAATGGCATAGGCATGATGGTTTTAGGTAAATAGTTTAGCGATTATTCTAACCAAGCTTTAGGTGGCGTGCGCATGCTGCGCTCACTAAAAATATTGTCAGGTAAGCCGAGGTTATATTTAACATGTCGAAATTGCATTTCGGTATAACTATTATTGCTTAGGTTGGTAATGCGTGATTTCATCACGGTGGCGATACCGTCAATGTTTTTGACTTGCAGTACCGTCATTTTTCGCGCTGCTTGATTGCTTTGGTCGAAATAGATAGTCTCAATCGGTAAAAAATTAGCTTTATCAATTTTCACTGTATAGCGACTAAATTCGACACTTTGTCGATCTTTTGCTACTGCGTTAATCAGGTAGCTGTCTTTATCTTCGCTGACTAAGGTAAAGTTGTCTTCTTTAGGATTGCGGCCAGAAACATCTTCATAATAAAAATGTGAACCAACAAAAGACGTGCGTTTGTCGCCAGCAGAAATACGCTTAACGAGATCGAGTGCCGGTAAAAATAACCAGCGATTGTCATCAGATTCAAGTTGTTTTTCGACGCGAAACACTGTGTCTTTGACATTGCTTGGCTGGGAAAAAAATACCAACATATCTTGATCACCCAGATCTTTTTCATCTTTGCGTAAAATGGTGAATTGGCGCATTTGGCGGTTACCGTTTTCATCAACAATAATCATCCGTGCTTCAGCGCGGCCATCGTCACCGGCATAATATGAAGCAAGGTTGGCTTGATCGATAATATCGCGCACTGGTTTTGTTGTTAGCTTTGTCGTAACACTTTCATTGCCTAGCGGCGCAAGTTCTGAGGCCTGTAAGGTAAAGTGAGTTGCTAAAAGTAAGCTAAACGACAAGGCAACTTGGCCACTAATTTTTGCTGCTTTTATTAGATGATTACTTAGATTAATGCTCATTAGGGTGTCCTTATGATTGTGCTAAATTTTTTGTTGTTTTAGTCTTATTACGCCGAGCTAATAGTGTCAGTATGGCCGGTAGTAATACTAAGGTGACTAAGGCGGATAAAATCATGATGCTGGCTAAGAAAAAGCCCACCGTGATATAGGGCATCAGTGGCGATAACAATAATGGCGTAAAACCAATAGCAATAACAATGGCATTGCGGGCGATAGCACGGCTAGGTTCTTGAAACATAGCTTGTAATGCCAAACTTAGGCTTTGCTTTTCAATTTCAAGTTCGCGCACACGCTGAAGAAAATGAATGGCGAAATCAATAGACAAGCCCAGTGTTAATGCTGAAAGCACCGCGATAGGCATATCATAAGCTTTGCCAAACCAGCCCACTAATCCGTAGATCATGGTGATGGTAAAGGTCAGGGGCAGCATGGCTAATATGCCATATTTTATCGATCTAAAGAGTAGCACCATGATAAAAAACACCACAACAAATGACGACAGTAGGCTATCGATCATGCCGCTAACCATGGCGTCTTGCCAAACAACATTGAGGTATGACTTACCGGCCCATTGATGCTGAACGTCGATAGGGGGCGGATTGGTAACTATGTAGTCGTCTAACCAACTCACCACGCTAGCCATATGCTGATTGTCGCCACTGCTCATTTGCAGCCATAAAAGTGTCCGTTGATAATCTTGGCTAACAAAGTGTGATAAATCTTGTGGGCGATGAGACGATTGAAATTGCAATAAGGTTTGTGCGACACCATTACTGCTACTAGGAATAGCAAAGTCTTTATCGTCACCTGAGTTTAATTCACGGTTAACGGTACTAATGATATCAGTCAAACTATTAACCTTGCCAACATCGCCAACATCGCCTGCATTGACAATAGCGCTTTGTAATGTGGCGAGCCAATTAAGCATCTCAGGGTCGGTAAATATTTTTTGGGCATTGTTCGCTTGCGCGCTGACCTTATAAAGTTGTTCAAGCCAAGGTTGCTCTAGCGCGCTTGCGCTAAAGCGAAAGTCATCAAGCTGTATTAATAAATCTTGCGTGAAAAAACTGACTTTCTCATGGCTATTATGCTTTAACCACTGTTTATAACGCTCTGCAATAGTGGTTTTTGCTTCGCTCTCATTCGCACCGTCAAGTATTTCCCTAAAGCTATTAAGGGCGGTTTGTGGTGGTGGCTGGTTATTACTAAACACTATCCAAGCATCATAGGTTCCGGCAAAGTGTTGATTAAGGACTTTATCAGCGATACGAATTTCATGATCCGCTTTAAACCAATTCACTGGGTTGTCATTAATGATAATGCGGTTAACACCGACTAGGCTGACCGCAAATAAAGCGATAAAAGCGATCAAAATAAGTTTGCCACGTTTAATTGAAAAAGCGCCTAATTTCTCTAGGCTGGTGGCTAATTTACCTTTTTGTTCCATCAGTGCGATAGCGCGCTGTAATTTGGCTAAGGTTTCAGGCTTCATGCGGGCGATATAGGCGGGGATATAAGTAATGGTTAACACAAAGGCTAATAAAATGCCGGTACCGATAAAGGCGCCAAAAACTTTTACCGGTGGAATAGGGGTTAACATCAAGGAATAAAAGCCAACGGCAGAGGTAATTGAGGTAAATAGCATGGGTTTATATAAATGCCCCATCACTTTTTTAATGGTTTTTGACCCGTCATCACCAGCTTTAAAACGATCGGCAAATTCTGATAAAATGTGCACCGAATCAACCACAGCTATCGGCATCAAAAATATCGCGATCATCGAAGACATAATATGAACGGTAAAACCTAAGCCAATTAAGCTGCCCATGATAATTAATACTGTTGCCATAGCCACCACCATAGGGGCAATGATCAAGGCAAAATTGCGAAAGAAAAACCACAGTAATAAAAATATTGCTAAACCCGCTAATGGCGCCGCGACACCCATCTGAACAAACATTTCGTAGCCAAATTGGTCTTCAGCCACAGGCAAACCTGTGATGTGAATGGCTAAATTATCTTGCTCAATAGTGCTGATATTAGCGGCTAAGTGACGAATTTGTTCAGCAATAATATAGCTTTGATCTTTGGCGATAATGGGCACATAAATGGCGACCGCTTTGTTGTCGCCAGAGACTAAGGTGTTGTTCAGCATAGGTAAACGTTTCACTGCTTGCTGAATGTCTTGGCTTGCTTTAAGTGTCGTTGGCGCTTGTTTCATCAGGTATTCAAATAAAACACCTTGGTTAACACCTTGCTCGTTAGTTAACTGGCGAATATTGTCGACAACATTGAGCGATAGTAAATCTTGTTTAATTACGCCATCAAGTTGGAGAATTTGGTTAGTTAATTGCTCAACAACGCTTAAGATTTCAGGTGTAAAGATAGTATTTTTACTGACTAAACCAACGACAATCATATCGCGCATCAGAAAGTCAGTTTTTATTTGATTGTGAAATACCCGCGCCGGTGCATCTTGGCTGAGCATATTTTCAGGATCAGTATCAATGGCTATTTGGGGTAGCATAGCCACACTCAATAGTGTGATCAGCAATAGTAAGCTATAGATGACTTTTGGCTTTGCAATGGCAAAATTTAATACGCGTTGGTAGTTCAAAATGCTTCCTCGTCTACGTTATAACATTCTTTATAACATTAAGGTATATTAGAAAAATGTAATGTACTTTTATATTAGCAGTATCTAATGTAATATCCAACTATAAATAACTTTACGCGATAAAACGATTTTTTTGCGATAATGAATAGCGAGTAATAAATGGCCGAGTTAGCCGCAATTGATATAAAAGAAATGCGTAATAATGCTTCGCAAGCTGCGGACTTATTGAAAGCCATGAGTAATCAACATCGGCTGTTGATTTTATGTCACTTGGGCGAAAAAGAAATGTCGGTGAATGAACTCAATAATTTTGTCGATTTGAGCCAATCAAGCTTATCGCAACATTTAGCCAGATTACGTCAAGATAATTTAGTTAAAACACGGCGCGAATCACAAACCATATTTTACAGTATCGCCAACCCCTCAGTGGTGAAACTGATTAGCTTGTTGCATAGTGAATTTTGCGCATAAACTTTAATATGCCCAGTACTACAACTCACACGCGAAAGCTTAAGCACTAAAACTTAAGCCCTAGAACTGAAGCACTAAAACTCAAACACTAAGATAGGACAATAAAAAATGTTCTTACCTTAGCGGCTTAGTCGTTACTAAATAATTTTCGTCTCACCATCGCCCGGTAAGCTTTTGGCGTTATATTTAGCCTTTGCTTAAACAGGCGCGTAAAGTTTGCTTGGTCTTGATAACCGACTTGAAAAGCCACTTCTTGAATGGATAAATTACTCGCTGCTAATAATTCCTTCGCGGTTTGTATTTTTAATTTCTGCCAATATTGTGTCGCACTCATGCCGGTGGCGTATTTAAATCGGCGGGTAAATGAGCGCTGACTGATGCCGAACTGCTGCGCGATATCATTTAAGTTTAACTCAGTATTTAAGTTAGTTTTTAACCAAAATTGAATTTGGCTGATTAATTCATCAGGGTGGCGATCGACCGCACCTTCTAAATAACGCTGTTCTTCGTAAGGCTTTCTAATTTCATGGGAAAAGTTTCGCTCTACTTGTTGTGCGGCATTTTGGCCGTAAATCTGAAAAATAATATGCACCACAATATCAGCTAAGGCATTGACACTGGCCGCACAATAGGTGCGTTCAGATTGGGTGATAAAAAAATCTGGCTTCAAATCTACTTTTGGATAATCACGTTTAAATTGCTCCACATAGTGCCAATGGGTTGTTGCTGGGTGATAGTCTAAAATACCGGCCTCAGCCATTAAGCAAACACCGGTACCACCGCCAATTAAAATTGATCCTTTGCCCCAGATCTCACTTAACCACTGCAACATTTTTGGTTGTTGAGCAATGGTTGGTCTGGGGTTGCGCCACAAACTAGGAATAAAGGCAAAATCAGGCCGCTGAGCATGGTCAATGTCAATATCAGGTAGTAGTTTAATCAAAGCGCGAGTTGATATCGGTTTAATGCTTTCAGCAACCATTTGAATAGACAAACGCGGTGCATGGCGGTTTGCTTGCAAAGCCACCGCTTCGCCCGCACGTAACATTTCAACCGGCAGGCTGACGCTGGTTGCTAGCATTTGATCATAAAGCAACAAGGCAATCTTGATGGTATTGTCTTTACGGCGTTTAAATTTTGTCTTCATTAACCTCATCACTCTTTATTCTACTTGTTTGGCTATTTTGACATATTTTATGGCTATAAATGAATGTTATTTATTTTCGCTAACTCTTACACTGAGCAACATAAATATTAATATTTGAATTTAAAGAGATTTTTCATGACTGCGTTACCTATTATAGTTGGCATGGGCGGTATTAATGCCGCGGGTAGAACATCGTTTCATCAGGGCTTTCGCCGCATTGTTATTGATAAATTAAATGCTGAAGCTCGCCAAGAAACTTTTGTTGGTTTAGCAACATTAATGAATTTACTGACCAGTCAAGACGGACACTTGCTTGATGCCCAAGGTAAGGTAGTTGATAAATCTGAGGTTGAAAAACGTTTTGGTGAAGAAATTTTAGCGGGTACACTCATTCGCAAAATTGAAAATGAACATTTTGACCCTGATGCGACGCCATGGCAGCAAAAATTGACTATGGACACTGGCGAAAAGGGTATTAGCTTTGAAACCCGTGCCCGTGATTTACCTAAGCCATTACCGCGTACATGGCAAATTACTGAACTAGCAGATAAACGTGTTCGTGTTGATATTGCCGGTGAAATTGAAGTCAAACATGATTCAACTCGTGATAACCCCATTAAAGCCGCGGGCCAATTTCCAACAGGTTTTAAACCCGCCAGTTTATATAACAGCCGTTACCAGCCACGTGGTTTACAAGCGACTATTTTTGGCGCCGCCGATGCTATTCATTCTACGGGTTATAGTTGGAGTGAAATTGTTGATAAAATTTGCCCAGATGAAATAGGGACATATTCCGCCTCGGTATTTGGTCAAACCCAAGCTGAAGGCTTGGGTGGCATGATGCAAAATCGTCAAAAAGGTGAGCGTGTTTCAACAAAAAATTTAGCCCTTGGTTTAAACACCATGTCGACTGACTTTATCAACGCTTATGTTACTGGCAGTGTCGGAACAACCTTTACCTCTACCGGCGCCTGTGCCACTTTTTTATATAACTTAAAAGCGGCAGTACAAGATATTCAAGCAGGGCGTATTCGCTTGGCAATTGTCGGTAGTAATGACTGTGCTATTACGCCTGAAGTTGTTGAAGGTTTTGGCAACATGAGTGCACTGGCCAATGAAGAAGGTTTGAAAAAAATTGATGGTAATGGTGTCGCTGATCATCGTCGCACTAGCCGCCCGTTTGGTAATAACTGTGGTTTTACCATAGGTGAAGCCGCGCAGTTTATTGTTTTAGTGGATGATGCCTTAGCGCTAGAGCTTGGTATGCATGTTTTGGGTTCAGTGGCGGATGTTTTTACTAACGCCGACGGTATTAAAAAGTCAATTACAGCACCAGGACCCGGTAATTATATTACTATGGCAAAGTCAGTTTCCTTGGCTAAGTCGATTATTGGCGCGGAGTCAGTTCAACAACGTAGCTTTATTTTAGCGCATGGCTCGAGTACCCCGCAAAACCGTGTTACTGAATCGTTAATTTATGATCGTATTGCTAAGAGTTTTGATATTAATAATTGGCCTATAGCAGCACCTAAAGCCTTTGTTGGCCATACTATTGGCCCAGCCAGTGGCGATCAGGTAGCTATGGCGCTAGGCATATTTGCTCACAATATTATGCCGGGTATTACCACCATTGATAAAGTGGCCGATGATGTTTATAACGAGCGTTTGAATATTGCTACTGAGCATTGGCATTGCCAAAACATGGATGTCGCCTTTATTAACTCGAAAGGTTTTGGTGGCAACAACGCCACAGCGACCTTGTTTTCTCCAGCGGTAACCTTAGCGATGATGGAAAAACGCCACGGCGCTGCTGCGATGCAAACTTACCGTGATAAAGCCACTGTGGTAGAACAAGCAAGAGTTAAATATCAAGCGCAAGCCGATAGTGGGGATTTTCAAATTATTTACCGTTTTGGCGATGGTACGTTAATGGATGATGATCTTACTATTACGGATGAAGATATTAGTGTCAGCGGTTTTACTAATAAAATAGTACTACCCGCAAAGAACCCGTTTGACGATATGGTTTAAGCTTAATAAAAAGTTAGAAAATTTACCAAAAGCCCTGCAATGATATTGACAGGGCTTTTGTATTTAATGCATTATAAATAACTGTTATATTTATATTTGTATGAAGTTGCTAATATTCTATGGTTGATAAAGAATATTTTGCTTGGAGGGGATTTTTTTAATCACTTTTTAATCACTTTCGCAGCTTTCGTCACTATACAGTTCACATTATAGTAATTTAATAACCATTGGAATGGTGCATTATATATGGCTATAGCGCCTATTGAAATTGCTCTAAAGCTTGACAATGATGATGACATTGTTATGCCTAAATCTAGTCAAAGCGGCCCGATCTTCTTAGCCTTAGCTTTAGGCTTAACTGGCGCTTTGCTCAATAGTTATCCAATAGAGCTCGCCTATAGTATTTTTTTAGTGCTTGGTAACCTTGCGTTTATTATTGCCGCCGCCTATCTTCGCCCCGCATTGACCCTACTATGTGCTTTGATTTGTGTCGCGCCTTTGTTAATTATTTGGGGTCATCCCCTTGGTTTTTTAACTTTTGGCTGCGAAGCGCTTTTTGTTTCTTATTTGCGTAGTCGTGGTTGGTATTTACCGACAGCAGATTTTTTGTATTGGTTGGTTATTGGTATGCCACTGACCGCAGTGTTAATTGAATTCACTACGTCTAATGCGTCAGAATATTTAATATTTTCTTTGTTTAAACAAAGTATCAATGGCATTTTTTATACTGCTTTAGCTGTTATCTTGATTTTTGTCTTTGATGATAAATTGAGTGGTTGGATAAAGTCACAACAACCACCGCTAGTGAAAAATCTCAAACAATACTTGCAGTATATTTTATGGGTCATGTCGGCTTTTTTTGTGGTCGGCGTTTGTTTGTTTTTAAGTCGAAGTTTAACCAATATTCAAGATCAACAATTTCAAGATAAGCTTGATATTAGCAGTCAATATGTGGGGCGTATTATTGAACGTTATGTTGATGAGCATCAGAAAGCCATTGCCCAAGTAGCGAATACGTTATCGGTTATTGAACCCAATCATTATGACGATGCCTTGACTAAAGTACATAAAATGTACCCTGGTTTTTTGACTATGCTGATTGCCAATCAGGATGGCAACTTAGCGACTTCTTCACCGCGTGCTTTAATGGAAAACCTGCCCAAAAGTGGCTTTAGTGTTGCCGACCGCTCGTATTTTTCCCAAGCCTTTTTTCAGCAATCGCTTTATATTTCTTCAGTTTTTTTGGGTCGAGGTTTTGGTGCCGATCCTATCATTGCTATCAGTGCGCCAATTTATGCTCACGATAATGCTAACAAGCAGACTAAACCTGTCGGTATTGTTGAAGGTTCACTAAATCTTAATCTGTTTGAGCAGGTTAATCGTTATGCTGGCAATGATCGCGAAATTGATCTGGTATTAACTGATGAAAATGACAATATTATTTATGCTGATGCAAATTTAGCGCTGGCGACATTGTCGAAATTTAATTTTTCTTTGGATCAAGCGGATGCTAAAAACCAACTACTGACGATTGACACTTATGGTGCCAATAAACAACGTTATTTACACCGTCAATCAGTACTTAATAATGGCTGGAAAATATTTGTTTTAATTGGGCATAGGCAAATTTTAGCCTTAGTAGTGCAACAATATTTGACTATTTTTATCTCGTTATTTGTTATTTTTATTTTGGTGGTTGCTTTAGCAAACCAATTTGCCCGCACTTTGAGTAGACCATTAGCATTTGCTTTAAAAGAGCTTGCTCAGGGGGGAGGTAAAAGCGGTTACAAAACTATGCCTTATGCGGCGCCTACTGATTTTTTAATCCTGTACGAGGAATTACAGCAGTCAAAAGAGCGTTTACTTAAGCAGCAATTTATTTTAGAAGATAAAGTAGAAACACGTACCCAAGCATTAAATGAAGCGAATAGGGCCCTAAAAAAATTAGTTAATAAAGATAGTTTAACCGGTTTATATAATCGTCGTTATCTGAATAATAAATTTGGTGAGTTACAAGCGATACTGGCGCGAAATAATGCCACTATGTTGCTGGCTATGTTAGATCTTGATCACTTTAAAAAGCTTAACGATGAATATGGTCATTTAATGGGTGATCGCTGTTTAAAATATGTTGCTGAAGTCATGAATAATAAGTTCCCTCGCCGCAGTGATATTGTGGCACGCTTTGGTGGTGAAGAATTTATTATTGTTGCGCAACATGATGAGCAAGGCATTATGCTAGACAAGCTTGAAGAATTACGTCAAGAAATAGCCCAGCATCGATTCGAACATGACACTGGGGAGTTTATCAGTGTCACTATATCTATTGGCGTGGTGACGGCTAATGCGACATATTCTGAAAAAATTACTGATTGGATCACGCTTGCTGATGAACAACTCTATCAAGCAAAAGACAATGGTCGTAATCAATTATCGATAAATCAGTTAGCGCATATTAGCCATAACTAAGCTTAGTTATGGCTAATATGCGCATAAATTATGTCAATAATAAGGGTGATAATTTTTCTGCGCAATAAATATGGCAGAATAAAAAGCTCGGTAGCTAGCCTTCTGCGTTTGATAATAAAAAAGCGTTAGCCATTTAAGCATAATTATAGCGTTCAAATTTGCCTTAAAAGATAAGCCGTAAGCTTGACGCTATGGTTATTATGCGTCGAGGTGCTTGCTGATAAATTTCACTTTACAATACGGCGAGGCCATATTTAAAAGTGATTTATGCCAAACAGATTCACCTTAGTTAAGTCAGCAAAATATTAGGCTGATTGTTTCAGGCAATACTATGCTTCTTTTTCTTGAGCGGTTAACACAAAATCTAGCATGCCCATGGCGGCTTTTCGGCCTTGATCTATAGCGGTTACAACAAGATCTGAGCCTAGCACCATATCACCACCAGCAAAGATATTTTCTTTAGTGGTTTGCAAGGCAAAACTGCTATTATCCGTTGCAATGACTCGTCCTTTTGCATCAAGTTCAACACCAGCATCTTTCATCCATTGTGGTGGGCTTGGCATAAAACCAAAAGCAATAACCACGGCATCAGCAGGCATGATGAACTCAGAGTCGGCAATAACTTCAGGGTTTCTTCGACCCTTAACATCTGGCGCACCAAGTTGTGTTTTGATAAATTTAACGCCGCAAGCATCGCCGTTATCATCAGTTGCAATATCGATTGGTTGAATATTAAACTGAAAATCTACGCCTTCTTCTTTGGCATTTTTTACTTCACGTGGTGAGCCTGGCATATTAGCTTCGTCACGACGATAGGCACAAGTTACCTCGCTTGCGCCTTGGCGAATTGAACTACGGACACAATCCATCGCGGTATCACCACCGCCAAGAACAAGTACTTTTTTAGCTGAAAAGTTAACATAAGGTTTGGCGTTAACGTTGCCATCCTCTTGAGAAAGTTTCATTAATTTTTGTGTGTTTGCGGTTAAAAAATCTAGTGCCTTGTATACCCCTGGCGCGGTTTCATGTTCAAAACCACCTGTCATGTCAGTGTAGGTGCCAAGGGCTAAAAACACCGCGTCAAATTCATTACTGATATCACTAAAGCTGATATCGACACCGACATTGATATTTAAACGAAATTCAATGCCCATGCCTTCAAGAATTTCTCGGCGGGTTTGAATAACTTCTTTTTCTAATTTAAAGGCGGGAATACCAAAAGTGAGTAAGCCGCCAATTTGCGCATGTTTGTCAAAAACAACCGCTTGAACACCGTTTCTAGTTAAGACATCAGCACAAGCTATGCCAGCAGGGCCAGCGCCAATAATGGCCACACGCTTACCGGTTGCAATGACTTGAGATAAGTCAGGTTTCCAACCTTGAGCTATAGCGGTATCGGTAATGTATTTTTCAATATTACCGATAGTCACAGCGCCAAATTCATCATTGAGCGTACAGGCTGATTCACAAAGTCTGTCTTGTGGGCAAACACGCCCACACATTTCAGGCAAACTGTTGGTTTCATGACACAGGTCTGCAGCCTCCATAATTTTGCCATCGGTCACTAACTCTAACCATTGTGGGATATAATTGTGCACAGGACACTTCCATTCACAATAAGGGTTACCGCAATCTAAGCAGCGATCTGCTTGGCCTGCACTTTGCTCGTTACTCATGGGTTGATAAATTTCTACAAAATTTATTTTACGCTGTGCTATCGCTTTTTTAGGCGGTTCGATGCGTTTAACATCGATAAATTGATAAATATTTTTACTCATGAAATAGCTTCTCCACTCGTGTATTCATTATTGTGCTTGAACACGAAGTTCTGCAGATGAACGGCTACGATGTCCCAATAGGGTTTTAACATCAACGGCCTTTGGCTTAATCAACTTAAATAATGGCAGGTAAGTGGCAAAATTAGTTAAAATATCTTCTGCTCTTAAGCTGCTGGTTTCATCTAAGTGTTGGTTAATAATGCCACGTAAATGTTCTTGGTGAATATTAAGCTCATCTATCGCTAGCATTTCAATGGATTCATTATTCAAGCGTATGGCTAGGTCGTCTTGCTCATCTAAAACATAAGCGAAGCCACCAGTCATACCGGCACCAAAATTAACGCCAACTTGACCTAAAATGGTCACTATGCCGCCGGTCATATATTCACAGCCATGATCACCTGTACCTTCAATAACGGCATGACAGCCGGAATTTCGCACTGCAAAACGCTCACCTGCACGGCCACAACCGTATAGCGTACCGCCGGTTGCTCCGTATAAACAAGTATTGCCCATAATCATGGTTTTATGACTTAAATATTCCACGCCTTTGGGCGGCTTGATGGTTAATTTGCCACCGGCCATACCTTTACCAACATAGTCGTTGGCATCACCTGTTAGGGTCATTTCTAGGCCGCCAGCATTCCAGACACCAAAGCTTTGACCCGCAGTGCCACTGAAAAATATTTTAATCGGGTCAGCTGCCATACCTTGGTCACCATGTTTAGAGGCAATTTCACCCGATAATGAAGCACCGACAGAACGATCGGTGTTTTGAATCGTTAAACGATATTCGCCGCCACTACTGTGGGCAATAGCATGTGAGGTAAGCGCGAGTAGACGCTGATTTAACACGCCTTTGTCAAAGGGTTCATTGCTAGCCGTTTGATATAAGGTCGTATCATCACCAGCGACAACCGGCGCAATAATGGGACGTAAATCTAGTTTTTGTTGCTTGGCGGTAATACCGGCCAAGGGGACAAATAAATCTGTACGACCAATAATAGCAGTTAAGCTTTCAACGCCTAAACTGGCTAAAATTTCACGCACATCTTGCGCAATAAATTTAAAATAATTCATCACTTGATCAGGTAAGCCCTTAAAGAATTGTTCACGTAGCACTTCATCTTGTGTTGCTACACCCGTGGCACAATTATTTAAATGACAAATACGCAGAAATTTACAGCCTAAAGTCACCATAGGTGCGGTGCCAAAACCAAAGCTTTCGGCACCTAAAATAGCGGCTTTCACAATATCCAAGCCAGTTTTTAGACCGCCATCAACTTGTAAACGTACTTTGTGGCGTAAACCGTTTGTGACCAGTGATTGGTGCGCTTCAGCTAAGCCAAGCTCCCACGGGCAACCGGCATATTTAACCGAGGTTAGTGGGCTGGCACCTGTGCCGCCGTCATTACCAGAAATAGTAATAAAGTCAGCAAAGGCTTTGGCAACGCCTGAGGCGATAGTGCCAACACCTGGACCTGAAACCAGTTTTACTGAAATAATCGCTTTGGGATTGACTTGCTTTAAGTCGAAAATCAGTTGTGCGAGATCTTCAATCGAATAAATATCGTGATGTGGAGGCGGTGATATTAAGGTGACTCCAGGCACTGAAAAACGCAATTTTGCAATTAAAGGCGTGACTTTATCACCGGGCAATTGCCCACCTTCACCCGGTTTTGCACCTTGTGCCACTTTGATTTGCAGCACGTCAGCATTCATCAGATAATGTGGTGTAACGCCAAAGCGCCCAGAGGCAATTTGCTTAATACGCGAGTTTTTGACTGTGCCGTAGCGGCGTTCGTCTTCACCGCCTTCGCCAGAGTTTGAGAAGCCACCTAGGCGATTCATCGCAATTGCTAGCGCTTCATGTGCTTCAGGACTTAAGGCACCAATTGACATAGCGGCACTATCAAAGCGTTTAAACAGTTCAGACTCTGCTTCAACTTTAGAGATATCTATGGCCGTTTGATCGTCTTTTAGGGCTAATAAATCACGTAATGCTGCGGGTGGACGCTTGTTAACGTGGTCAGCAAATATTCTATAATCATTATAGTTGCCGCTGCGCACCGCCGCTTGTAGCGTGCTCACCACATCAGGATTATAGGCATGGTATTCGCCGCCGTGGACATATTTTAGTAAACCCCCATGACTCATTTTTTGATGTGGCATAAAGGCTTTGCGGGCTAGGTTTATATTGTCTTGTTCAATGTCGGTAAAGTCAGCGCCCTGAATACGGCTAGGTAAATCAGGGAAACACAGTGCCATAACCTTAGTATTAAGGCCAATAACTTCAAATAGTCCGGCACAACGGTAGCTGGCAATGGTAGAAATACCCATTTTGGATAATATCTTTAATAGGCCTTTATTAATGCCTTCACGGTAATTTACGATGGCTTCGCGGGCTGTGAGCTTAAGTTGCTTTTGTTCAACGAGTTGTTCAATAGTCTCATAAGCTAAGAAAGGATAAATCGCCGTTGCCCCTAAGCCAAGCAGCACGGCAAACTGATGTGAGTCACGCACCGAAGCGGTTTCGACAATAATGTTGGAATCACAACGTAATTGCGTATCAACTAAACGTTTTTGTACTGCACCTACCGCCATTGCGGCAGGAATAGGTAACATACCTTTATGTATATGGCGATCTGATAACACTAAGATTACGGTGTTTTTATCTCTGATTAATGTTTCGGCTTCATCACACAAGCGAATGATAGCGGCTTCTAAGCCCTCGGCTTGATCATAGTTTAAGGTTAAGGTGTCTGAGCGATAATGCTCAGGGTCTAGCTCGCGTAATTGTTTTAAGCCGGTATACATTAATACTGGTGTCGCAAATAGAATTCGGTCGGCATGGCCAGTAGTTTCATTAAAAACATTATGCTCACGGCCAATACAAGTGCCTAACGACATTACATAGCGTTCACGTAAAGGGTCAATGGGTGGATTAGTGACCTGAGCAAATTGTTGGCGAAAATAATCATAAAGTGAACGCGATTGACTTGATAATACCGCCATTGGGGTGTCATCGCCCATCGAGCCGGTAGCTTCTTGACCGTTATCAGCTAATGCTTTGACGACCTGATGTATTTCTTCGTAGCTGTAGTTGAACATTTTATGATATTGAGCGATTTCTTGATCACTAAATATCCGTTGACCAATCAAGTTCGCTGCTAATTTATCAAAAGGGACTAAGCGACGAATGTTATTGTCTAACCATTGACGATAGGGATGGCGAACTTTTAGCTCATTGTCGATCGCATTAGAGTTGAAGATTTTCCCTGTATAGGTATCAATGGCTAACATTTCGCCTGGGCCTACGCGGCCTTTTTCAACGACTTCATCTTCGCCGTAATCCCAAATACCGACTTCAGAAGCTAAGGTAATAAAACCATCACGAGTAATAACATAACGTGCAGGTCGTAAACCATTACGGTCTAAATTACAGGCGACGTGACGGCCATTGGTGACCACAACACCTGCGGGTCCGTCCCAAGGCTCCATATGCATAGAGTTAAATTCATAAAAAGCTTTTAAATCATCATCCATTAACGGGTTGCTTTGCCAAGCGGGTGGCATTAATAATCGCATACCGCGGTAAAGATCCATGCCGCCAGCCATAAATAACTCAAGCATGTTGTCTAGTGATGAAGAGTCAGAGCCGCTTTCATTAACAAAAGGCGCAGCATCTTGTAAGTCGGGTAATAAGGGCGATCTAAAACCGTGGGTGCGCGCGCGACTCCATTGACGGTTACCTTTAATAGTATTAATTTCACCGTTGTGTGCTAAATAACGAAAAGGTTGTGCCAAGTGCCACTCGGGCGAGGTATTAGTAGAGAAGCGCTGATGAAATAGGCAAATAGCAGTTTGCATACGAATATCGGCTAGATCCAAATAAAAATTGGGTAAATCTACCGGCATCATTAACCCTTTGTAAATGGTGACTAAGCACGACAAACTGGCGACATAAAAACGTTCATCATTGATGCGTTTTTCTGCCCGTCGTCTCGCCATATATAACCGGCGTTCAAGATCTCGATTTCGCCACCCTGATGGCGCATCAACAAAAACTTGTTCTATAGCCGGTAAATTACCTTTGGCAATTTCACCTAAGGTGCTGGTATCGGTGGGGACGATTCTCCAACCAATTAAGGTAAGGGTTTCGCGTGTTAATTCTTCTTCTAGAATTTTTTTACTCGCGCTTGCTTTAATAGGATCCGGATTAAGAAAAATCATGCCTACCGCATACTTTCGGCCTAAGGGCCAGTTATTTTCTTCGGCAACTGCGCGGAAAAAACTGTCAGGTTTTTGCATTAATAAACCGCAACCGTCACCGGTTTTACCATCGGCAGCGATACCCCCACGATGTTGCATTCGGTCTAAGGCTTGAATGGCAGTCTTTACGAGCTTATGACTTGTTTCGCCATGCTGATGGGCAATAAGCCCAAAGCCACAATTGTCTTTTTGATATGAATGGTCGTAAAGTTGCATTATCTTCTCCTAAATAAAGACCTCGGCAATTCAGTTGGGTGAAAATAGAATAAAGTTATACTTTAAGTGCATAAGTAATCCCGAATTCGTCGCTAAGGAGTTGTCACATTAAACATTTAACCTTAAAACGTCAATCTGAATAGAGTAAATGCTCGTTATTATTTTACATGTTTATTGACAGATAAAAGCAGATAGCCTGATGTTTAGGTTTTTTTCATTATGATTGCGAGTTTATGCACGGTATTTAGCCAATAAAATTATTATCACTTTATTTTTTGTAATTTTATTACATTTTAATTTTTTAAGGCGTTCATCTTTATCGTATTTTATATGCACTATATATTCAGCGTGCTAATTAGCGCTGAATATTTTAACTTTGGTTGTTGCAGCCGTGTATTAGAAACACGGGTTAGTCGGCGGGATTGATCAGTACTTGGGCATTGAAAATAAATAGCGTTCTAATACCCATCTTGGTAATTTTCTGAGCATTTCTACTGGTTAAAACAACCCACTAGAGCGTTATTTATACTGATATTTCAATTCGGCTACAGTAGTCATTTCTAGAGTGTAATTAGAAAACGCTTGTTGGTTTTATAGCGGTAGAAACAAAAATCCCTAGCCATTTTAAAATAACTAGGGATGATTGATTTTAAGCTTAACTTGTTGGGTGAAGCTTTAAGCTAAGCTTTATAGCCATCGACAATACCTTTAGTCGTCACACTCACGGCGTCATGGGCATGTAACGATTCTAAATGATTAATACGCAGCCAAAAATCATCAAATTGCTCAGAGGCATTCATGGTGTGTTGTAAACGACGAGCCGCATCTTCACAAAACATTAAGTTCTGACCATTTAAACGGGCAAATTCTTGTTCGTCTTCACGCTTTACTGCCGCTTGAACCGGTGTTTTGAGTGAATTTTCAATTAAGTCGACAAGATCTGTAATGGGAAATTCAGTGGTTGAGTGATTAAGTTTAACTTTAATTTCAGCAACCGAGCGTTGACTATGTGGTGTGGCCATAATACCTTCGGTAGTACCAAGCCATTGATGTACGTCGGTTAAGTCTACATCAGCTTGACCGATAAATTTTTCTTTAAAGGCTTGCTGAATAAGCTGGCGAGCCAAGGCTGCAGAACAAGGGCAAGTTGAAGAGTAACGCACGTCAAGAGAAAGCTCGATATCCAACTTACCTTTATTTAATCGCCCAGTAATAGTAACGGGATAAGCTTTCCAGCCTTGTTTACCACTAATCAGTGATTTGCGGCGCAGATGATAGTCAAAGCTAAACTTAACTTGGGCATTATCGCTTAGGTCTTGGTGGCTACTGATAAAGCCGTCTAATAAAGTCACTAAACTTTGATGGTTTAAAACATTTGAGTTTGATAATTCATCAAGGAGCAGATATAAGCGCGACATATGTATGCCTTTCGCTTTTGGCTCTTTGAGGTTAACAAACGCGTCTATGTAGGCTGAAACCATACGTTCTGATTGGCCTTTTGAGGCAACCATGATAGGCATTTCTATATTACTCATGCCGACCCAATCCAAAGTCCCCTCAGTTTGTGCTGTGGTGTGATTTGCTATATCAGGCATTAATGTTGGCATTTTGACTCCGCTGTTCGCTGTGCACTAGGTAAAGGGTTATCTATGGTAACTTCAGTAGCTAGTAAAATTATAATTAGCATCACTGTCGTAAAAATAATGACAGTTTCCACAAGTAGTTAACAACAAGTAGTTAACAAAGTGGAATATAATGCATTGGTCCGGAAAAAGGCGGCTATTTTGAACGAAATACCCCTTAAAAGCAATGTTTGTCATAGCTATGCTGATATTGTTCTCGTATATGGTAGTTGTATTTTACATCTGTGATAAACAAGGGATGTATAAGTAATAACTTGAGGTTGAAATTTTGTTTGCTATCATATAAATAACATTAAAACTTTAATTCGACGTAGTGAAAATCTGGCGTCACTAAGGAGACTTCATGGTAACAACTCGGCACATAGATTTAATCTTGATTAATGGCTATTTAGAAGCATTAGATCTAGCTGTGATTGAACAAATGTTGGATTTATATATTCAGCAGTCTGCATTGTATTTAACGGCTATTAATAAAGCCGTTGTTACGGCTGATCAAAAGGCATGGCAGGAGCAATGTCATAAAATGAAAGGGGCAGCAGCCAGCGCAGGGTTAAGTCAAGTGCACCAGAAACTTATCTTGATAGAAAAATCAGCTGAAGATAGTGAAACAAAGGCTCAGCACTTGCAAGCACTGAGTTTGTTAAACCAACAAGCCATTACTGCTTTTCAACAGTGGTTTAGTGAGCAATAGCCTGACAAGTCCTGTATTAGCAGGTTAATCCTTTTACCCTGCTAATAGCACTATTAATCTAGTTGGCCAATAAATCGATAGCCTTCACCATGAATAGTGTTGATCAACTCTGGTGAACTTTCAACTGACTCAAAATGTTTACGTAAGCGACGAATGGTAACATCAACTGTTCGGTCATTAGTGCGTAAGTCTCGACCGGTCATTTCTTTTATCAATTGTTGGCGGGTAACAATTTGCCCCGCATTAGCGATAAGTAAACGTAGCGCGCGGTATTCACCACGAGGAATTGATATTTCTCGATCATCTGGTGTGGTCATTTTTCGTGCATTACCATCAAGAGACCACTGATTAAAGCTAATAAGTGCATCGTTTTTTTCTGCAGTGCTAGGCAACATACGGCTGAGTATATTGCGCGCACGAATAGTAAGTTCACGTGGATTAAAGGGTTTAGTTAGATAATCGTCAGCGCCAATTTCTAGCCCAAGAATTTTGTCAATGTCACTGTCGCGACCGGTCAGAAAAATTAAGCCTATGTCGTTCTGGCGGGTTAATTCTCGGGCAAGTAAGAGTCCATTTTTACCCGGTAAATTAATATCCAGAATAATTAAATTTATTACGTGGTTGGTTAGTGCGCGTTCCATGCTATCACCATCTATTGCTTCGGAGACCTGATAGCCTTCAGCTTCAAATAAATTTCTTAAATTAAAGCGTGTGACGTCTTCGTCTTCTACGATTAATATATGAGGTTTTTGCATGTTCATTGTCCAGTTCTGTGAGATTTGATTTTTTCAAATTTTAATTTTTATTTGTACTAATCAGTCTTTATTCCTGACCATACAATTATAGACTATTTGATGGCTAATAAATAATCGGCACATGGTATAGAAGCTAGTGCTAAAAAACAATCAATAGCACACTAATTACTGCTTTTTAGCACTTTTAAGATCATGATGACGCAAAACTATGCTAAGTGCTAGTGAATAAATGTTCATTTGGCGCGCTTAACGTCCTAGATTGTCAGCCATTTAACTATAAACTATATTGAAATTAACTATAAACTATATTGAAATTTAACCAATAGCGAGTTAATTGGCTACTTATTTATAGGAAAGTTAATTTCTATGCTAACGCCATGAGCTAACTCGCTGCTTAGTACTATTGAGCCACCCAGTGCTTGAGTCACTAAATTATAAACTAAATGCAAGCCTAAACCACTGCCCCCTTCACCACGTTTTGTGGTGGTAAACGGTTCAAAGACCTTATGCTTTATTGATTCAGCAACGCCAATGCCATCATCTTTATAGAGGATGTTAAGTTGGTTGCTCAGTGACATAACTGTGATTGAAATACGGCCCTTATCTTTACCTTCAAAACCGTGAATAATGGAGTTCATAATCAAATTAATAAGAATTTGATTAATCGGCCCTGGTTTACTATTAATGGTTAAATCATCAGGGCAATCAATATCAATAATGTACGGTAAAACATTGAGTTGCGGTTTGAGGGTGAGTAAAACTTCGTTCAAAAGCTGCTTAACGTCGAAAGTACGTAGGTTTTCACTTGATTGGTCCACGGCGACTTTTTTAAAGCTGGATATCAAGTCAGCGGCGCGATTTAGATTACGATAGATAATGGCGACATTTTCGCAACTGTCATGTAAAAACTTTTTTAATTGGCTGGATTTTAGAGTTTTATTATCAAAAGCCTGTTTAATTTCATCTAATCTATCGGCTAATAGTGTTGAGGCTGTTACCCCTAAGCCTATCGGCGTGTTGACTTCATGTGCAACGCCGGCAACCATATCTCCCAGAGAGGCCATTTTTTCGCTTTCAACCAATTGGCTTTGAAATTGATGGAGTTTCTCTAATGTAGAGAGTAACTCTTGGTTAGATTCTTTAAGGGCGTCGGTACGTTTGTTAATTTTATTTTCTAATGCTTGTGAATGCTCAATACTCTGCTGCCCCTGGGCATCTAATTGTGTGATGTGTTTATCTATTCGAGCAAATAGCATATTAATATTAAGGGCTAAAATGTCAGCTTCACGATACGGCATAGTTTCGCACTCTTGTTGAAAGTTTTTTTTTCGAGCGGCAACTTGTACTGTGTTAATCAAAGAAGAGAATGGCGCGCTGATATAGCGTTCAAGCTTAAACGCAATAAAAATGGCGATAATAAATACTATAAAAACAATGATAATGCTGATGATTAATAATTTATCAGCATTATGTGTTAGGTACTCGCTGCTGCTTTGGAGATAAATATAACCGACAATTTTTTCTTTAACTTTAATGGCTTGCATATATTCAAGGTGTTTTTCTTTGAATCTTGGTGTTAATAAATTTTTCACTTCATGCGATTTTTGCGCAATGCTAGTCCGCTGATTATTACGTTTGTAACTATAAAAAAAGCTCAGTTTTTCAGTATCGCTATTGAACTTATAAAGGTGTAAGTAATTTAAATTAGGAATGTGATCAGGTAGTGAAAAATTATTCTTTAACGCTAGTCGTTCTGAGTTAACTAAATAGGGTAGACTTTTATTAGCCAAAATATTGGCCCAGTGTTTTATTTCACTGGCGGCACTGTCATGATAACTCTTGTTAACTTGTTGGCTAATGATTGAGAGACTCAATAGTGATAATAATGTGATGGCACTGATGATGGAGCTCAAGCAGATACGACGAAGAGACCAAATAGGTTTGATTGTTGGCATACAGTACTCAACTCAATTAATGGTGGCTATAAAGTGCTTGTAGAAAACCTTATGGCTTTGAACAATCACACATTCTTCGTTATTTCTTCCCATTAAGATAACACTGATAAACTGAAAAACCTTTTTTAATCACTAAAGTCTTTGTTTTACCAAGCGCTTTTTCCATAATGGGTAAGTATTTCAAAAAACTATTAGCGACAATGGTAATGCAGGCTTTGCTCGCTAAATTTTGCTTTATCTTGGCTAAAAATTGTTCGGTAGCGCCATAATGCGTTTTTACGCCCTGATGAAATGGTGGGTTGGAAATGACAAAATCATAGCGTTCTTGAACATTAGATAAGCTATCTGAGGCAATATATTGGCCGGTTAACTGGTTTAAAGACAGGGTTTCTTGCGCTGAGTGCAAAGCTAAAGCACTCACATCGACCAAGGTTAATGTTGTTTTTGGGTGAGCTGTGCCGATATAAGCGGCAATAACCCCGGCACCACAACCAAAATCTAACACTTTACCTGAAATAACATCAGGTAAGTGTGCTAATAAAACTTCTGTACCCATATCTAGTGAATTTTGGCTAAATACGCCTGGCAAAGCGGCAATTTTTAGTACTTTATCTTGTACCTGTATTGGGTAGTATTTATAAAATTTTTGTAGATCAAAGCGAGGCAGTGAGGGTTTTAATTTGCCAATGTACATTAAGCAATGTCTTGCAGCGTCAACATTTTGGCAATATTCTAGGTAATCAATACCGAGTTTTTCGGCTGACTTTACCCCCGCTTTATTTTCCCCAACAATGACTATGGCTGCATCATCTGTCATTGACTCAGCGAGCATAGCTAAGGTAAAACTAAATTCGGCCTTACTTTTTGGAAAATGAATGATCGCCATATCATGTTTAGTTTTGGCGCTATACTCGACGCAAAAATGTGCGTGTACTCGGGTATTTTTCAATTGCTGACAAGTTTTATATTCAGCATAATTAGTGTGGTAACTATCAATCTGAGCAGCGCTATGCTGACTTAAGTAATGGCTAATAAAACCGTCGTCTGCGATATTAACCAAAAGAGGTCTGGTTGCGGCTAGTGCCTCTATGTTGCGGTTTAATAATTGGTTAATGTTACTTATTGCCATGAAGATACCTGTAATTAAGCTAACTATTATTTATGGGGGCTATTGTTTGGCGATATTTATGGGTCGAGTTATGTAAAAATACCGGTGTTACTTTAAAAAAAACTTATCATAATGACAGGGCGCACTTAGCGAGTATGCATTAATACAGCCGTAGTGAATATGTCATAGTACTGCGTCATCTTGCTGCGTAGTCTACGCGAATTTAATTATCTCGCCATCTTTAGTCTACAGGGAGTAAGCTATTTTGATCCAGTTCAACTTATGGGGCGTAGCTTGTTTTCGTTATGGGCACTCTAGTTATTGGGGACAAGATCGTATTCACTGATTAGAAAAATAAATAAAATCAGTAAAATCAAACTATTAAATTTAAATGCTGGTATGCGTCTAGCCGTCTATTGACTGTGCTTATATTTAAATGTTTTAATATTGTTGTCCCTTATTCCAGTGTGATTAATCGTAAAAGATTAATCACCGGCAATAAAGGGCCAGAAGAGGAGCGTTAACCAGGTAGTTATTGTGAAGAGATCAAACTCTAGTGAGCAATAATGAGGGGGTTTAACGCCGAGGTAATTGTTTTTTTGATAAGGCAATTGCCGGTTGTTAAGGCTTAGTTGTTAATATATAACCATTAAGTTTTATAGCCATTGAATACGTTCGATGGCTACTAGGTTGAATCCTTGCAACTGTCACCTAACTAGGTGGAGAGCTTCTGGCCTTTGTAAATGCCAAATTTCATCCTAGAAATTTTGTCTGTACAAGCGCCTAAAAGTTCTCCGAACGACAAGAGTTCGAGAGAAATGAATCAAAAAAAACCGATAGAAAATCACCTGATAACAGACCGACCTTTGGTTTGGACCGCACTGATCACGCCATTATTTGATGATGACGGCATCGACTATGTTAGTTTACGTAAGCTAGTGTTACAACAAAATGCGGCCCACAATGGCATTCTATTACTGGGCAGCACGGGCGAGGGCTTAGCGTTAACCGAGCAAGAACATTTAAGTATAGTGCAATACGTTTGTGCGATGACTTTACAAGTGCCGATAATGGTTGCTGTTGGCGGCTATAATCTTAACGAGCAACTGGCCTGGATAGCTAAATGTAATAAATTGCCGATAAAGGCTTATTTACTTACTAGCCCTATTTATGCCAGACCAGGGCCCGTAGGGCAAACCGCTTGGTTTAAAAGTTTACTCGATGCCGCAAACGTCCCTTGTATGCTTTATAATGTGCCCTCACGCAGCAGTGTTGAAATTTCCTTTTCGGCCTTACAACAATTACAAAACCATAAAAACTGTTGGGCACTGAAAGAAGCCAGTGGCGATCTTAATAAACTGCTGGCCTATAGAGAGCATTGCCCTAACCTTGACTTGTATAGTGGTGAAGACGCCATGATGCCATACCTTGCTAGTGCCAATGTTAAAGGTTTGGTGTCGGTTTGCGCTAACGTTTGGCCAGAAGCCACTCGGCAATATGTTGCTATGGCCTTAGCTCATCAACATGAAGGACTTTTTCCGCTTTGGCATAAAGCGATATCGGCATTATTTCAAGTGTCTAGTCCGATACCGGTAAAAGTGTTAATGGCTGAGCTGAATACTATTGGCTCTGCAAAACTTCGTCTACCCTTATGCCAAGCAGAACTTTCAGCGCAACACGGTTTACTCGACATTCATCAACAAATTCAGCAATGGTTAGCGAGTATCAGCAGCAAGCCTCTAGCTCAGCATCACACTACTGATAACATTTTAAGTGCACAAACCCCTCACCCTTTAGATTTAATTAACTTACGAGCAATAAAATCATGACTTGGCAACAAACATTAACAGACTTAGAAACCGGTAAAGTTCGTGCAGCAGAACAAAATAGCGATGGCACTTGGCAAGTCAATACCGCGGTTAAACAAGCCATTTTAGCGGCATTTAAAGCCGGAGAAAACACTGAGTTCGATGGTGTTTATCGTGGCTTTGTAGATAAGCATAACTTACCTGCACGCGAGTTCACCGTTGCTGATAAGGTCAGAATGGTGCCGGGTGGTTCATCGGTTCGTTGTGGTGCCTATGTGGCGCCAGGTGTAATTATTATGCCACCGGCCTATATTAATGTTGGCGCTTTTGTTGATAGCGGGACTATGATTGACAGCCATGCTTTGATTGGCTCATGCGCACAAATAGGCAAAAATGTTCACGTTTCTGCCGCGGTACAAATTGGTGGTGTGCTTGAGCCGATTGGTGCTAGTCCGGTGATTATTGAAGATAACGCCTTTTTAAGTGCTGGCGTGATCATTGTCGAAGGCATTGTCGTGAAAAAAGGGGCGGTTTTAGCCCCAGGCGTATCCTTGTCGGCCTCGGTAGCTGTTTATGACTGTGTCAATAATGTGATATTGGAAAAAGGTGCTGACATTCCTGAAAATGCGGTTGTGGTGCCAGGTACACGACCGGTTGCGGGTGATTGGGCTCAGCAGCAAGGACTTAACATGGCTTGCGCATTAATTGTTAAATATCGAGATGAAAAAAGTAATGCCGCTTTAGAACTTGAATCTGTACTGCGTTAGGATCAAAAAATGACTGCCATGTTGAATTCGACAACTAGGCCAAACTGGCTTAGACCTGCGGTACTTGCACCGCTAGCACAGCACAGTGAAGCACTTAAAAACAGTGTGGAAGCTGAGCAAGATGAAGACGGTTTTTTTCTTTACGATTTAGACTACCTTGAGCAACACTTGTCGGTGTTAATGCAACAAAAGGTGATTAAACTCTGGTTTGCTGTTAAGGCTAATCCCTTGTCCCGTGTAATAAGCACCTTAGCGCAGCAAGGTTTTAATTTTGATGTGGCGAGTCAAGGCGAATTAACGCAAGTATTAGCACAAAATGTTCAAGCCGAGCGCATTCTCAATACCGGTCCGGCCAAATCAAAGCGACAAATGAAAGCCTTTTTAAGCCAAGGTGTGCGCACTTTTGTCGTGGAGAGTTTGAACCAGTTGCAATGGCTTAATGAAGCAGCAATGGAATTGGCTTGCCAACCACAAGTATTATTAAGAGTACAATTACAGTGGCAAGAAGGTGAGAAAAATCCTTTAGGAGGTAATGAAGTGACGCCTTTTGGTTTATCTTGCCAAGAGTGGCAAACTATAAAAGTTAGTCACTTTTCGGCGTTAAATATTAATGGCTTGCATATTTTCCAATGGGGAAATATGCTCAGCAATGATCGGATGTTTGAGCTTTGGTCACAAATGGTCACGCCATTGTTATCGCTAGCAGAACAATTGGGTATGAGGTTAGAAGTCTTAGATTTAGGCGGTGGCCTAGGTGTCGATTACCTGCAAACAGGGCAAGGCCTAAGCTGGAAACAAATTGTTGCCGACTTAGCAAAAATAAAAGCGCAGGCAGGTGTTAGCGAACTCTGGCTAGAGCTAGGTCGTTTTGCCGTTGCTGACATGGGTTATTACGTGACTTCGGTTGTTGACCGTAAACAAAACTTTCAGCAGCAACAATTAGTACTTGCCGGCGGCATTAATCATTTAATTCGGCCGGCAATTACAGAGCAGCCCTTTCCTGTCACTATGCTTAGAGAGTCAGCAGCAAGCCCTTGTTATTTTGATCTACATGGCCCGCTTTGTACCAGTTTAGATAAATTGGGTACCTTGGCAATAGCCAGTGATGTTGATGTGGATGACCAATTAATTTTTGGTTTAGCCGGCGCATATGGGTTTACTGAAAGTATGCCGTTTTTTCTTTGTCATCAAATTGCCGCTGAATATGTTTTACAGCAAGGCAAAATTGAGCAAGTACGTGCAGCACAGCCTGCAGCTTGGTATTTACGTTAACCTAGTCAATAAAGTCGTTTGATTGGTAAGAGATTATTTATGAATTTAATCAGTAAAGAAGTGATGCATGTGGGTGAAATGGCCAGTGGTGCTGCGCTTACCGTGCCGGTTTATCGTATTAAGGGTAAACAGCAGGGGCCTGATGTTTATATACAGGCTAATATGCATGGCGCAGAAGTGCAGGGCAATGCGGTTATTTTTCAGTTACTAGAGCAATTAAAAACCCTTGAATTAAATGGCAGCATTACGCTCGTGCCTTATGCCAACCCTGTCGCTTGTAATCATAAAAACGGGGAATATACCTTAGGACGATTTGATCCCATTACTGGCGTTAATTGGAACCGGATGTTTCATTTTGATGCTGATATTATTGCGCCGTTTGCACGCGCGCATTTAACCGCTACTAATGCTGAAATTGAGCGCGCGTTTAAAGCGTTAATGCTGCAGCAAATAACCGAAAAGTTAAATCATAATATTTACGGCCTGACGACAGGGCAACGTATTGCCTTTCAACTGCAACGGCTAGCACATCAAGCTGATATTGTTTTAGATCTACACACTGGGCCGATTTCGAGTAAGCACTTATATTGTCCTGAATATGCCATAGCCAGTGCAAAGTACTTTGATATTCCCCATACTTTATTGATTCCTAACGACTTTGGTGGCGCATTAGATGAAGCCACTTTCTGTCCTTGGTGGCAGTTACAGCAGACCTTTGCTGCCCTTGGCCGTGACTTTCTTATAACTAAAACTCAGGCTAATCAAGGGCAAGATGTTATTATCAAAGAGAGTTTTACCGTTGAGTTGGGCTCACAAGAGCAGATTGATTTAGAGGTTGCCCGTGAAGATGCGTTAGGTATTTTAAGTTATCTGCAGTATCAAGGTGTGATCAATAGCCAAGATTACCAACCGAAAACTATGACGCGTTATAGCTGTATGTTAGCCGATTACAAGGCACTATATTCACCCATGGGGGGCATGGTGGATTACTTGGCTCAATTTGGTCAGCCTTTAGCGGCAGGAGAGCCATTAGCGCGTATTCTACGTATGGATAATTATGGTGATGGTGACCCACTACACTATATAACCTTAGATCATAGTGTCATACCGATTTTGCATTTTGCTTCGGCGAGTGTCAATCAAGGTACTGAACTTTATAAAGTATTTAGTAAGTTTAGTATTTTATAATCGTGCGTTTGAAAAAGCGCCTTGATTTAGCTTTAAATCAAGGCGCTTTTTTTGTGCCGTTATCAGGGCTATTTTTTTTAATAGCGATTTAAACTCTAGCTATTTAAGCGTTAGGTACTTATAGCTTTAGCTACTTAAAAACTACGTGTTCTTTTAAGTAAGTAAACAAGTCACGGTAATGTTTGCCAATTTTTTCAGCACTGTGCTCTTTTTTCGCCTGACGGACTAATTGTCTCAGCTTTTGCCTTTCCATGCTGTCGCATTCGGCTAACAAGGCTTCAATGGTGTCATTACCGTTTGCTATCAGGTCGTCACGCAATTTTTCGAGCTTTTCAAATTTGACCGACTCTTGTTGATGTTTATTGGCCATAACATCCATCGCCTGTTTAATCGGCTCAAGATCCATTTCAGACAGTATTTTCGCGACATGACGGACATGACGACGCATAGCTTCATGCTTATTGGTGATTTTATCTGCTAGCACCATAGCGGCTTTCAGTTCATCAGTTAGCGGTAGCTTGCTGCGTTGATGCTTCGACATTTTGACTATGATCAGGCCAAAGTCTTGCAGTCGATGCATTTCTCGTTTTATTTCTGATTTACTCAGTAATTCTTCTTCTAATTCATCGATATCGTTGGCAGAGTGGGGCATAATGTTAAGCAATAAAGTGATAATTACCTTTAGTATACAACAAAGCAGTATCAGCAAAAACATTCCTGTTGCATGTATCGATAAAAAGTGAGAAATAATTTACCTATGAGCGATTCAGATAGTATTCAAATGCAAATAGAACATGTGAAAAAACGTGTTAATGACGCCATGACAATGGCCAAATCACTCGGAGCCGATGGTGCTGAAGTAGCGATGAGTCGCCAACAAGGTCTTAGCGTGAGTACCCGTTTAGGCGAGGTCGAAAATGTTGAATTTACCAGTGATGGTGGGCTTGGCATAACCGTTTACAAAGACGGTCGTAAAGGTAGTGCTTCTACGGCTGATTTATCTGAAAAAGCTTTAAAACAAGCCATAGAAGCCGCGGTAAATATTGCTAAATATACCTCTGTTGATGAGTGCTCAGGTATGGCAGATAAAGATTTATTGTCGATGACGCCTGAAGACTTAGATTTATATCACCCTAAAGCGTTAACCACAGAGCAAGCGATTAGTTTAGCAAAAACCTGTGAAGACACCGCACTTGGCTATGATAAACGTATTACTAATTCAGACGGCGCCACATTAGAGAGCTTTGAAGGTTTTAAAGTTTACGGCAATAGTCAGGGTCAGCTAGTGGGCTATCCGAGTACGCGCCATAATTTAAGTTGTGTGATGATTGCCAAAGAAGGTGATGACATGCAGCGCGACTATGCTTATACCGTGAGTCGTGAGTTTGATGCTATGGAAAGTGCAGCCCACATAGGGCAACAAGCGGCTAAAGAAACATTATCACGCTTAGGTGCTCGTAAGTTAGCGACCGCTAAAGTACCTGTGATGTTTCGAGCTGATGTGGCCAATAGCTTATTTGGCCATTTTATTGCCGCGATTAGTGGTGGTAATTTGTATCGACAGTCTTCTTTTTTGATGGACGCCATTGGCCAACAAGTTTTTCCTGAATTTTTAAGCATCAGTGAACGCCCTCATTTGAAAAAGGCCTTGGCAAGTAGTGCTTTTGATGCCGAAGGTGTCGCTACCCTAGATCGTGAAATTATTACGGATGGCCGTTTAGCCACTTACCTGTTAACTAGCTATTCAGCGCGTAAGTTAGGCATGAAATCAACCGGTCATGCCGGTGGTATTCATAATTGGCAACTCGGCATGAAAGGCGCAGGCCAAGGCGGTGATTTTGATGCGATGTTAAAAACTTTAGGCACGGGTTTGTTAGTAACCGAGTTGATGGGGCAAGGTGTGAATGTAGTAACGGGTGACTATTCTCGCGGTGCAGCAGGTTTTTGGGTGGAAAATGGTGAAATAGCTTATCCAGTGGATGAAATTACCATTGCGGGTAAATTACAGGATATTTTTGCTGGTATTGTCGCTATTGGTAAGGATACCGATATGCGAGGCAGTATTCGCACCGGTTCTATTATTGTTAACCAGATGCAAGTAGCGGGCAGCTAAAAATAATAGAAGTTTGAAGTTCAAAGCTGTCAGCTGTCAGCTGTCAGAAAAAACAAGTGAACAGTAACTAGTTTCAGTTGTTTACTGACAGCTTTAAACTGAAAGCTTATCGCTATGGTTTATTGTCCTAGCAGCAAGGTCGCTGTGCCTAAAAATGCAAATATACCCACGACATCGGTAACTGTTGTCAAAATGACACTACCGGCTAATGCGGGATCTATATTCATTTTTTTCAACATTAATGGCACGGTAACACCAGCAATGCCAGCCGCCGTCATATTCATTAACATGGCAAAGGCAATGATGGCGCCCAGCATTAAGTTTTGCTGCCAAATTGCCACAACCGAAGCGATTAACACGGCCCAAATTAGACCATTAAAAAATCCAATGGCCAATTCTTTATAGAGCAAAATTCGCGAGTTACTTTCACCGACATGGCCTAAGGCCATAGCGCGGATAACTAAGGTTAAGGTTTGGTTGCCTGCGACGCCGCCCATGCTAGGCACCAAAGAGTTTAACACCGCCAAAATAGCCAGTTGATTTAAAATGCCTTCAAACATACTCGACACTGCGACAGCCATGAGAGCGGTGATTAAGTTCACGCCTAACCAAATAGAACGGCGTTGGGTACTTTTTAAGACCGGAGCAAAGGTGTCAGCCTCGTCATCTAGACCCGCCATACTCATCATAGAATGCTCGGCTTCCTCACGAATAATATCAATAACATCATCGATGGTAATACGACCCAGTAGTCGCGCTTCGTGATCGACAACAGGGGCAGAAAACCAATCGTAGCGCTCAAATAGCTGCGCGACATCTTTTTCATTCATATCGGCGGTAATGGCTTGAATATCTTTATTGATGAGGTCTGAGATAATGGTTTCTGCTTTGGCCGTAACAATGGCAGATAAAGATACTGAACCGAGGAAATGATCGGCTCTGTCAACCACATAAAAAGAGTCGGTTGCTTCAGGTAATTCACCGCGTAGTCGTAAATAACGTAGCACCACATCTACCGTAACATCAGGACGAATAGAGATGGTATCGGTATTCATGATACCGCCGGCCGTGTCTTCCTCAAATGAAAGAGCAGCTTCAACACGATGGCGATCTTGCCAGTCCATCGCGTTAAGCACTTCCTGATAAACTGTGTCAGGCAGTGTTCTGAACACTTCAGCTAAATCATCAACATCCATTCCCTCTGCAACGGCAGCTAGTTTTTCTGGATGAATGTTTTTCAGAATGCCTTTTCGAACTTCTTCGTTTAACTCTTCGAGCACATCACCGTGATGATCGGCATCAATAAGCTGCCAAAGTGCGACACGGCTTTTGGTTGGCGATGACTCTAATAATAAAGCGAGATCGTAAGCGGGCATGTCTTGCAATAGCTTGCGGACATGGACAAACATACCACTATCGAGGGCATCGTTAACCTGCTGAAGGCGTTGATGATTGTATTCTTGTTTAGAACCTTCCGGCATATATTCACCTTTTGCCGTTGTAAAACGAAAACTGAAAATTATCAGGGGTTGTTGAACTGACTTTAGTGCAGTTGTTTAGTAGGTAGGCTCAGCAAACACATGATGTGTCGCTGGCTACATAGAAGCGTAAACACGTTATAGCCATTTCAAACTAACACTATTATCTTAGGGTTTATCTAAAGCCACTGAAGCGAGTTCAATGTTAACCCAGAAAGTTAAACAGATCCTATTATGAGAGATAACTATTAAGGTTTGGTTATAGCAAATAAACATAAGCACCGATAGATTTGAACGGTAGTGCGACTCAGGAGACAAAGTTGAAAACGGGTATGCTTGAGTTATTTCGCTTATTCTAAAGGCTTTAATCTAGCGCTAAATTGGCTAGTATATTATTTTAGTCACTAGGGTTCGTTAATAATTATCCGCGTAGAGTTTACCGTAATCTAGCCGTTTTAGCAGCTTTTTTATTGACTTAAGCACGTACTTAACCAGGATAAAGCGCTCAGTTACTATTCGGCTTCATTAAATTTGTTACTAAAGAGTTGGCAAATTTCTGCTAGGGCTTGTTCAGCATCTTGGCCAGAGGCAATAACCTTGACGGTTTTACCTTGGGCGCCTGCCAGCAGCATTAGCCCCATAATACTATTCGCGTCTGCTCGGTTTTCGTCTAATTCAATAATGACTTTAGCGGTAAATTTTTGGCTTAATTGGGCAAGCTTTGAAGCCGCTCGGGCATGTAGCCCAAGTTTATTGATGATAAGTACATTGCGGCTCGTATGTTTGCTCATCTTAGCTTACGTGCCTTCAACGGTTAAGTCACGGTGGCGAGATTGTACATCTTTACGCTCTTTACGCATATTATTTGCCAGTAATTCGGCAATATAGACCGAACGATGCTTGCCACCCGTACAACCAATGGCAATGGTGATATAACTGCGATTATTACGTTCTAAGTGGGGTAACCAGGTCATCATAAAACTGTTAATTTGCCAAACAAATTTAGTCACAATAGGCTGGCTAGCCAGAAAGTCTTGTACCGGTTTGTCTAAACCTGTGTAGCCTTTTAGCTCTTTATCCCAAAATGGGTTAGGTAAAAAGCGTGCATCAAAAACATAATCTGCATCTTGTGGTACACCATGTTTAAAACCAAATGATTCAAACACAACCACCATTGAGCCAGACGTTTTACCCAGAATTCGTTCTCTCACTAAGTCAGCGAGTTGGTGCGGCGTTAGTTGACTGGTATTGATGTATAAGTCTGCCCGACTAGCGATGGGCTCAAGTAATTTTTTCTCCAAGGCAATCGCTTGGTCTAGCGCAATATTTTGCTTGATCAGCGGATGTAAACGTCGGGTTTCACTGAACCGGCGAATAAGGTCACTATCATCAGCATCTAAATACAGTATGCTCAATTCTACTGCATTGGGCAGGTATTCAATAATTTCGGGTACGTCGTTAGGATCGGCAGGCAGGTTACGAACATCGAGACTTACGGCAACATTTTCATAATCATTAATAACCGTATGGGTCAGTGCGGGTAACAAGTTGACAGGGATATTATCAACACAATAATAACCTAAATCCTCTAAAACACGCAGTGCAACACTTTTCCCTGATCCTGAACGGCCACTTACAATAATTAATTTCATCCGTGTTTAACTCGCTTGTTGTATTAACTGAAACAGTTCTTGATTACTTTTGCATTTACGCACTTGCTTGCAAAATTGCTTGTCACGAAAGATTTTTGCGATACTTTGCAGCGTACTCAAGTGGCTCTGGCATTCTTCTTCAGGAACGAATAAGGCAATAAAAATATCAACGGGACGATGATCAATAGCGTCAAAATTAATCGCTTGTTCTGTGGTAATAACCACGGCAATAGGTTTAGTAGGCGTAGCATTTTCTAGACGGCCATGAGGTATAGCAATGCCATTACCTATGCCGGTTGAGCCCATTCTTTCGCGCTTAACTAAGCTTTCTAAGAGCTGAAAAGTATCATGGCTGTCGAGTTTATCGGCGGCCAAGCGACTTAAATATTCTAATATACGTTTTTTACTGGCACCCGGTGCTGCACAAATAGTGCAGTCCGGGGTTAAGATGTCTTGCAACTTCATAAACTTCTAAGACCTGTAGCGAAATGGCGCTAATGTTTGTTGATTTTGCCTTTATATTTCAATATTTGGCGATCTAGCTTGTCAATTAATGCATCAATCGATGCATACATGTCACTATGTTGTGCCTTAGCATGAACTTCAGTGCCACTTAAGTGCACTGTTGATTCAGCAATCTGATTCTGTTTTTCTACCGTTAATACTACATGTACATTATTGATATGATCAAAATGACGCTCTAGTTTTTCAAACTTGCCATTGACATAATCACGTAATGAATCAGTAACATCGACATGGTGTCCAGTAAGATTAATTTGCATATACTTCAATCCTCTTTATTGGCTGAATAAAACTGCCTACAATAGGCTTTTACGTTGATTTGATGGCGGTATAGCAAGTGACTCTCGATATTTGGCAATGGTACGCCTTGCCACTTGTATACCTTGCTCTGCTAAAATATCTGCCATTTTACTGTCGCTGAGTGGCTTTGCAGGCACTTCGGCAGCCACTAGCTTTTTAATTAATTCTCGAATAGCCGTTGATGAACATTCGCCGCCGTTTTCAGTACTTACGTGGCTCGAAAAAAAGTACTTAAGTTCAAAAATTCCTCTAGGCGTGTGCATATATTTTTGCGTGGTTACACGAGAAATAGTTGATTCATGCATATCTACGGCTTCGGCAATATCGTTCAATACCATAGGGCGCATCGACTCAGGTCCGTGTTCAAAAAATCCTTGTTGACGTTGCACAATGCAATTTGAAACCTTTAAAAGCGTTTCGTTACGGCTTTCTAAGCTTTTAATAAACCATTTTGCTTCTTGCAAGTTAGAGCGAATAAATTGATTATCAGTAGATGACTTCATTGAACGAGACATAGCCGCGTATTGCTGATTAACCGATAGTTTAGGGGCAGTGTCAGGATTGAGCTCTACTGTCCAGCGGCCGTTTTTCTTTTCAACAGACACGTCTGGGATAACATATTGTTCTTCACTTTTGATGACGCTATCACCTGGACGGGGATCTAAGCTTTGTATTAGGCGAATAACTTCGCGTAATTGCTCTTCTTTCAAGCGTAATTTACGCATCAATTGACGATAATCGCGATTACCGAGCAAATCAATATACTCGCTGACGGCGATTTTGCTTTCTGCTAACCAAGGGGTATCTTTAGCAAATTGATTAAGCTGAATACGCAAGCACTCGGGAATTGAGCGGGCGGCTACACCAACGGGGTCAAATACGTTAATACGCTTTAACACCACTTCAATCTCATCAAGTTCTACACCATCAATACCGACACTCTCTAAGATCTCTTCGGCTGAAACCGTTAAATAACCTGCTTCATCTATGGCTTCAATAATGGCAATGGCAATGGTTCTGTCAGTGTCACTAAAGGGCGTTAGTTCCATCTGCCAAATTAGATGGTCTTGTAATGAGTCTTTCGTTTCACCTTGATAAGTATAATCTTCTGAGGCATGGCCAACACCGCCACTACTGACACCGGCACTGAAGTTATCATCCCATGTGCTATCGCTATTTAGTTCTTCGGGGATGTCTGTTTTTGCTAAACCTTCAGAGGAGCTAATTTCGTCTATCGAGGGAGTGGAGTCTTCGCTGCCATCAGAGGATGCTGCTGCTGAGTTTTCGCCTACAGTTACCGAATATCCTGCTTCTAAATGGTCAGGGGTATTTTCTGAATTGTTATCGTGCGTTTCGTCAACTTCAAGCAAAGGGTTACTTTCAAGTGCTTCTTGAATCTCTAGTTGAAGATCCAAAGTCGATAATTGCAACAGTTTGATCGCCTGCTGCAATTGCGGGGTCATCGTTAACTGTTGTCCGATACGGAGTTGCAGAGTAGGACGCATTTACGTTTTATTTTCCCTATTCAAATTCATTAATTCAATTGGTTTCATTCACTATAGCGTGAATTGTTCGCCAAGGTATACATCTCTTACATGCTGATTTGCAAGAATTTGCTTTGAATTACCTTCAGCGATAAGTTCACCATGACTAACGATGTAGGCATGTTCACAAACATCGAGTGTTTCTCGCACATTGTGATCTGTGATTAAAATACCTATGCCACGATCTTTTAAGTGTAGGATAATTTTTTTTATATCACCTACCGAAATCGGGTCAACACCGGCAAAGGGTTCATCCAGTAGTATAAATTTAGGATCTGCGGCTAATGCCCGTGCTATTTCAACTCGTCGGCGCTCACCGCCAGATAAACTCATGCCTAAGTTATCTTTTATATGGCCTATGTTGAACTCTTCTAATAAATGTTCAAGTTTTTCTTGTCGGTCAACGTCACTAAGTGATTTACGTGTTTGTAAAATGGCCATGATATTGTCATTGACCGATAACTTACGAAAAATAGAGGCTTCTTGTGGTAAATAACCAATACCTTTTCTCGCGCGCTCGTGCATTGGCAGTAAGGTTATATCTTCATCATTTAAGACAATTGAGCCACTGTCGTTCTTCACCAAGCCAACAATCATATAAAAAGAGGTAGTCTTACCTGCGCCATTTGGCCCTAATAAGCCAACTATTTGTCCAGCTGAGACGTGCATACTGACGTTTTTAACAACTTTTCTGCCTTTATAGGACTTGGCAAGGCCGGTTGCTGATAATGTAGAAGTTGACATTTACTCTTGCTTATCCTTTGATTTTATAGGCAATTTAATTTTGTTCTTCGGCTGTAATACGGTTTCAACTTTATCATTGTCTAGGCTTTCAGCGTTGACATACTCGGTGGCAAAATTATAGGTGATTTTACTGCCACTCACTTTACTACCTTCTTGGCTAAGGAGGGCATTGCCTGAAATAACGACGGTATTCATACTCGGCTCATAACGGATTTCATTGGCTTGCAAATTGATTGGGCTACCATCTTGAAGCGTTTGTTCAAAGGTCGCCGGTGAGCCTTTGGCAATATAAATTTTGCTGTCACTGTTTTCTTGGGTGATAACCTGTACTAACTCAGCATGTATCCTTAGTGTGCCCTGAGAAATAATGACATTATCAATATAACTGAATATTTTATTTTTGAGATCGGCAGCTTGGCGTGAAGAAGATATTTTAATCTCTTGTTCTACGTCAAATTTTTCTGCACTTGCGACAGGCACTAATAATGCTAACGCCGTGAGGCAATATAAGTTACTTTTTAATTTTTTTATAAATAGTCTGTACATGTTCGGTCAATGTCATCTGTGTTGTGTTTAAGTCTACAATTAATCCTGAGCCATACATAGTAAATCCTTTACCTAATATTAAGATAGTTTGCTCTGAGCTGATAATATTAGTTTTTAAGTCCATTTCTAAATTTTTACCATGCACTTCCTGTATCAAACTTTCTTTATCAGTGGCGATTAAACGTACGCGATTTGCTAATTTTACTCGATTGTTATTATACAAGGTGCCTTCATTGGCGGTGATTTGCCAAGTAGGTTTGTTGTTCCTTGGGTATAAGGTATAGCGTGGATATTCAAAGTGTGTGACCCCTAATTCAGCATAATGTTCCATGCGTTTCGCTTCTACATTATAAGATAATGCCCCAGTATTTTTATACACATCACTGTTAAGGTTTTCAGCAATAAATTCAGGGTTATTCGCAGTATCGAGAATGTTGCTGGTTTCTTCCTTCGCGCCATACCATTCAAGTAAGCCATAGGTGGTCAAGGCCAATAAAAATAAGCTTATACTGACAAGGTATATGCGATTCATAGGCTAGCACCCGTGGCATCAGCTAAGGTATTTTGGCTTTGCATAATAATATCGCAAGTTTCGCGCACGGCGCCGAAACCCCCTCGGGTATAGGTGATGTAGTCACAAGATTTTAAAATGGCGGGGTGAGCGTCATTGACCGCAATACTGAAGCCAACATAATTAAGGCAGTCAAAATCTGGCATATCGTCGCCGATGTAAGCCACTTGTTCAGGCGCTAATTTTAATGCGGCGAGCATAGCTTTTAAAGCCGGTAGCTTATTTTCTTCACCTTGTACTATGTGCTTAACATTTAATGCGCTCATACGGGTTTGCACTATAGCTGAGGTTCTGCCCGTGATCACGGCTACATCAACGCCGCTTGCACCTAAGGCTTTAACGCCGTAACCATCTTTAGTATGAAAGGCTTTTAATTCTTCACCATTATTACCTAAGTAAATACGACCATCTGAAAAAACGCCGTCTATATCACAAACAAAGAGTTTGATGTTTTGCGCTTTTTGCCAAACACTTGGCGATACTTTTCCGTATAGACTGTTCAACTTTAGAGCACTCCAGATTTTAATAAGTCATGCATGTTCATAGCACCAATGGGTTGGTTATTATCGTTAACAATAATTAAGCCGTTAATTTTTTTGTCTTCCATGATCTTTAATGCTTCAGCCGCCAGCATATCTTGCTTAGCCACTAAAGGGTTTTTTGTCATCACGCTGATAATGCTGTCTTGGTGAATATTAATTTCTTCATCTAAAATACGGCGTAAATCACCATCAGTAAACAGGCCTATTAAGCTATTGTTTGCGTCAACAACAGCGGTCATACCCAAACCTTTTAGTGACATTTCAACTAAGGCATCTTTTATTTTAGCTTCTTGGCTTACTGTTGGCAGACGTTCGTCTTTGTGCATGATATCGGCCAAGCGTAATAATAGCCTTTTACCTAAGCTGCCACCGGGGTGAGATAAGGCAAAATCATCTGCAGTAAAGCCGCGCGCATTCAATAAAGCCACCGCTAGGGCATCGCCCATCACTAAGGCTGCTGTGGTGCTAGAGGTGGGTGCCAAGCCTAATGGGCAAGCCTCTTGTGCTACTTTTACACAAACATGGCTATCGGCAAGTTTAGCCAGCGTAGAGTCAGGATTACCCGTCATGGCGATGAGTTTTGTGCCGATACGCTTTAGAACCGGAATAATGGCCAAGACTTCGCCAGTTTCACCCGAATTAGAAATGGTCAGTACCACATCATCTACAGTCACCATACCGAGATCGCCATGGCTTGCTTCCCCCGGGTGAATAAAAAATGCGGGTGTGCCGGTACTCGCTAAGGTTGCGGCAATTTTGCCACCAATATGTCCCGACTTTCCCATACCGATCACGATGACGCGGCCCCGACAATTAAACATTAACTCACAAGCTTGAGCAAAGTCGTCGTCAATAAATTGCGACAATTGTGCAATAGCTTGCTGCTCAATGTTAATGACATTTAGGGCTAATTGTTTAAAGTTTTTCATTGCTATAAACCACTTGTTACCTGTTGATTTGACTAAAAAGTAGTACTTGATAACCAATAAATACGGCTAATAATAGTAACCCTTTCGCCCGCGTGATGCGAAATTTTCCACCTCGACTAAAACAAAGTATAAATAATAAGAAGGTTGTTGCCAGCATAAATGGCGCGTCACGCACAGCGGCGGAATGATCGATATCGCCCGGCGCAATTAAGCCAGCTAACGATAAAACCGCAAGAATATTAAAGATATTCGAACCAATAATATTACCGAGCGCTAAATCATCTTCTTTTTTAATGATACTCATAATACTGGCAGCTAACTCAGGTAGGCTAGTACCAATAGCAATAACCGTTAAGCCGATGACTAAATCACTAATGCCAAAAGCTTTGGCTATAAATATTGATGAGTCAACCAAAAAACTAGCACTTAGCGGCAGTAATATCATACCGACCACTAGCCAGATTACCGATTGTTTGGTACTGACCCCATCAGGCACTTCTTGTTCTGCTTCTAAGACCATTTTATCGTCGATAGGGTTTTGTTTTGCACGTCTTAACGTGACGACAAGCAAGGTAGCAATATAAAGTACAAAACCGATAATCAGTATTAAGCCTTCATTAAAACTAAAGTTGCTGTTGGCTAGCATATATGTCGCGATAGCCGTAACAACCAAAATAAGCGGGATTTCACGTTTGATGGTCGTTGAGGAAACTGATAAAGGATGAAACAGTGCCGTTAAGCCTAATACTAACGCAATGTTGGTAATATTTGAGCCAATGGCATTGCCGACGGCAGTATCGACATTACCCTGTAAAGAAGCGGTGACCGCTATCATCATTTCAGGTGCTGAAGAGCCCATAGCAACAATAGTTAAGCCAATTATCATGGGAGAAATACCCAGATTTCGTGCTAATGCTGAGGCACCAAATACAAATTTGTCTGCACTCCACACTAAAGTGATTAGTGAAAGTAATAAGATCAAAATTTGGATGAACATTCAAAGCTCCTGTTTGGCTAAGATAAATAAATAGTGTTTGTGCTAATTGATGAAAGACAAAGAGGAATTATAAACCACTGATGGTAACCGATGACACTCAATTAATACTCATTTTGCTAACATAACGTGAGCGAAAAGCATTATAAACTTTTTCTGATATTATTGGCACGTGGATTCACAATAAAATAACTAAGCCAAAAAAAAGGCTTATTCATTACGCTAACTTTACACTTGCGTTACATTTATATACTTTTGGTTACTCTTTTAGCACTAAATAGTTGTGAATTTGTAATGACTGAGGTGTTGCGCTGCGGTAGAATTCTACTACATAAAACAATAATTAACAGTGATGTTATTCCAAGCGATATGTCTGAAATTTTAGTTGATATCAAAAACATGACCTTTAAGCGTAACGAGCGTGTTATTTATGATGGCATTAGTTTGTCTATTCCTAAAGGTAAAGTTACCGCGATAATGGGCCCAAGTGGTATTGGTAAAACAACGTTATTGCGCTTAATTGGTGGTCAAATTAAACCAGAGTCTGGGCAGATCCTTTTCGATGGCCACGACATTCCTAAATTGTCTCGTAGTGCGTTATATGACATACGTAAACGTATGAGTATGTTATTTCAAAGTGGTGCCTTGTTTACCGACATGAGTGTTTACGACAATATCGCCTTTCCTATACGCGAGCATACCCAGTTATCAGAAGACATCATTGAAAAAATGGTGCTAATGAAATTAGAAGCGGTGGGTTTGCGTGGTGCAAGAAATTTACGCCCAAATGAGCTCTCTGGTGGTATGGCGCGTCGAGCAGCCTTAGCTCGCTCAATTGCGCTTGACCCTGAACTTATTCTTTACGATGAGCCCTTTGCTGGCCAAGATCCTATTTCTATGGGCGTGATTGTCCGGCTTATTCATCAACTAGGTGATGCATTGGGATTAACCTCTGTGGTGGTTTCTCATGATGTTCCAGAAGCGATGAGTATTGCAGATTATATTTATATTATTGCCGAGCAAAAAATTATTGGCCAAGGTACGCCGGAAGAAATCTACGCGCACACCTCACCTTTAGTGCAGCAATTTGTTAAAGGTGAAGCGGATGGTCCGGTACCATTTCATTATCCTGCAGCGTCATATAGTGAAGAGTTAATTGGTCGAGGTGTTGAGAAGTGAATCAGCTGCAAATATTGGGTCATAGCATTATCGAACAAATCTCAGGCTTAGGTAGAGCTTTGTTGATGTTAGCATCAGCGCTCTTGCATATTCCGAATCCACGCAAAGGTTTTCCTTTGTTGTTGAGCCAATTGTACTCCGTTGGCGTATTATCTTTAGTTATCATAGTGGTTTCGGGTTTGTTTATCGGCATGGTATTGGCTTTACAGGGCTATACTATTCTGGTTGATTTTGGCGCTGAAGCTAGCTTAGGGCCAATGGTCGCCTTGTCGTTATTACGTGAGTTAGGTCCAGTGGTTGCCGCCTTACTTTTTGCTGGTCGAGCTGGGTCTGCGCTGACCGCTGAAATAGGTTTGATGAAAGCAACAGAGCAACTTTCTAGCCTTGAAATGATGGCCGTAGATCCTTTGCGTCGTGTGATTGCCCCGCGCTTTTGGGCTGGTTTTATCAGTTTGCCACTGTTAGCGGCTATATTCTCTGCGGTGGGTATTTTAGGTGCTCATTTAGTTGGTGTTGATTGGTTAGGTGTTGACAGCGGTACGTTTTGGTCGGTAATGCAGTCGCAAGTGTCATTCGAAAAAGACGTTTTAAATGGCATTATTAAAAGCGTAGTATTTGCTTTTGTGGTGACTTGGATCGCTGTTTATAAAGGTTATGCTTGTGAGCCAACCTCTGAAGGTATTAGCCGAGCAACCACTTCAACCGTAGTGCAATCGTCACTATTAGTTTTAGGCTTAGATTTTGTATTAACCGCGTTAATGTTTACAAGTTAATCTTTGTAAAAAATTTATAGCGGTTATTTAGTTAAATATTATTTGAATTTGGTGGAAGACATGGTGTCGAAAAAAATAGAATTATTGGTCGGACTCTTTGCTGCAATTGGTATTGCTGCATTGTTAATGCTAGCACTAAAAGTAGCTGACAGCGGTATTACAGGTACTGGCAACACATATCAGTTATATGCCAAATTTGATAATATTGGCGGCCTGAAAGTTCGCTCGCCAATAAAAGTGGGGGGTGTTGTCATCGGCCGTGTCAGTGCAATATCGTTAGACAGTGAAGATTATACGCCTTTAGTGACGTTAGAAATTTTTGCCGAGTATAAGAACTTCTCAGAAGCGACTTCAGTGTCAATATTAACGGCGGGTTTATTAGGTGAACAATATATAGGTTTGTTACCGGGCTTTATTCATAGCTCAGTTGAAATCTTAAAACCAGGTGATTATATTGAAGACACCAAGCCTGCATTGATATTAGAAGAACTAATCGGTCAATTTTTATTCAGCCAAGGCAGTGGTGATTAATCATGATAAATAATGCCATGAAAAAATGCTTTTTTTGTTTAGCACTATTAGGTTTGTCGATATCGGTTAGCGCCACAGGAACTGTTGACAAAAAAGACCCTTATCAAATGATTAAAACGGTTGCCGAGATCACTTTTAAGCGTTTTGCTAATGAACAAGTGGCGATACGTGCAGAGCCTAATTTATTGAAAACCATCGTTCGCGAAGAATTAATGCCGTATATAAATTATCAATATGCCGCTTATAAAGTGATTGGTAGCAATTTCAAGAAAACCAATCAGGCTGACCGAGCTGAATTTGTACCGGCATTTCGTGAGTATCTTATCACCGCTTATGCGCAGGTTTTTACCTTGTACAATAACCAAAAGGTCGAATTTGCACCGGCAGAAGATTTTGCTAAACATCGCGTAGTGTCTGTTGATACGAGTGTAATAGAGCCAGGTCGCAGCCCAATTAATATTTCCTTTCGTGTGCGCAAGCATAAAAAAACCGGCGACTGGAAAGCTTATGATATGGTAGCAGAAGGTGTCAGCTTACTTGACAGTAAACAAGCAGAGTTAAGTGGTGTGATCCGTCAAAAAGGGCTAGCTCATGTCACTGAAATGCTAAAAGAAAAAAGTGCAAAGAGTATTGTTTTTAAATCATAAAAGTTAATTTTTGCCAAGCATACAGACAAAGTAGCGTATTATAAGGTTGTTAGTAGATAAAAATGATAGAAGTCCAACAAGCAGAGCAAAAAGCGATTTTTAGTGGTGCGTTAACCCGTGCTACAATAACGCCTGCATTTGATAAAAAGTACCGTAAATTAGTCAATAATGAACGAATTATTATTGACTTGGCTAAGGTGAGTCAAGTTGACACCGCAGGCTTAGCATGGATTTTATTATTAATTGAACTGGCGGCCAGCAAAGCTTGTCATATCAGTTTGATTAATTTACCTGAAGATTTATTAAAGTTGGCAAGCTTAAGTGCAGTAGATACATTATTGCCGATAGAAACCCCTTAATCTACACACTATTTGGAGCAAAAAGTGGAAGTAACAGAGATAGAAAAATTAATTACCGATGCCGTTGAATTAGACGAGATTCATGTAGCATTTGATGGTTCACAATGTAAAGTCATTGCCATCGCTGATTTTTTAGGTGATTTAAGCCGAGTGAAAAAACAACAAACTATTTATGCCCCTTTAGCGAAAATTATTAACGAAGGTGTTATTCACGCGGTATCCATTAAAACCTTCACAACGTCTGATTGGCGCCGTGAAAAAATGTTTAACCTACCCCTTTAATTCACACCGACATAAAAGAATATACTCTTGGACGCATTTAAAATTATTGGTGGGCAACCACTACATGGCGAAGTGACTATTTCAGGCGCAAAAAATGCGGCATTACCTATTCTAATGTCGGCATTGCTCTCAGAAACTCCGGTTACTTTTTCCAATGTTCCGAAACTTAATGATATAGAAACGACGATTAGACTGTTGTCACAATTAGGCGCTAAATGTCAGTGGCTTAGTGAGAGTAGCTTGATGATTGATGCTAGTAGTATCGAGCATTGTCGCGCGTCATATGAGTTAGTGAAAACTATGCGAGCTTCTATCTTGGTTTTAGGGCCTTTACTTGCCCGTTTTGGCCATGCTGAAGTATCTTTACCTGGCGGTTGTGCCATTGGCGCGCGACCGGTTAACTTGCATATTCATGGTTTAAAGCTGATGGGTGCAGATATAGCGGTTGAAAATGGTTATATCATTGCGCGCAATAGTGGTCGACTTAAAGGTGCGACTATTTTTATGGACACCGTCAGTGTTACCGGTACTGAAAATCTAATGATGGCTGCCGCATTGGCTGATGGCATCACTATTATCGAGAATGCAGCGCGTGAGCCTGAAATTGTTGATCTAGCGCATTGTTTAAATGGCATGGGTGCTAAAGTTTCCGGCGCAGGCACTGACACCTTAACGATTACTGGCGTTGAAACACTTCATGGTACAGGTTATTCAGTCATGCCAGATCGAATAGAAACCGGTACATTTTTAGTTGCAGCGGCGGTCACTCAAGGTAAAGTAAAGTGTTTAAACACAGATCCTAAAGCTTTAGATGCGGTACTGGCTAAGTTAAGAGAAGCTGGCGGAGTTATCACCACAGGTGATGACTGGATAGAGCTGGAAATGACCTCAAGGCCAAAAGCGGTTAATATACGCACGGCACCTCATCCGGCATTTCCAACCGATATGCAAGCACAATTTGTTGCCCTTAATGCTATAGCTGATGGCACGGCAACAACAACCGAAACGATTTTTGAAAATCGCTTTATGCATGTACCTGAACTACAGCGTATGGGGGCAAATATAAGTCTTGAAGGCAATATAGCCATAAGTACCGGTGTGGAGCAGTTAAATGGTGCGCAAGTAATGGCAACTGATTTACGTGCCTCTGCGAGCTTAGTTATTGCGGGACTCGTTGCGAGTACTGAAACGCAAGTAGACCGTATTTATCATATTGATCGTGGTTATCAAAAAATTGAAGATAAGCTGCAAGCGTTAGGGGCAAATATCACCCGTATTACGGTTAAATAAGGCTAATTAATCGTTAGCGAGTGATAAAAAATCCCAGCTACTTTGCTGGGATTTTTATTTGTTGGGTGAATTGCTTACAAGATTTACTTTGGTACTTCAACAATAGTCACAGGTAAGGTTAATTGTTGATTATCGCGAGAGATCATAAAGCTCAATATCGTACCTGGCGCAGCCTCAGCAACAACGTCTAAGCCTTGTTTTGCATTTTGTAATCGAATATCGTCTATTTGATAAACCACATCACCTGATTGTAATCCAGCTTTCATAGCCGGACTGTCTGGCGTTACCACACCAATAATAAAGCCCTTAAGATTGGTCACAGAATCGTTAGCCTCTACACCAAGCCAGCCACGCACCACGCGACCATGTTCAATAATCTTTAACATAATGGTACGTGCTAATTGATAAGGCACCGCAAAAAATATGCCCTGAATATTAAGATTAGGATTTGCTTGGGTAAACTTTCTTGAATTAATGCCGACTAACTCACCATTAGAATTTATCAGAGCACCACCAGAATTGCCCTCATTAATAGCGGCATCCATTTGTAAAAATTGTAAATAGCTGGTACTTAGACCACTTTGTCCGGTTGCACTGACAATGCCTTGAGTGACAGTTTGTCCTAAATTTAGTGGATTACCTATGGCTAATACTACGTCACCGACTTGCGGTGTTAATGTGCTCATTTGAGGAATAACCGGCAAATTGTTCGCTTGTACTTTTAATACCGCAAGATCGGTCAAGACATCATAACCAATGAGTTCAGCATGAAGCTCTTGGCCTCTTTGTAAAACTACTACAGTTAAATCAGCACTTTGTACTACATGGTAGTTGGTTAAAATATAACCTTGGCTGTGCATGATAACGCCACTACCTAAGCGGGTTACTTTTCGCGGTTGGCGGCCATAAGTTGGGTTTACTTGAATTTCTTCAGAGTAAATATTCACTACAGCAGGGCCAGCTAAACGCACCGCTTTTGCATAAGACAAAGGCGCTTGTATTTTCTCAACTTTGGTAAATAATTGCCAAGGAAGTATGTTTTTTTCACGCAGCTCAGGGACTAGTATCAACAAAACCAACGCAAACATGACGCCGTAGCTAGCTGAACGAATGAAAAATTTTAGGGCATTGATAATTTTCAACAGGATTATTTTTATTGGTCTAATTTTTTATAGATTAACATAAAGCCTTTGTTGTTATAAAGTTTTTGTCTTAGATAATCGCTGAGCTGACGTTGAGTATGGGCTAGAGATTAGACTGGTTTAAATAGCTGAAAGGGTTAATATCAGCGAGCACTTGCAGCGTATTAAGTTGTATTTTTATCCAGCTAGCTGCTAGCTGTGAGCAAAGTGCGGGTTCGTAACATAATAACTGTCAACGTCAAGAAACAACAAAGCTTACGATACAAAGCTAAAATTATTCATACCTACTCGGCATCGAGTGAAACCAAGATACTCATTTTTTACTTTTACTTTTACTTTATATTTTTAGATTAAAATTTTAATCATCATTATTAACTAATGTAGAAAAGCAAACTTGTGATACTCTGGCTTAATATCAGGTAAAAATTGATGGAAATCAAGGTGATATTTTTAATTTTCACACTTAATGGAGCCGCTGTTGAAACCATATAATCAGCAAGAATTACCCCAGAAAAATATTGATGTGTTGAGCTTTTTTGGTTTTGGTACTTCAGGTACCTTTTTATTTTTTCTCGCCTTAATTATTGGCGCATTATTTTTACTGAGCAATATTTACATCTCCAACGTGGCTAATGAGCGAAACAATATTCTTAAGCAAAAACTATCACTCATGTCGGACAAGATTGAAGACAGTATCGATTCACGGTTATTTATGCTTGATGAGCTTGAGTCTTATGTGCAGTTATCACCAGAAATAGATCAATCTGATTTTGCAGTCATCGCACATAGTATGTTTGAACGCCAGCCAAGTTTACGTAGCCTGCAATTAGCACGTAATAGTGTGTTATCACATATTTATCCTTTGAGCAATAATAAAGCTGCTTTGGGACATGATCTCCTGGCCGATGCCAATCGGAAATCGGACGTGTTATTGGCTTATCAGAGTAACACCGCCACTATTTCAGGGCCCTTAAATTTACGACAGGGCGGGCTTGCTTTGATTGTTCGTCAACCCGTTCATATCAAAAATAAGGTTAATCAGACCACACAAATCTGGGGCTTAAGCATTCTACTCTTAGACTGGGATGAGTTATTGCAAGAAACAGATCTGCTTAGTTTGGGAAATGAGCAAAGTCTCGCTTTACGTAAACGAATCAACAATAGATGGCAGCCAGCATTCTGGGGTAATAATGATTTGTTTATCGAGGCAGAAAAAACAGCCGTAATGGTTGATATTGACCTACCCAATAGTGTTTGGCAGTTGGCCATAAAACAAAATACTAAACCATTAACGCTCATATCAAATATTGTTATAGTGGCCTGCATGGCGATTGTATTGCTGATATGTTTTTTCAGACAAATGCTCTATAAGTTAACCTGGACTGGCCCAGCAGCACTGGCAGGGGTTTTTATTTTACTTTCTGCGGTTATCACAGGGTTAAGCTACTATTCAATCAATAATGAACAACGTCAGCAACTACTTGAAAAAGCCGAAATCATTCGAGTTGATATTCGTAAACGCCTGAAGGAAAGCCTAGATTATATTGGGCTATTAAATTTGGCGCGTACATCAGATAATTTAACCCGTCAGAAATTTCAACAGCGAGTGAGTCATTATGTCAGTACTCATCCAGAGTTGATCAATATTACTTGGATTGATGCGCAATTTATTATTCGCAACGTAGCTCCTTTAACAGGAAATGAACAAATCATAGGCCTTAAAGTGGACCTTAAAGAGCCCCGGCGTGCCTCTCGCTTAGCGAAAGAGTTACGTTTGCCGGTTTACACTCACCCATTTGTCGCCATCCAGGGACCTGCGTCTTTTGAGGTTTGGGTGCCGGTTTATCGTGGCAATGAATTTATGGGTTTGTTTGCCGGGGTATATTCAATTTCCGCTTTGTTTAAAACTGTGGTTAGTGATGAAATTTTACATCAATTTGGTGTCAGCCTGATCACCCATGATGGTCAGGTGGTTGATCGTAGCTTACTAAAAGATAACGAGGATATACGTCTTAGCCAAACAGTAGCATTGTCGCCACCGGGCTATAATATTGCCCTGCGACTTGATCGTTACCAAAGTCAGTTGTGGCGTTGGGATATTATTGTGTTGTCGTTATTAGCTTTTAGTTTAGCCATTGGTGTTTTCTGGATCATGTTTATATTATTGCGGGCTCGTACAGAGTTACAACAACGTTATAAACAACTCAGTGCAGCGCAAGACGCTTTATATCGCGAGAAAGAGTTGTCGCAGGTTACCTTATTGTCGATTGGTGAGGGCGTAATCACTATGGACATAAACGGTAAAATTAGTAACCTCAACCCAGTAGCTGAAACTATTACCCAGTGGTCATCAAAAAAAGCTCAAGGACAATTGTTGTATCAGGTAATGCCTTTATTAGATATTACTGATCACCACTCGATGGAAAAAGTATTATTAAATTGCATCGATAAGGCGATGTCTGGCGACAGCTCTGCAACCATGGGTTTATTAATCAGTGCACAAAAGTACAGTTTACGATGTACCTTAACTTCGATTAAAAATAAACTCGGTCAGGCCATTGGTTGCGTATTGATTTTGCATGACATTACTGAGATGTATTTGATTACGCAAAAGTTAGAACATAGGGCTAAACATGACTCGCTAACCGGCTTGGTTAACCGCATCGAATTTGAAGAACGGCTTGAACATGCTGTATCGGTTGCTAGGGTGGAAAATTGTCAACACAGCTTGCTCTACATTGATTTAGATCAATTCAAAATAGTTAATGACACTTGTGGCCATTTAGCCGGTGATAAAATGTTAGTGCAATTGACATCACTCTTGCAAGATCGCATAAGAAGTAGTGATACTTTAGCTCGACTAGGGGGAGATGAGTTTGGTGTGCTATTGCTCAATTGTACCCTAACGCAGGCTGAAAATACTGCTGAAATGTTACGCCAACAAGTAGAAGAATTTCGTTTTATATGGCATGAAAAAAGTTTTACTTTAGGGCTTAGTATTGGTGTAGTGGTTATTGATAAAAATACAGCAAACCACAGTCAGAGCTTAAGTACCGCAGATCTAGCTTGTTATATGGCTAAAGATGGTGGCCGCAATCGCGTACATGTGTATACCGAAGAGGATGAAGAAACATCAAAGCGTCATGGAGAAATGCATTGGGTGTCCCGTATTACCGCCGCACTTGAAAATGACAGTTTTGTACTTTATCGTCAGGCCATACTTCCACTGGGGAGAAGCCAGCCGGGTAAGTACTATGAGCTATTAATACGTCTAGAAGAAGACGATGGCACACTGGTTAGCCCTGGTGCATTTTTACCTGCGGCTGAGCGATATAACATGATGATCCAGATTGATCGTTGGGTGCTTAATTCCGCGCTTAAATTTTTCCAACAATATCCTGATGAACTCAATGGCTTATTACTTTGCAGTATCAACATCTCTGCTCAATCTTTGAGTAATGAGGAATTTTTAGCTTTTCTAAAAAACAGTTTAGAAAACAATCCTCAATGGTGCAATAAACTCTGTTTCGAAATCACAGAAAGCTCAGCGATAAGAAATATTCAGCAAGCTAAACGCTTTATTAGTACCTTAAAAGTATTGGGATGTCGTTTTGCCCTCGATGATTTTGGCTCAGGTATGTGTTCTTTTGCTTACTTGAAAAATTTACGGGTAGATTATTTGAAAATCGATGGCAGCTTGGTCAGAAACTGTGATCGAGACCCAATAGATTTAGCGATGGTAAAGTCGGTCAATGATGTTGCTCAGGTGATGAATATGCAAACTATTGCTGAGTGGGTTGAAGATGATCAGACGTTAGCCGTATTGAAAACACTGGAAGTGGATTATGTCCAAGGATATGCGGTTGGAAAACCTCAACCACTGCGTAAATAACTAAAAATATTTAGATCCGAGACATAACATCATCGTGAATCAGCCTGCAATAAAAGCTGTTGCAGGCTGTCATTAATAGGTTTATTGTCGCTCGAAAATTCCTCTAACTTATTCCTCTAGCCTATATGAAATCTTTCAATGCCATAAATCTAAGGTGAGGTTAAATCTCATCGCTAATTTCAGCGCATACTACTTGAATTTGTGCGTATTTTAGTTATTAGCATCAAGATGATGGAATTTATTAAACTTAATAATCGAGGTTAATTCATGACCATATTCTGCACCTTTTTCAGAATAACGGTCTAATTTTTTAACTAAAGCAAATGGGTCATCAGTTTTCATTTTTAATTTTCTAAACTCTTTAAATGCACCACCACGGGCAATGGTTCGATAATAGTCGTTAACAGAGGCTTTTATCGATGGATATTCTTTTACCCAAATAGTTTTATCACCACGTTTTTTAAGGGCAGCAATTCTAGGTTCATCTTTATCAAACGACCAAACACCAAATATATTGTAAGCTTCTCTAAAAAAACGAGATGTTGCCCAAGAACTTTCCATTGCGGCTTGTGCAATCGCAATACTTTTAGGGTGTGGTTTCAGTGCCATTAAAAGCTCTGCATCGCTTTTTGCTTTATATTCCACTTTTAGCTTGGCTATTTTATCGGCATGACTACCTGATTCTAGTGACGCTGAAACCTCATTATATCGGACCATAAGCTCAGCATAGACATCGTTTACTGCCGGAATAATGAGGCTTTTAAACCTAGCCTTTTTTTCTTGCACTGTCATTTTAGGCAACGCTGTATCTTCTGATGAGTAAAAATAAATAACGGCAGAAAATAAGAGTATAGAAATAAGTGCAGCTAATACTTTTGATTGCAAAGAAGTTAATTTCATATAAAGCCTTACTTGAAGTGTAAAAAAAATATTAAGCTATAATAGCATATAATTTATCTCTGCTGAAAAATCGCTCACTGAGCTGAGTGTTAAGCTTGGTCGACAATAAAAGTGGTTTGTTTACCCAGCTACTTTTTATCTGTAATAGTCTACTGCTTCTAACTTGCGGGCCAAAGATTGAACCTTGGTGAAAGTTGAGCTGAGCTTTTAGTTTACCCAGATAGGGATAAAGCAAGTTTTATGAGATTTTCAGTCTCAATACTTAGCGCACTTATACCTTTGTTAGTGAAGCTGTTTAGGATAAGTTGTCGATATCTTGCTGGTAATCTTGTTTACCCAATAAAAGTAAAGGCGAGGCTTTAAAGTTGGACATAGTTTATCAAATAGGTCTTAATTAATGTCAGTTAAAAGTTTAATCGATGCTAGTAGCTGAATAAAAACTATAAAAAAAGCCTGTCGTTTGACAGGCTTAGGTTTAGTGCTTAGGTCATCTATTAGGGTTTAATACCGTGCCATTAGCAGATAATGACAGCACCTAAGGTAAAAGTATTAGCGGATCATCAAGAACAATGACGTGTTGTTACGCTGAACATTCAGTGCAAAAACGCCCTTATGATCACTTAAGTAACTACGTAGCTCACCAATGTTATTAATGCGTTGGCGATTAATACCATTAATAACATCACCTTTGCGTAAACCTACTGCAGCCGCAGGGCTGTTTTCTGCAACTTCAGCAACACTGATACCATTACCTTTACTGTTATTTTCTAGCTCAGCGCCATCAAGCATGGGATGTAAACTCGCGGCTTCAATATTAGCCATGTCAGCTTTTTTCAAAGTAACGTCATAGGTTTTTTCTTTACCGTCTTTTCTGATCACGGTAATTTTTACCGTTTGCCCAGCGCCAATTGAACCAATTTTACCTCTGAGTGCGTTAAAGGTTTTAATCATTTTACCGTTAACTTTAATAATAACATCGCCGGCACGAATACCGGCTTCATCAGCGGCTGAATCTGGCATGACTTGTTCGACAAAACCGCCTTGACTAATATCAAGTTCCATTGCTTTAGCAATTTCACTGGTAACACTGCGACCGGCAACACCTAAAACACCGCGTCGTACTTCGCCAAACTCAATAATTTGATTAACCAAGTTTTGTACCATGTTACTTGGAATGGCAAAACCAATACCGACATTGCCACCGTTAGGACCTAAGATGGCGGTGTTGATACCAATAAGCTCACCACGTAAGTTGATCAAAGCCCCCCCTGAATTACCACTATTAATCGCGGCATCGGTTTGAATGAAATCTTCGTAGTTTTCAACGTTTAGGCCGCTACGACCTAAGGCACTGACGATACCAGAGGTAACCGTCTGTCCTAAGCCAAATGGGCTACCTATAGCAACCGCAAAATCACCCACACGTATGGTGTCAGAGTCTGCGATTTTTACTGCAACCAGGTTATCCGCTACTATCTGTAATAAAGCGATATCGCTGGCTTCATCACCACCAATTTTTTTAGCGTCAAGTTGGCGACCATCTTTTAGCGTAATTTGGATTTCGTCAGCATCGTTAATCACATGGCTGTTAGTGACAATGTAACCTTTATCAGCGTCAAGAATGACACCTGAGCCCAAACCCCGAAATTGTCGTTCTTTTTGTTGGCTTTGGCCTTGCCCTTGGCGGGGGTTACCAAAGAAAAATTTGAAAGCTTCTGGCACACGCTGTTCAACTTCATGGGTGCCACGAACTGAAATGAGCACAACTCCCGGTGTTACTTGCTCTAACATAGGTGCAAGGCTAGGCATATTTTGCCCATTGAACGATTGAGGTAATTTGGCTTGCGCGGGTAAACTTGCCATGGCAATCGTTGAGGAAAGTAAGACAATATTGATTAAAACTGATAAATTCTTCATGTAACAGAAAACTCCTAATTAAAGTATTTATAAGCAACAGGATTGTTTAGTTACATAAATCAGTTAAACAAACCTGTTGGGATCACTCAATTAAAGACCTGCAATAAAAAGATTAGTTCCTAATTATTTGTTTCAGTATTTGTAACACTTTATTTCTTATCATTAAACAAGCCACTGGGTGCGCCGGAATAATCTAACGGAGGCTCTGATGTTGTTTCGTCATTTTTGCGGATATTTTTGTCGTGTCGTAAATTTACCGTCTGCGCTAATTGCTCTTGGGTTTCTTTAGAGAAAAAGGGCATGTTTTCAATATTATCAGGGGTGACTTGTTGCAACAGTTGGGTGCTTTGCGCCATTTGAGTCATAGCAACTTGGCAGGTACTGTTCATTTGTTCAAGCAAATTGGCGGAGTTTGCAAGATGGTCTGCTACGTCAAGTTTATATCGTGCTAATTCTGCTTCACTTTGGCTCGCTTTAGTCGCAAGTTTTTGTGTTTCTTGTGCAGATGAAAAAAGCATTCTGTTAGCAAAAAAACCGACAATTGCGCCAACGATAAATAGTCCGAGCCCTAAAACAACATTCATATTTCTTTACCTTCATTGTATTCATGGAAAAAATTAGAGAAAATACGCTTCAATAAATTTAATATAACGTGCTTCACGCTACTTACCTAATGAATATATTTGTAAAAAAAAATATTTTAAGCTTAGTTGGCTTAAACGTTATAAAAACTAAAGTTAGTATTAATTAAATGGCAGTTAAATGATTAAATTATCTCCAATTGGAAAATACACACAAGATTTAACTCGCGATGATTTTCTCTTTGACGCGGCACAAGAAAATGCAGTTAAAAATTTACAACGTTTGTACGACGATTTAATGACTCAACCTTTACCGGTAACGGGCTTTAAAAAGGTGCTAAATCGCTGGAAGCGCGTGGTAAAAAAACCGGAAATTAAGCAGATACAGGGCATTTATTTCTGGGGGGGTGTTGGGCGTGGTAAAACCTATCTCGTTGATACTTTTTATGATGGTTTACCCTTCACTAATAAGATGCGTGTGCATTTTCACCGCTTTATGCATCGTGTGCATGAAGAGTTAAAATTGCTACAAGGGCAATCTGACCCACTAAAAATTATTGCTAAACGCTTTGCCGATGAAACCTGCATTATCTGCTTTGATGAGTTTTTTGTTTCAGACATTACCGACGCGATGATTTTAGGGACTTTATTTGAAGAATTATTTGCTCACAATGTCACGCTTGTGGCGACATCAAATATTATTCCAGATGACTTATATCACAATGGCTTACAACGCGAACGTTTCATGCCGGCGATAAAGTTAATTAATCAATGTTGCGATATTATTAATGTTGATAGCGGGGTCGATTATCGTCTTCGTACTTTGGAGCAAGCAGAAATATTTCATTTCCCCTTGGATCAACAAGCCGATGACAATTTAAGGCATTATTTTCAAAGCTTGTCACTTGAAGCGGGTCATAAAGACAAGGTTATTGAAATTAACAATCGCCCATTACCCACAGTTCAGGAATCAGATGGTGTGGTGCACTTTGAATTTTCAACCTTGTGTGAGTCTGCGCGTAGTCAGAGCGATTATATGGAGTTGAGCCGTTTATATCATACGGTATTATTGGCTAATGTTATGCAAATGGGCGTCGAGAATGATGACAGTACACGGCGATTTATTGCCTTAGTCGATGAATTTTATGAGCGCAATGTTAAATTAATCATCTCGGCAGAAGTCGCCTTAGAGTGTTTATATGTTAACGGTCGTTTAAGTTTTGAATTCAAGCGTTGTTTAAGTCGACTGCAAGAAATGCAGTCACACAGTTATTTAGCGAGTGAGCATTTACCATAATTAATGTTTTTGTGAGTAAAACATAACAAGTTGTTTTTATAGTGAAAAGGAGTTTATAAAAAATGATTAACAAGAGGATTGTTAGCTTTAGCACCATATTCATGGTGCTAGTGTCGTTAAATGTATTTGCTGGGGTAACTGATAATCCTTTTAGGAAATCACTCGAAATAACAAAAGCATATCTGCCAAAAGCTATTTTGACTATGTGGCAGAGTGAGCATTTGATATGGCGAGCTCAGTTATTTAATCGCGCGTGTGAGCAAAATACTCAAGCGGTAAAACACGCGATTAATGCCGGATTTGTCTTAGTGAATCAAGTCATTATTGATCAAGCGATAATAAATCATCAGCTGATTGATGAAAACGCTAAACTGATATTGCCAGACAGTAATAAGTTGCATTACCAAGTTTTTAGCAGAGTATACGCCTATGCCTATACAAAACGACTGCGAATAATTCAGCAATATTACCCTGAAATCAGTGCAGATTTATGTGCACATGCTAAGACAATTTCACAACAGTATCCGTCTGATGATTTGCCCATAGTACCTTGGCAACTAACTGATCAAAGTGAGTTTAAAGTATGGCAAGCTGATTTATTTTCAATGCGTGTGGTTAATCAGCATTTTGTTGCGGCCTTTATTAAACGCCAACAAGCATTTGCTCACATCATAGATGCAGGAATTTATGCCATGATGCTACAAGATGAAAAGGCAATCAGTGCATTTTCTGCTCTTAGCGATAGCTATCAATATAACCATTTACTGATGAAAGAAATAACTCAGGCGTATAGCGAAGTAAAAGGTAAAAAATTACCTGATGAGCTTTGGCGAGCAAGTTATGCCCAAGCCGCCAATTTATTAGCAATGCAGGCCTACAAGTTAGCAACAATATCAGCATTAAGGCAAATTAGAGCGCTTTATCCTGAGCTATATCAGCGCATTGAAACTCATGCTATTAGTTATGTAAAATTGCAGTTGAGTAGATTGCAAGTGAGTAAATCACAGTTGAATGAAGCGTTTAATCAGCACGAGTAGCACTTTTTGTTAATTTCCGTTTGGCTTATAAAGAAAGATCAGTGATTAGGCGTGATCTTTTGCCTATTGTTCTGTATAATCCGGCTTCCCTACGTTACAAAGCCTGTTCTTTTTCCAGAGGACCGGCAACGGACTCGATGCTCGAAGGGGCAATGGCGTAGTCTTTAACGGATAACTTGAGGTTTTCTTAGGTTATTATTTAAGTAACATTTATATAATTGGGTTTTTTAATGAAAACTTTTGTAGCTAAACCAGAGAGCGTACAACGCGAATGGTTCTTAGTGGACGCCGAAAATAAAACTTTAGGCCGTATCGCTACTGAAATTGCAAGCCGTTTGCGCGGTAAGCATAAAGCAGAATTTACTCCTCATGTAGATACTGGCGATTACATCGTTGTTATCAATGCTGAGAAAGTAAAAGTAACTGGTAATAAAGCGAAGGGTAAAATTTACTACTCGCATACAGAATTTGTTGGTGGTCTTAAGCAAATTAGCTTTGAAAAGCTAATCGCAAAAGCTCCAGAGCGCGTTATTGAATTCGCAGTTAAGGGTATGTTACCTAAAGGTCCTTTAGGTCGTGAAATGTTCCGTAAGCTTAAAGTTTACGCGGGTACTGAACATAAACATACTGCACAACAACCACAACTTTTGGAGCTGTAAGTCATGGCTGATAATCAATATTACGGTACTGGTCGTCGCAAGAGCTCAACTGCTCGTGTGTTCATGAAAGCTGGTAACGGTGCAATCACAATTAACAAACGTGATATTTCTGTATACTTTGGCCGTGAAACGGCTCGTATGGTTGTTCGTCAACCATTAGACTTAGTTGAAATGTTAGAAAAGTTTGATTTTAACATCACTGTTTCAGGTGGTGGTATTTCTGGTCAAGCTGGCGCAATTCGTCACGGTATTACTCGTGCATTAATGGAGTTCGATGAAACTTTACGTGGTGCTCTACGTAATGCTGGTTTCGTTACTCGTGATGCTCGTAAAGTTGAACGTAAGAAAGTTGGTCTACACAAGGCTCGTAAAAAGCCACAATTTTCAAAACGTTAATATTTACGTTATGTTATTTCAAAAACCGGCTTCTGCCGGTTTTTTTATGAGAAAAATACCGGCTATGTCACTATGATATGGTCGTTCTTAGCCATCTCGGTAATTACTCCTGCATTACTCTAATGACTTATACCAAATTGATTAATTATCCGCTTATTTTAACTCGTGAAATGAGCAAAAAATTAGTGAGATTAGTAGGATATCTCTGTCAGAACATGGCTCCGTGGCATGCGTGCATTCATGCACGTCGATGTGAAAGTGCGGTGATGGCAAAGTTGCTTGGTGTTATATATTACTTGTTCTGTACCCAAGCGATAAATTAACTGTCCACTATGCCAATGCGCAACATAATAAGCTAATTCGTTGTGAGCAAGCCTATACGCGAGCCATTGCTCGACAATATGATCATGTGTTGTTTTAACGGTTTACGGCCATGTAAGCCTCAATTAAGCACATAATAATATGCTCTTGCGACGTTGTAACGGTTTACGGCTATGTAAACCTCAATCAAGCTTATTAGCTGCAGGGGTTTAGGTACTTATGTGTAGTCTGGAGCCCTAAGCATAACCATGAGAATTTGACTATTTATCGCTATTACCCGGATTGAATTTTACTCAACTGGCATAATGTCTCTGCGGTCTTTAATCAACAAATTAGCTTTAAGATGTAAGCTCACTTTGAGCCTAGTATTCATGTCGCCAATATAGTGAACATCCCCAGCCGACAAGTAAACTTTTAACTAATAGCGAGGTGTTTTTTCTTTTTAATAGCCAGTTAAACACTTAAAACTGACCGCTATTTTATGGCAACTTGCAAGGTAATAAAGCCATAAATACGAATAGTTTTTATTCATTGGGTGCGTGGTTATAATAATTGACTTTTATTTGCATAAACCTGTCTTGAAAAGGTTAATTGCCTTGTAAAAAACGAGGGTTTTCTTTATTATCAGAGCAATTTTTTTATCGTTGATTTAGTAGATCATTTTTATCGTTGATTTAGTAGATCAACAATCTACACAATAACTAGGTAATCCTCTTAGTCATGTGTTGTTGTATTAGCTAGATAATAATTGGAGAGTTTGAATGAGCAATGCGCCTGTTAACAACGGTCGTCGACGCTTTTTGACTGCAGCTACTTCGGTAGTCGGTGGTATTGGTGTTGTCGGTGTGGCTGTGCCTTTCATTGGTTCTTGGAACCCTAGTGCTCGTGCGAAAGCCGCAGGTGCGCCGGTTGAAGTCAATGTAAGCAAAATAGAGCCTGGTCAATTAATTCGTGCTGAATGGCGCGGTAAACCAGTGTATGTGGTACGTAGATCAGAAGAAATTCTTTCTGGTTTAAGTACACATGATGACCAATTAAAAGATCCACAATCAGAAGTGCCACAACAGCCTGCTTATGCGATGAATGCACATCGCTCGATTAAACCTGATTTATTGGTGGCACTGGGTGTATGTACGCATTTAGGGTGTGCACCAACTTACCGCAAAGGTGACTTTGATCAGGAAGTTGCTGGTGTTAAAGACGGTTTTTACTGTCCTTGTCATGGCTCTAAATTTGATATGGCCGGTCGTGTTTTCCAAAATGTCCCAGCACCGACTAACTTGATGGTGCCTGAACACTCTTTCCCAAATGAAGATACCTTACTCATTGGTGTGTCTGGAGGAGAAGCATAATGTCTTTTAAATTAATGGATTGGATCGAACAGCGTCTACCCTTAATGGAAGCAATAAACAAGCATGTTACACAATACCCAGCACCAAAAAATTTCAACTTTTGGTATGTGTTTGGTATTTTAGCGAGTGTTGTTTTAGTCAACCAATTGTTAACGGGTGTTTGGTTAACAATGAACTACGAACCATCAGGTGAAGGTGCCTTTGCTTCTGTAGAGTATATTATGCGTGACGTCGACTACGGTTGGTTATTACGTTATATGCACTCAACGGGTGCATCAGCATTTTTTGTTGTTATTTACATGCATATGTTCCGTGGCATGATGTATGGCTCTTACCAAAAACCTCGTGAATTATTGTGGCTGTTCGGTATGCTGATTTTCTTGGTATTAATGGCTGAAGCCTTTATGGGCTACTTATTACCTTGGGGTAATATGTCATATTGGGGAGCGCAAGTTATTATCTCCATTTTTGGTGCTATTCCGATCATTGGTGATGACTTAACGCTCTGGATACGTGGTGATTATGTTATCTCAGGAGCGACATTAAATCGTTTCTTTGCCTTACATGTTATTGCCTTGCCATTAGTGCTGGTCGTGTTAGTTTTCCTACATATTTTAGCGCTACATGAAGTGGGCTCAAACAACCCAGACGGCACTAATATTAAAAAGCCTAAAGGCAGCGTGGCTCCCGAAGAGTTAAGTAAATTTGCCTTTCATGAGCAGTACACTAAGAAGTACGACATTGTTGACGCTATACCTTTTCATCCCTACTACACAGTAAAAGATTTGGTCGCTATTGTGATCTTCTTAATTATATTCTGTGGGGTTATGTTCTTTGCGCCAGAAGGTGGTGGCTACTTTATAGAAGCGCCAAACTTTGAGCCGGCTAATGGCCTGAAAACACCAGAGCATATAGCACCTGTATGGTACTTTGGTCCTTTCTACACCATTTTACGTATTATTCCTGATAAGCTTTTAGGCGCTGTGGGTATGTTTGGTGCTATTATCGCCTTGTTCATGTTGCCTTGGTGTGACCGTGGTGTGGTTAAATCAATACGTTACCGTTGTACCGCTCATACGGTAAACCTTGTTCAATTCGCTATTTGTTTTATTATTTTAGGTGTTTTAGGTACTTTACCTGCATCGCCACTGAATAACATGATTGGTGTTGTGGCAAGTTTCGGTTACTTTGGCTTTTTCGTGGCTATCTGGATTTACAGTAAAAACGAAAAAACGAAGCCAGTTCCAGATAGGGTGACAGGAAAATGAAAAAATTTATTATAGCAATTTTAGCTGTGCTTCCTATGCTCGTTTCGGCAGCTGGGCCCAGCATACAATTAGATGAGGCTAATAATGACTTACGTGATAAAGCCTCGTTAAAACGTGGTTTTGAAGCTTTTATTGATAATTGTTTAGCTTGTCACCAGTTGCAGTATCAGCGTTATAATCGCACTTTTGCTGACCTGGGTATTTCTGATGAAGATGGCCTAGCAAATTATATGTACACCGGTGAAAAAGTGGGTGATCATATAACTAACACTATGCCAGCTAAAGATGCGGCTAAGTGGTTTGGTGGCGCGCCACCAGATTTAACACTTGAAGCACGCTTTAGAAGCCCTGATTGGATTTACACTTACTTGCGATCTTTTTATGTTGATGAAAGTCGTCCGTTCGGTGTTAACAATAAAGTTTTTAAAGATGTGGGTATGCCACATGTATTACAAAACCTTCAAGGTGTTAAAACAATAGATGAGCACGGTAATCTTTCTGAGGCTACTGGCGGTTCAATGACAACAGAAGAATATGATACTTTTGTTCGTGATATAACCAACTTCTTGGAATACACCGGTGAGCCAAATAAACTTGAGCGTGAAAGCCTAGGTTATTGGGTTATTGGTTTCCTCTTTATCTTGTTGTTCTTTGCCTATTTACTGAAGAAAGAATACTGGAGAGATGTACACTAATTACAAATGTTTTGTGAAACCGTGTAAACTTTAGATATTATTGGGGGCTTTGGCCCCCTTTGTTAGTTTTTTAAATAAGAATTTTTTGGAGGCATTATGGCCATCGCCGCAAACAAACGCTCTGTTATGACTTTATATTCGCATGCAGATGATATGTATAGTCATCAAACCCGCATCGTGTTGGCAGAGAAAGGTGTCGGAGTTGATATTAACTTGGTCGACTTAGCCGATTTACCTGAGGATTTATTGGATTTAAACCCTTATGGAACAGTGCCTACGTTAATTGATCGTGAATTAGCGCTTTATGAAGCGTCAATTATTATCGAATATTTGGATGAGCGTTTTCCGCATCCACCACTTATGCCAGTTTACCCGGTATCTCGTGGTCGTAGCCGTTTAATGATGCATCGTATCGAACAAGACTGGTACAGCCTAGCTAAAGTTATCTACAGTGGACCAGCTGATGCCGCCGCAAAAGCACGTCAAGAATTGAAAGAAAGCTTGTTAAGTGTTGCACCTATTTTGAATGAAGCGCCTTATTTTATGAGTGAAGAATTCAGTTTGGTTGATTGTTACTTAGCTCCGCTATTGTGGCGTTTACCTGTTATGGGTATTGAGCTTGATGGTGAAGGCTCAAAAGAATTAAAAACTTATATGTTAAGAGTCTTTGAACGTGAATCATTTCAAGCGTCATTAACTGAGTCTGAGCGTGAACTACGCTTTGGCGCTCCAGTATAAAGTCGTAAGCTATGACAAGTGAAATGAGCTCAAATAAGCCTTATGTTGTTAAGGCTTTTTATGACTGGATTTTTGATAACGGCCTAACACCTTACATTGTTGTTGATGTGAATGTTTATGGCGTTATTGTGCCTATGTCTTATGTTGATGACGGTCAAATCGTGTTAAATGTTTCGCCGTCAGCTGTGGGTAGTATTGCCATGGGTGAAGAAATTATTGAGCTTAGCGCACGTTTTGGCGGCAAGCTTGAAAACATGAGCATACCTTATGGTGCTGTTGTGGCTATTTATGCCAAAGAAAATGGTGCTGGCACATCGCTAGCGATTGAGCACCCTGAGCCAGGCACTATTACTGAGGAACCTTTACCCTCACCGGTGAAAATGTCTTCAGTCAAAGCAGTAGATAGCAAGGTAACGACTAAAGCGTCAGCTAAGCAGCAAAGCACTCAAGCATCAAAAGTGAAAAAGCCTAGCCTGTCGGTAGTAAAAAATTAAGCAAAATTAAGTATATTGGAATTTTGTTATCCATTAAAAAAGGTAAGCGTTATGCTTACCTTTTTTATTGTCTGCTTGATAATGTAAAGTCTACAGCTGAGCGAAACAACGATCAGCCGCGGCTAAGGTAAATTCAACTTCTGCATCACCGTGTGCCGTTGATACAAAGGCGGCTTCAAAGGAAGAAGGGGCAAGATAAACGCCTTCATCCAACATCAAATGAAAGAAGCGTTTAAACTTTTCACCATCACATGCGGTTGCCTGAGCAAAGCAAGTCACGTTTTCTTCCTCAGTAAAAAAGAAACCGAACATACCGCCAACATAATTAACCGCTAATGATATACCATTGCGCTCTGCAGCGGCTTTTAAGCCCATTGCTAGCTTTTCTGTCGTAGCACTGAGTTGTTCGTGCTTATTATCTTTAGATAGCTCATTTAACGTTGCCAAACCAGCTGCCATAGCAATAGGGTTGCCTGATAATGTGCCTGCTTGATAAACTGGACCAATAGGGGCAATGTAATCCATGATTTCTTTTTTACCACCAAAAGCTCCTACCGGCATGCCACCACCGATAACTTTACCTAAAGTAGTTAAATCAGGCACTATGTTGTAGTGAGCTTGGGCTCCACCTAAAGCAATGCGAAAGCCGGTCATAACCTCATCAAAAATTAAGAGGCTTTTATATTGATCACAAATGGCGCGTAATCCTTCCAAGAAACCTTCGACCGGTGGAACACAGTTCATATTGCCAGCAACAGGTTCAACAATGATACAAGCGATTTCATCACCCATTTCAGCGAAAATTTGTTTTACTTCATCAAGGTTATTAAAGCTAACGGTTAACGTGTGTTTAGCAACATCTTCAGGAATACCGGGAGAACTTGGCACGCCCATGGTTAACATGCCTGAGCCAGCCTTGACCAATAATGAGTCGGCATGGCCGTGATAACAACCTTCAAACTTTAATATTTTGTCACGACCCGTAAAGCCACGGGCCAATCGTATAGAGCTCATGGTTGCTTCAGTGCCTGAACTGGTCATACGTAACTTCTCCATTGAAGGAACCATTTCACGCACTTTTTCAGCCATGGTTATTTCAAGTTCTGTTGGAGCGCCAAAGCTAAGCCCGTTCTGGGCAGTTTCAATCACGGCGGCCAGAATTGCTGGGTGATTGTGGCCTAAAATCATCGGTCCCCATGAACCAACATAATCGACATACTGCTTACCATCAACATCAAAAATATAAGCCCCTTGAGCTTTTTTGATGAACAGTGGTGTGCCGCCTACGCCATTAAAGGCACGAACCGGTGAATTTACGCCACCAGGAATAACTTCTTGGGCGGCATTAAATAATTGCTGAGAATTTTTGGTCATAATATGCTACTCGCGGTTAAGGTAACCTAACTATTGAGGTTAAAATTAGTATTTATTGGTGTGCCAAATGACAGGCTTCTCATAATGGCTAAGTTGGTTTTCAACCCCTAAACTTAGGGCAAATAATGCCATACGTACCAGTACACCGTTTTGCGCTTGGCGAAATATGGCTAAATTATCTAGGTCATTTAAATCGATATCGAGTTCATTCGCTTCAGCACGAGAATCGCGCGGTAATGGGTGCATGATGACCGTATGTTCGTGGCAATATTGCTGATAAATTTTTCGATTCAAACTAAAGTGACCACGGTATAAGTCGGCTTCATCTTTACTGGCAAAACGCTCTTGTTGAATACGGGTTTGGTAAATAACATCGCAGGCCAAGTTGCCTTCAATTTTGTCAGTAATAACCACTTGGTGTCCAGCGTCAGTTAAGGTAGCCACTATACTATCTGGCATTTGCAGAGCCTTAGGGGCAATCATAGTGATTTTGATATTGTTATATAAACTAATTAATTTAGACAGAGAATGCACGGTTCTACCATGTTTAAGATCGCCCATTAAAACAATGTTTAAGCCGTCTAGCCCCATGTCATAACGCGCCATTTCTGACTGTATGGTAAATAAATCCAGTAGTGCCTGTGTCGGGTGTTCGTTAGCGCCATCGCCACCATTAATCACAGGCACACTGCTGCCTTTAGCAAAGTCAGCAACCGAGTGCATGGTAGGGTGGCGCATGGCAATCACGTCTGAATAACCACTAATAACACGGGCAGTGTCAAATAATGACTCGCCTTTTGAAAGTGAAGAGTTCTCTTGTCCAACCGTTTCTCTGACAAAACCACCCAGTAAATTAAAGGCGGTACCAAAACTAACACGGGTGCGAGTACTGGGTTCAAAAAATAAATTACTTAATATCGCCCCTTCAAGTACATGACAGCGCTTTTTTCGCATGGCGTAGGGCGCCATTAAGGTTGAAATCTCTAAAATACGGGAAATACTCTCTCTATCGAACTGCGATACAGATAAGATATGGCTTCCTTCAAATTTCATCATAGATAATACCTAGATTATCTAAATCTTTAGCAAGGCACTGTGCCAGCTGATTTGATAATTTTATTATATAGTGGATTGTTGCTGTTAAGCCAACAACGAAAAATTGTTGCGAAATATAGCATAAAAGTTGAATGCTGAGAATGTATTATCAGGATTTGAATTAAGAAAATGTCTGGAGTTTGACTAAACTGTTGAGAGGGTTAAACAAGATTACAGCCTTGGCAATGCAAGGGCTGTAGTCAGTTGACTAAGCGCCACCGATAGACAGTATAAGATGTCTCTGTGCTTGTTCAGCATTTAAATTTTACGGCTTAATATTGTGGTTTGGAAGTATGGCTTGATATTATGCTTAGATATTACCACTTGCTATAGCGGATAAATCTTACTTTTATCGTCAATCTAATAGGCTAGAGTAAGACTTACCTAGCACCCTATACGCTTTGTACAGGGTGTTATAACTACATCTGTCAGTACTGATAAACATAGCTTTTGGGCATTAATTCGCGCTGGATATAGCAAGTTATAACCAACAGCTTAATATGCCAAGCTTAAAAAGGTTTTAGATAAACCAGCAGTATGACAATCAGTAAGATAATTACAGGTACTTCGTTGAAAAAGCGATAAAACTTGCCAGAACGAGTATTTTTATCAGCAGCAAATATTTTGACTAATTTAAAGCAGTAACCATGATAAATGAGTAATAGCAGCACCAAGGATATTTTCACATGTAACCATTTTGCCGCCGCAAACCAGGGATAGCCATATTGATAAATAATGGCAATACCTAACAAAACCGTCAATAGGGCAAAGGGGGTAACAAAATAAAGTAATCGTCGCTCCATGCCTTTAAGGTGTTGATGTACATGAGGTTCCGCTGATTCGGCATGATTAACAAAAATGCGTGGTAAATAAAAGATACCGGCAAACCACGCGACCATAAAAAAAACATGGAATGCTTTAAGCCAGAGAATGGTAACCATCAGTTGGTTTTTCCTTTTAATAAATAAGAGCTAATATAATCAAAGGTTATTATACCCATAATTTCATCTGGATTATCTTGATATATATAAACACCACCCGTCCTTTTTTTCATTAGCAGCAAATAGGCTTCAGTCAGTGTTGATTGGCTAGAAAGCGGGATCAGCGTGTGTTTTTTTAGCGTCGGCTTAGCGTCTATGTCCGTCATACTTTGCTGGTAAAAAACAAATTGTGTTGTTTCATCAGGCCGTTTTATCTGGTGGATAACATTATCCTGTGGTTTTTGCTTTGATAATGCCGTGGCAATAGTTTTATCATCGACTTGTCGTAACAGGGTGATGCGCTCATCCATCACCCCAATGACTCCAATGCGCTGTAAGAACTTCTCAATAGGGGGTTGTCGGTAGGGTAAGCCCTGAATCTCAAGCTGGAGAATGAAAATTGAACGATTACCAAAAAATTGTCCAGAAAACACACAAGCACTAGTGATAACTATCATGGCGGGTACAATAATCTCTATCTGATTAGACATTTCCACCACACAGAGTAATGCCGCTAACGGGGCATTAAGTGTCGCAGCCATAAAGCCGGCCATGCCCATTAACGCAAAGTCACTGGCAGAAATGTCACCGTTGATAAAGTAGCTTGCGACCACAGAGCCACAGGTTCCTGCGATAGCGCCGATACCAAGAATAGGACCAATAATACCGCCGGGTATGCCTAAGCCAAGCGCAAAAATGGTCATCAGTACTTTTGCGACTAATAAACCCAGTAGTAGTTGCAATTCAAGACTATTTTGCAAAGAAAAATTAATCGCACTTAAATCGGTTCCCATCGCATAAGGCAGTGCATAACCCAAGCTGCCAGTAATTAATGCCGCAGTCAGTATTCTTGGCACAAGGTGAAAACGAGCACTGTGTTTGATCACTAATATCAGGTTGCGATTAAAAATAAAGGCGAAAACACCTAGCACCATGCCGAGTATAGCCAAAACAAGATAATGGTCGATGTTTAAAGTAATGGCGGTAAAATGGCCGAATTCGTGACTGACACCAAAAATATGACTGGTGGTCATCGACCCAACCAGAGCCGCAATCATTACCGGTATAAAAATATGCACTTTATACTCTCGTAAGATAACTTCCATCACAAATAAAACCGCGGCTATTGGGGTATTAAAACAAGCGGCAATACCCGCCGCAATACCGCAAGCACTTAAGCTGCGAATGGCGTTATAAGGTAAATTTAACTTGTTGGCAATATAGCTGCTACAGGCGGCGCCTAAATGCACAGCAGGACCTTCTCTGCCTACTGAAAAACCAGCAGCAAGTGCGGCGGCACTACCGATAAATTGATTAACCGTGTTACGAAATGGCATGACACCATTGGCAACTTTTAAACGATGTAAGACAAAGGGAATGCCGCTGCGGATATACTTGTAACCAGTTACCCAAGCAAATAAGAGAATAACGACAGCACCCATAATAGGTAATTGAAAACGACTTAAAGCGCTTATGCTGTTATAGTCGTCTTTTTCGGGCAGAAAAAATAACTGAATGCCTTCAATGGTAAAAATAAATAGCACAACTAACAACGCCGATGCAAAACCCCCAATAGCGGCTAGTAAACAGAGTTGCCATGACGTTTGTGGCACGGCGAGACGTTTTTTTAGTTGAGTTATTGTCTTCATATTGAGTTATTTTTATTGGACATATTTACAGACACTCTGGATATCATAATACTTTCAAATGAATTGGTTAGCAAAAATAAATTTCCGCACTGTGGTGATGCGCCTAGGAAGCTTTAGTTCAGCGATTTTACTGCTGGTGATCCTGGCCATTGTATTATTCTGCGGCTATCGCCTAGGTAATTTTTATCATGGTTATCAGAATCAGACCTTAGCACAGCAAAAAGCTCGCTTAGATTTTATCTATCAAGAATTAGCTGAGAAGACTCAACACATCAATACGTTAGTAGTTGAGCTTGAAGTTGAACGTATGGCGAATGCACGCAGCCAACAAACCTTAAAACGGATTGAACAAGCGCACTTTCAAGTTAAAAAAGAACTCGCTTTTTATGAAAAAGTCATGGCACCTGAGAAACAAGCAAATGGCCTAGTCATTGACGATGTGACCTTAACAAAAAGCCAAAGTCCTGCTCATTACCGTTTTCAAGTGGTGTTGGTGCAACAAGTATTACGTAAGCGTTATGCGAAAGGTTTTATTGAGTTGACTATTATTGGCAGTTTAAATAATAAGCCCACTAGCATTGACTTGTCTGAGCTGACGACACTCAACAAGGAAGATCTATCCTTTAGCTTTCAATACTTTCAAATTATAAGTGGCGAGTTAACCTTACCGGAAAACTTTATCCCTGAAACCATCAATGTGGCCGCAATATTACCAAAAAGCAGATGGCAAAAATATAATCGTATCGATCATAATTATCCATGGCTGAAAAGTATTGATAATATTACGCAGAGTTCACCATAATACTTGACTAAAACAGTCAAGTTTAAGATAATTACTTTAGTTCATCCGTTTTAAGTTGAGTTATATGTCAAATACTGAATTACCTATTAAATTTTCCGATGCTGCAGCGACCAAAGTATTATCGTTGATCACGGAAGAAGAAAACCCAGACTTGAAATTGCGTGTCTACGTTACAGGCGGAGGCTGCTCAGGATTTCAGTATGGTTTTACCTTTGACGAAAAAGTCAATGATGGCGATATGACCATAGTCAAAAAAGGCGTTACCATGGTGATTGACCCCATGAGTTTACAGTATTTAGTTGACGGCGAAGTTGATTATACTGAAGGCTTGGAAGGCAGTCGTTTCTTGGTAAGCAACCCAAATGCGAGTACAACTTGTGGTTGTGGTTCTTCTTTCTCGATTTAATTACCATCGATTGTAAATAAAAGCCGACGACAGTCGGCTTTTTTGATCTTGGCTTAGCGAAGATTAAAAACCTAAGGCAAGATCGCTAACTTATCGTTATAAAACAATAGGCTCTTTGTTTTTGCGTTTTAAAGGGCAGTTTATCTTTACACTTACCTAGGGTTTAATATTGGTGATATGAGCAAAATCAGGCGAAGTGATTGCAAGTTAATTACCTTTTATAGATACTGATCTCAAGTTGATTAATGGTAACGATACCATCAATAGAAAATAATACAGTTAAGGAAAAATATGATCACAAAAACAAAATTGATTGCCGGCACTTGTCTAGCCGTGTTAATGAGTGTGGGTAGTTTTACGACTAGTGCACAACAACTCAATACTGAGCAACAAGCGCAATTAAAGCAGTTAAAAACAACGGCATTGCAATCAGATTTATCCTACCAATTAATCGAGTCATTAACTACCGAAGTAGGTCATCGCATGATGGGCTCAACAGGGGATAAAAAATCGATAGTATGGGCGGTTAATAAAATGAAAGCCTTAGGCTTTGATAAAGTATGGACCGAAGAAGTCACCGGTAGCTACTGGTTACGTGGTGAGGCAAAAGCCCGCATTGTTGCACCGTATCCGCATGACGTAGTGGTTTTAGCGCTTGGTGGCAGCATAGGTACAGCTAAAGCAGGTTTGACCGCTGAGATAGCGCATTTTGAAACTTTTGCTGATTTAAAAGCGGCACCAGATAATAGCCTAAATGGCAAAATAGCCTTTGTTTCCTATCAAATGGAGCGTCATATCGACGGTAACGGCTATGGTCCTGCTGTAGGTACGCGCGTTAATGGCGCCGTTGTCGCTGCACAAAAAGGGGCTTCTGCCCTAGTGATGCGCTCAGTAGGAACAGACAATAACCGTACCGCTCATACTGGGGTCATGCGTTATAAAGATAAAGTTAAACAAATTCCTGCGGCCGCTTTATCAAACCCTGATGCTGATTTATTAGTTAATCAACTTAAGCGTGGCGAAGCCGTTAGTCTGTATTTGAAAATGACGGCTAGAACTAAAGCTGAAGTGGTTGCAACGTCGGCCAATGTTATTGGCGAGTTTACCGGTAGTGAGTTTCCAGAAGAAATTGTCGCCTTAGGTGCTCATCTAGACAGTTGGGATGTAGGAACAGGCGCATTAGACGATGGTTTAGGTATAGGTATGGTCATGGCGGCAGCGCATCACATCGGGCAATTGCCTGAACGTCCAAAACGCAGCATTCGGGTGATTTTATTCGCCGCTGAAGAAGTGGGCTTATTAGGCGCAAAGCAATATGTCAAAGATCATAAAGATGATATGGCGGCGCATGTTATGGGTGCTGAGTGGGATTTTGGCATAGGGCGTATATATAAAATGACCCCTGGTGTGGGTGCACAATCGCTCAATGCAATACGTGAATTAGCGCAATACTTGGCCCCAATGGGTGTAGCGCTTGCACCAGAGAATAATGCCAAAGGTCAGTCGGATATGAGTGCATTAAGTGACGCAGGTATGCCAAGCATTGACTTTGCACCAGACGGCTCAAATTACTTTGATTATCACCATACTGAAAATGATACTTTGGACAAAGTTGAACCTGAAGCACTTAAGGTCAATACTGCCATTTATACTATGTATGCCTACTTTGTTGCACAAGCTATGGTGGACTTTAGAAAGTAAAGCATGTCAATTGGGATAAGTTAGCCCTTGGGTAAATGAGGGCAGTTTTTGTGATAACACAGGCAAATTTCAGTTTGTTATGCTCAATTGAATGCAAGCTCCAATTGAGTACAACTGGAGCTTGCCTTTTGTTAAATTTTATCAGTATTCCCGTCATAAAAGTTCGCTTATTTGATTGCGATCTACATCAAAGCCCTTAGCGTTAATCGCTTCAGCCATTAGCGAACAAAAGAGACTTACTTATATGTATTTATCTTGATATTTTATTTGCTTAAAGTTAAATCTGTTAAATCTGTTAAATCAGCTAAATAAGATAAGTTAGTTGTCTGCTTAAAAGTAACTTACCTCAAGTGTCAAAAAATATTATGAGCTGTTTACTAAGTTATTTATACTAACGGCCGATATAAAGCATGACCTAACTTGAGTGACACCCTGAATCACACCTTGAATTACAAATTGTGCAAAGAGGCATTATGCAAAAACTACTTATCGCGATCTTATTGACAATAACTCATGTTATGAGTGCCTCTGCTGCTGAATTGAGGGCTGTGCAAATTTATAGTGATAACGTCTTGCTTGATTTAATAAAAGAAAACAAGCATTTAAGCCAAGTAGTTATTGATGATTGTCAACTGGTGCAAGATATTGAAGCGCGAGCGGTAAAGGCGCAAATGCCAGGCTATCAGTTCCTTTGGGGGGATATGCTTGCCTACGGTGTTTGCATAAAAAAAGATGTACCTTTGGGCTTACATTATATGCAAGCGGCAGCCGATCAGGGATTACCTGAAGCGTTAGAGCAAATGGGGCGCTATTATCATCTGGGTAAATTCGTACAAGTAGATATTAATCAAGCTATTACTTTTCTTAAAGAGTCAGCCGCATTGAATAACATAAAAGCTCAGCTTAGATTAGCCAATATGTATTTAGCTGGTCATGGTAGCCCATTGGATTTTCCTCAGCTATACACGCAATTACACCAATCAGTGACTGACGACAAAAAAACGCATAAAGTTATCGCTCAGCACTTAGCAAAGCTAACGAAAAAAATGCCAGAACGTGTAGTCAATGCCGCCAAAAATGGCCAATATTAAAGGCTCAAGTCGATAAACTGTACTTTTATTAATGTTTCAATTTTTATCTCGCTAGGTTTTAACCACCTCAATACACAGCACAGCCTGCCTATTGAAGTGGCTTGGGTATAGCGTTAATCTACGATATACTAAACAAAAAACCATTATTGAATAAATGTGACCAAAAACGACCCGCACCAACAGCGAGAAGCTGACAAATATGACAAGCCAGTAGCGAGCCGTGAGCTGCTATTGTCTCTGATCGAAAAATCAAACATCCCACCGACGTTTAAAGCCCTTGTGAGTCAATTGCAATATACTGATGACGACATGGTAGTGGGCGTGAAACATCGATTACGTGCCATGGAAAACAGTGGTCAAATTGTCTTTAATAAATTTAAGCAATATGCCATAGCAAAGCGTAGTGATGTGTTAACCGGCAAAGTTATTGGTCATCGTGATGGTTTTGGCTTTTTTTCTCCCGACAATGGTGACAAAGATTTTTATATTTCTTCTTATGAAATGAAACGGGTTATCCATGGTGATATTGCTGAAGCGATATTGCTTGATCGCAGCGATCGTAAAGGTCGTAAAGAAGTCAAAATACTTGATGTGATTAAACCTCGCACTGCCGGTGTTGTTGGGCGATTTTTTGTTGATCATCATATCGCCTGCGTGATCCCAGATGATGCTCGTATTCAACAAGAAATTCTGATCCAACCCGATAAAAAGTTAGGCGCTCGCCATGGCGAAGTCGTGGTCGTTAACATTATTCAAAGACCCACCAAGCGCTCGAACGCCGTTGGTGAAGTGATTGAAGTACTCGGTGAACACATGGCACCAGGCATGGAAATTGAAATTGCCTTGCGTGAACACGACTTGCCTAACCAGTTTTCTGCTGAAGTTATTGCCGAAGTTAGCGGTATTGCCGATGAAGTTGAAGCATCAGCAAAAGCGCCAAGAGTTGATCTACGTGATTTACCCCTAGTGACCATAGATGGCGAAGACGCCCGAGATTTTGACGATGCCGTTTATTGCCAACCCAATGCCGATGGCGGCTGGACCTTATGGGTGGCTATAGCCGATGTTAGTTATTATGTGCGTAATAAAACCGCATTAGATGAAGAAGCTATTTCTCGCGGTAATTCGGTATATTTTCCTAGCCAAGTTATTCCTATGTTGCCGGAAAAACTCTCTAATGGACTGTGTTCGTTAAACCCGGATGTTGATCGCCTTTGTATGGTTTGTGAAATGACCATCAGCGCAGCAGGAGATTTAGCGGGATCTAAATTTTATCCTGCCGTGATGAACTCTAAAGCGCGTTTCACTTATAGTAAAGTGGCGACCATCCTAGGGGTGAACCCAGAACAAAAGGATGATGACTATCGCGGGGAATTACGCACACAATACCAGGCTTTAATCCCTGATTTAGAAAATCTCAATACTATGTATCATGTGCTAGCGGCCGCTCGTACTAAACGCGGCGCTATTGCCTTTGAAACCACAGAATCACAGTTTCTCTTTAACAGCGAGAGAAAAATAGAGTCTATTGTGGCTATGGTGCGTAATGACGCGCATAAAATCATTGAAGAGTGCATGATTTTAGCCAATGTTGCGACCGCAGAGTTTATTGAAAAACATAAAAAACCCGGTTTATTCCGTGTTCATGATAAGCCTAGCGAAGATAAATATAATAATTTTATCAGCTACGTAAACGAGCTAGGGCTTGATTTATCTTCGATGGGAGAGACCAAAGCACAACCTGAACCTATGGATTATTGCCATATTTTAGAGACAATAGCTGACCGACCTGATCAAGAGCTGATTCAAACCATGCTCTTGCGCTCAATGCGCCAAGCCGTTTATCAAAGTGAAAATATAGGTCACTTTGGTTTAGCATTACCCTCGTACAGCCATTTTACTTCGCCGATACGTCGTTACCCAGATTTAGTTGTGCATCGTGTGATTAAAGCCATTTTAGATGAGCAAGCACAAGATGAAGCCAATGCTGGCGCACATAGTTATACACCGGAAGCCGTCATCGAACTGGGTGAACATTGCTCGATGACTGAACGCCGTGCTGATGACGCCACGCGTGATGTTTCTGATTGGCTAAAATGTGAATATATGCAAGATCATGTCGGCGATACTTTTACTGGTGTGATCTCAACGGTAACTAACTTTGGTTTATTTGTTCGTTTAGCCGACCTACATATCGAAGGCTTAGTACATATTACCTCGCTAGGTCATGACTATTATCATTTTGATGATGTACGTATGTGCTTAACCGGTGAAAATACCGGCGCTAAGTATCACATCGGCGATACGGTAGAAGTACAAGTTGCCGCGGTTAATCTTGATGAGAAAAAAATCGATTTAGCCTTAGCGGGTGAAAACGCCGTCACTAAACGTGCTAAACCGGCAGCAAAAGGTAAAAGCAGCGATAAGCATAAACGTGGCAAAGGCACTGCTGGCAAGTCCAAGGCAGAAGGCGAACAAGCTAAGCCAAATAAAAAGTCAGCTAAACCTGATGATAAAGCCAGTGACAAAACCACGACTAAAGCCAAAAAGCGCAAGGCGAGAAAAAAACGTCCGGGTAAAAATGCCCGTAAAACAACCGATTAGTCATATAGTGGCTGTGTTAGCAAATATAATGCAGACAAGCTTTTAAAGTAATTAATTAATAGAGAAAGAAATAAGTTTATGGCAAAGCAAGAAGAATTAGTATTTGGCATTCATGCTGTAAAAGCCTTGATTGAAAATGCACCTGAAAGATTTATTGAGTTATGGCTACTAAAAGGTCGTGAAGACGACCGGTTAATGCCGATTATTAACTTAGCGCAACAATACGGCATACCTGCACAAATGGCGAGCCGTAAAGTACTGGATGATAAAAGTGAAGGTGATCAGCACCAAGGTGTTGTGGCACGTGTTAAACCAGGAAAAGTCTTCACTGAAGCCGATTTAGATGACATTCTTGCTGAGGCAGCAGGTAAAGAACAAGCACCATTTTTATTGATTTTAGATGGCGTGACTGACCCACATAACTTAGGCGCATGTTTACGAAATGCTGATGCTGCGGGTGTGCAGGCGATTATTGTGCCCAAAGATAATGCCGCTCGCTTGAGTGCAATCGTACGAAAAGTCGCCGTTGGTGCAGCAGAAGCTGTGCCTTTAGTGCAAGTGACTAATTTATCAAGAACCATGAAAGCGTTACAACAAGCGGGTGTATGGATTATTGGCACAGCCGGCGAAACCGAGACTTGTCTTTATGATGTCAAATTGGCTGGGCCAATGGCCTTAGTGATGGGAGCAGAAGGTAAAGGCATGCGCCGTTTAACTCGGGAGAATTGCGACCAATTGGTTAAGCTACCTATGGCGGGTAGCGTCTCAAGCTTAAACGTCTCAGTGGCAACCGGTATTTGCTTATTTGAAATTGTACGACAACGTCTAACGCATTGAGTATTAACTCCAAGCTGAATTTTTTCGTCCTGATGAATTTAGCTTGAAGTGCTTTTGTTTGATCTGCTCCTAGCCCTAACCCACATAAATACTGCTTTGTGCGGGTTAGTTCATGCTTGCTAGTCTTTCCTGCGCCATTATTACTTGTCTCATTAAGTATCAACATTCTGCAAATATTGACTCACCATAAGTAAAAACAGCCTTTGAAGCGGACAAGTTTTAGCTCTATTAGGCTAGTTGCATCTGTACCTAAACCACTCAAGTTGATGAATTTTAAGTTTAAAATTAAATAAAAAAACTATATACAGCATCTTCTTGCCTTTTTTGCTCATTTTCCCTACAATGTGCCTCCTTAATTCAGCCTGAACTTTTGTTCCTTGCCTCAACTGGTGTTGGCTGAGCCAGACAATGAGGCTACAACCGTAAGGAGCTCGTAATGCGTCATTACGAAATCGTATTTATGGTTCACCCTGATCAGAGTGAACAAGTACCAGCTATGATTCAGCGTTACAGTGACATCGTCACTAATGCTGAAGGCAAAATCCACCGTCTTGAAGACTGGGGCCGTCGCCAATTAGCTTACCCAATCAATAAATTGCACAAAGCACACTATGTTTTAATTAACATTGAAGCGCCTCAAGTAGCTATTGATGAACTAGAAACTTCTTTCCGTTACAACGATGTAGTTATTCGTAACATGATTATGCGCACTAAAGACGCGGTTACTGAAGCTTCAGCTATGGCTGTTGCTAAAGAAGACCGTCGTGATGAGCGTCGCGAAGTGAAGAAAGAGGTTACAGAAGCACCAGCTACTGAAGCACCAGTTGTTGAAGCACCAGTTGCTGAAGCACCAGCAGAAGAAGCTGCGAGCGAAGAATAAGTAACCTGTGACCAACTCTCTGCCTATGAATAATAGCCAAGAGAATTGCTTGGTGTTAACCGGACAGGTGCTAAAAGTACCTAAAACGTCAACCAGCCCAGCGGGTATTCAACATTGTCAGTTTTCAATGGACCACAAGTCCATACAAAATGAGGCGGGCATGAACAGACAAGCGTTTGTTCGAATACAAGTTGTTGCAACAGGTAAAGTGTCACAACACTTAACTCGTGATTTAATTGAAGGCTGTAATGTTAAAGTGACTGGTTTTATAAACCGTCATGAATCTAGAAACGGAAATCCGCTTTTAGTATTACATGCCCAACAAATTGAAATGATTTAATTTAGGCTATTTTTATTTAACGGTGTTTTCACCTTAATAACTTAAGCCATATTAGGAGAAATCCATGTCTCGTTTTTTTAGACGTCGCAAGTTCTGCCGCTTTTCAGCGGAAGGTGCTGCTGCAATCGATTATAAAGATACAGCTGTACTAAAAAACTATATCACTGAAAGTGGTAAAATTGTTCCTAGCCGTATTACTGGTACAAGTGCTAAATATCAACGTCAACTTGGTCGTGCGATCAAGCGTGCTCGTTACTTAGCATTGTTGCCATATACTGATTTACATAAGTAACCTAATAAGGGGTTTTGAAAATGGAAGTAATACTTCTTGATAAAATCGCCAAATTAGGCGGCCTTGGTGACAAGGTAACAGTTAAATCTGGTTACGCTCGTAACTTTTTACTACCTAAGGGCAAAGCTGTTTTTGCCTCTAAAGCAAACGTTGAGCACTTTGAAGCTCGTCGCGCTGACTTAGAGACTAAACTAGCTGAGCAACTAACTGCTGCACAAGCACGTGCGACTAAATTAACTGAATTAGCTGAAATCACTATCGCTTCTAAAGCCGGTGATGAAGGTAAATTATTTGGTTCAATTGGTACTCGTGATATTGCTGATGCAATCACTGAAGCTGGTGTTAAAGTTGTTAAAGCTGAAGTACGTTTACCATTAGGTAGCATCCGTGAAACAGGTGAATTCGATATCGTAATTCACGTGCACAACGATGTAGATGCAACAATTAAAGTTGTTGTTATTGCTCAAGCTTAATTGCCTTAAGTAATCATCTATTGAAAACCCTGAATTCGTGATGAGTTCAGGGTTTTTTTATGTGTAAAAGGTTAGCTATTTATAAATCAATTATCCACAATAGCTTGTCAATAAAATGCCAGCAAGCAGTTTTATTACCATTAAAATAAAGTAGTTAAAGAAAAGTTATCAACAAAAAACTAAAAATATATTGATTTTTTTATGGTCTACAATTAGTTTAATTAGCTTGATATAATACAAGCTATTAAAAGAATGTAGTTATACCCAATTGATTAATTACCTGTTTACTTTAATGGTTAAAATGAAAAAAATATGGCGTTATAAAATCTATAAGTAGCAAAACTTCTGATTAAATTTTATGCTAGTGGTTTACCCATTTTTACATAAAACAGTAGATGACTTAATTAATCAAATTGATTTTAAGTGGCTCTTAAAAAAACTTATTTAGCAATGGAGTGCTCATGTTGGCAAAGGCTAAACTAATAGAACAACTGAAGATAAAATCCCTATTTATGATAATGGTAGTACTTTATCTGTTGGTTTGTGTTTTTTCGGTGCTAGCGGTTTACCAAGCGCAGAATAGCCAACACCATACCCTAGAAGCATTAGCGCTCAATAACCAGCAATTAGAAAATATTGCCAGTAAAACCGCTTTATTGAAGACAAATTTTGCTCGACTAGTACTAAAAAAAGAAGGTAATTCCCGCCAGTTAGCTATTACTAACACTCGCTGGTATCTAAGTTTTCAACAGCCCATTTATCTAGTATTTACCTCGCCATTACACCTTTTCTTCACCCTAGTATTATTTGTCATTGGCTGGCTAGTGCAAAAAAAACTGCAGGAAGAGTTAGTCATCAAGCTTAAACCTTTACGACAATTGGAGCGTTGGGCCAGTGTCACTCTAATGCAGGGCTCGTCTAATGCACTTGCTATTGATAACTCATCGCAAGAGATAGAAACTATTACCTTGGCCATTCGTCAATTACAGCAACAAATAAATGACAATGCCGCTAATGATATTGCTTGGGATCAAAGTATTCGAGCTAGCGCTTTACTGGATCAAGAAACCCGTATTGGTAACCGAGCTTTTTTCGATAATAGATTACAAGCCTTGCTTAAAGAGGATGATGCCCAAGGGGCAGTGTTTTTGATCCAATTTAAAGAAATAGACTTGGTACAAAACTTATACGGCTATCAGCAAGCCATGTCGCTTTTATTAACCCTTATTCAAGTCACTAAGCAAAGATTACAAGACCAGCCCGGCTATTTTCTTGCGCGGCACAGTGATGATGAGCTATCGGTGTTAATACCGAATGTTTTCATTAAGGATGTTGAGAAATTAGCGGATCTATTATTGAAAAAATTAGCCAGTGTAGTGATGCCGGTCGGGATCAATCAAGAAGAGTTTGTTCACATCGGCATCAGTTATTTTGGTGCTGAACAAGTACCCTATCAAATAATGTCAGAAGCCGATATGGCGTTACGTGCGGCACAGTTACAAGGGCCCTCTCAATGGTTTATGTTTGAAGCGGGTGAGTTAGCTGTCGTCAAAGCGAAAGGGTCATTAAAATGGCGAACCTTGCTCAATGCCGCGATAAACGGCAATGGTTTTGTCATATTTTTTCAGCCTGTTATTGCCAGTGATAGTGCTAAAGTGCTGCATCATGAAGTGCTATCAAAAGTTAAAGATAAAAATGGCACTTTAATCAGTGCCCGTGTTTTCTTTCCCATGGCACAAAAATGTGGACTCATGGTGCAAATAGATTTACTCATCCTTGTACAAGTTTGTCGTATGTTAACGGCCAAAAAAGCCCAACAAAATAAGTGTAGTATTAATATTTCAATAGACTCGCTGTTATCAGTTGGGTTTGCGGAGAAATTTATCTCAATATTGAGCAGCTTCCCTGAAGTCAAAGACCAGCTAATGATTGAAATTAGCGAGTATCAGTTAGTTAATCATTTGTCAAAATTACAACCCACGTTAGCCGCTTTAAGCACGGCAGGGGTGAAAATAATCGCTGACAAAGTGGGTCAATATGTTGTCAGTGCTCGTTATATTAATATTTATCCTATCTATGCGATGAAATTACATCGTAGTATTGTAATAGACATAGATAAAAAAATAGAAAACCAAGTATTTATTCAAAGTTTGAAAACCCTAGCCGCAGCTAAAAACATTCCGGTTTACGCCTTAGGGGTTGAAAAACAAGCCGAATGGCGTGCTTTACTGCAACTGGGTATAAAAGGTGGTCAAGGCCACTTTTTTACTGAACCTGTGGCACAGGCAGTACAGGCCATTGCGCTGGATTAAGTAAACCTCGTTCAAACATGCCAGCGAGACCTTGCAAGCCACCTGTATGCAGCAGCACAATACGATGATACGCGGGGAAATAACCCGACTTAATAAGTTCAAGTAGCGCTAAAATCATTTTCCCTGAATAAACCGGTTCAAAATCAATACCGACTATGTCATTAAAATGGCGTATTTCTTTTGCATCTTGCGCACTAAACTTAGCGTAACCACCCCGATGAAATTGATGCGCTATTTGCCAGTTTTGCTGATCTTTATCGCTGGACGGTAATAACGCCTTTACTTCATCTTCAAGATAACCTTGTTGTTTTAGTACCGCTATGCCTAAGAGATTATGTTGTGATTGGTCGCCAATAATAAGCCCTGCCAAGGTACCACCACTACCGACCGGGGTTATAATGGTATCAAATTCACTTTGTAGTTTTAGCTCATCAATCACTTCAGCAACACCGGTTAACGCGAGCGTATTACTGCCACCTTCAGGAATAATAAAGTGGTTAGGGTATTGCTGCTGCAACTGTTGTAAGTAGCCGTCTTCAGAGCGCAGCCGATAGGTTTTTCGATCAACAAAAGATAACTGCATGCCCCAATGCTTAGCCCAGGCTAGCGTATAATTGTCTTGATTGTGTTCTTCGCCACGAATAATGCCAATAACAGGCAATTGCTGCTGTTGGCAAGCGAACGCACAAGCATGAATATGATTTGAAAAACAACCGCCAAAAGTTATAACACCGTCAGCACCAATAGATTTTGCGTAGCGTAAGTTGTATTTGAGTTTGCGCCATTTATTACCAGAAATAACGTGATGAATTTGATCATCACGCTTAACCTGTACGGTTATTTTATGCTGAGTAAAAAGAGGATGAGTAATAGTTTGTAATGCTGAAAAAGTAGGCATGAATTTTGCTCATTATTTTGTATCTTATTTTGCATCTTAAGGCATGAAGTAATGAAAATACTTGCACCGAGTATAGAATCAGCGATAATAGTTTTATGATCAAAACTAAACAAAATAATAATATCGCTTAATGTCTATTATTACACGTATAAAAAATGCGTTCTCAAAAGTAAAATCCACGGACTTGATTGGTGTCGCTTTGCGACAGCAATCTATTAGTTATTTCGTTAGAAAGGCTAATGAAAGTAAAGGTGAAGTTTTTGAAAATAAAGGCAATGCAATTGCAAAAGCACTAAAGGCTTTGCTAAGTGTTGAACCCTTGTCAGGACAATGTCATTTAGTGTTGGCACACGCTCATTCGCAAATTGTACAAGTAGATAAGCCTAATGTGCCAGATGCCGAAATAAAGGCTGCGTTAAAATGGCAAATAAAAGACTTGGTCAGTATAGCACCTGACAATATGATGTTGGATTACTTCGATGGCCCAACGTTAGCCGGGGGGCATGAAAAAATTAATGTTGTTTGCGTAGCTAAAAATGATCTGATGGCGCTGGTCTCCATATTCAACGATGCACAACTCAATATAAATAGTATAACGACTGAAGAGTTTGCCTTTGCAAGCTTACTGCCATTGCAAGAAGACGCCGTCCTGTTTGTTTGCCAGCAGCCTAATGAAGAAATAAATCTTTTAATTGTTAAAGGCGGCCAACTATTTTTCAGTCGACGCTTGCGTGGTTTTTCACAAATTGCCAATAAAAGTGAAGATGAATTAACTATGGGTATTATCGACTCTCTGAGTTTAGAGATTCAACGTTCCACCGATTACTTTGAGCGACAATTAAAACAAGCGCCAATCAAAACGATTGAAATTTTGCTACCCGTGGAACAAGAAGCATTTTTAGCCCGTCAGTTGGCACAGAACACCAATGTAGAGGTTAAATTGTTTGCTATGCCAGAGACATTAGAAAGCCTTCGAGGCAGCGCCGTCGCTATTGGCGCAACACAGTTAAATTTTATGGAGCCAAATCAAGATGGCTAAATATTCAATAAACTTATTGCAGGCTGAACTGCAAACAGTGAAAGCGTTATGGACACTCAACCGTGTTGTAGCATTATGGGGAACGACTCTAGTGGTTATGCTCGGGTTGATTTTTATTGTGCAACTGCAAGTGAGTAACTTAACAACAGAATTTGCAACAGCAAAATCTTTCAATAGTCAGCAAAAACTACAGTTACAAAATTTAGAATCGGCCATTAGTAATAATCGCCAAGACAGTGAGTTACTAGCGCAACTCAATACCATTAAGCTAGTGATTGCAAATAAACAGCATTTACACCAACAATTAACCGACCCAACAAAAACCTATAGTGCCGGTTTCTCTAAAGCGATGGAAGAATTGGCAGCGTTGCACGATAATAATATTAGCTTACAAAAAGTTAATATTGGTCATGGTAATATGACTTTTTCAGGTCTTGCACGTACACCTGACGCCGTACCTAATTGGTTATCTGGTTTTGAATCATCAACATTTCTTTCAGGTCAGCGATTTATTAATTTTTCTTTAACGGAAAATGAACAAAAATTAACTGAGTTTGTGGTTAGCTCTGCACAAAGTGAAGGGGAGTAGCACCATGGCACAGTGGTTGGCTTACAGTGAGAAATTCAGCAATACCACACCACGTGAGCAATATTTAATTATTGCTAGCGGTTTAGTGGCCATAATATTCATCTTGTATAGTTTGTTCTTGGAGGCAGCAATTCAGCGTGTTGAGCAGCTTAATAAACAAGTAGTACATACTGAGCAAAACAATAAAAACAATCAGGATTCGATCCAAGTATTAGAGCAAGCATTAAGTGAAGACCCTAATGTTGCTTTGCGAAAACAGTTATTACAATATCAAGCTAAACTTGGTGGTATTGACGAGAGGTTGCTCACGTTAACCTCTGATTTAATTGACCCTATTCAAATGCGTTATGCCTTGATTAAACTATTAAAGTTACAAAAAGGCGTTAAATTACTTTCATTTAAAGTGCTCCCCGCCCGTGCGGTTACACAAAGCAAAACTAAGCCTGCAACTGATAAAATAGCAAGCGCGACCGTTGGTGACATCAAGGCACAGGCCCAACAATTACAGTTATATCGTCATGGCATTAACATTAAACTGCAAGGGCAATATTTTCAGTTAAAAGACTATTTAACCCAATTAGAGCGTTTGTCTTGGACATTTTTTTGGCAAGAATTTGACTATCAACTAAAAGTGTATCCAGTAAGTGAGCTAGAAATTGAAATTTATAGCTTAAGTACAGCACAGGAGTTTATTGGTGTATAAAATTATACTCGTTGCATTACTGCTATTTTTGCCTCAATACGCAAATAGTCAACAGGTTGATCCCACCAAACCTTTTGGTGCAGTAGCCTCAGTATCCACTACCACTAATAGTAGCGAAAAGAGCACAAGGTTAGTTTTGCAGTCAGTGATCAAAAGTAATAACAACAAAAAAGCGATTATTAACGGTCAAGTCCTTAATATCGGTGATAAATATAAAGGCTTTGCATTGATTGCAATCAATGCCAATGGGGTGGTATTAGATTCGCCACAAGGTAGAATGGAATTATCATTATTTTCCAGTGTTATAGCGAACTCACAATGAAAAAAGCATATAAAAATAAAAAGCACGCAATGAAATTGTTATGTTGTTCAGCAGTACTGGCATTGGTGGGTTGTCAATCAGCGCCAAAACCGCCCACTGATGTAACACAAGCATTAGACAAAGCGATTGCTCAAGCCAATCAGCCGGCAGCGCCTAAACCACTGCAAGCTTTACCCAACTCTGTTCGTCAAGAGCTTATGCAAAAAGAAACTCAACAAGCCCGTCATGGCTTATTAGCCGAAAAACGCCTAGAAATTGCCGCTAGTGGTGTTGCCGCTGAGCAGTTTTTAGCCGCTATTGTTGATGATTCACCTTACAGCATCGCGGTTCATCCTGACGTGAGTGGTACCATCACCCTGAATTTAAAAAATGTTACCTTAGATGAAACTCTTGACGTGATTGAGTCACTCTATGGCTATGATATTCGCCGTGAAGGCCGCGTTATTCAAGTGTATCCAGCGGGTATTCGCACTGAAACTATTCCATTAGACTACTTGTATGTTAAACGCAGCGGTATCTCTAGTACTAGTGTCAACTCTGGTGGTGTTTCTGGCAATAGTTCCAGTGGTGGCAGTGGTAATAGCGGCAACAGCGGTGGCAATAGCGGCAACAGCGGTGGCAATAGTGGCAACAGCGGTGGCAATAGCGATAGCAGTAATCAAGGCGGTGGTACTAGTAGTGGTGTCAATATTTATACTGAAAATGAATCTGATTTTTGGTCTGAATTAAAAGAAACATTAACCGTGTTGGTTGGCAGTGAAAATGGTCGCTCTGTGATTGTATCTCCCCAAGCTGGCCTGATTACCATTAAAGCCATGCCTGCTGAGATAACCGCAGTTAAACGCTTTATTGAAAGTACCGAAGAGCATTTACGCCGTCAGGTAATTATTGAAGCGAAAATAATGGAAGTGACCTTAAATGACGACTATCAACAAGGCGTAAAGTGGGATCAAGTGCTAGGGCACATTGAAAGCACTAACATTGATTTTTCAACAACGGGCAATATTGCAGGTAATGCGATTGCCTCGGCCATTGGTGGCGTAACAAACTTAAGCTTCCTCAATAAAGACTTCAGTGGTGTGATTGAATTATTATCAACACAAGGTAATGTGCAGGTACTTTCTAGCCCGAGAATTACCGCCACTAACAATCAAAAAGCCATCATCAAAGTCGGTGAAGACGAGTATTTTGTTACTGATGTTTCCAGCACAACCACCACAGGTACTTCAACCACAACGACACCTGAAATTGATTTAACGCCTTTCTTTTCAGGTATTGCTCTTGATGTAACGCCGCAAATTGATGCTGATGGTGAAGTTATTCTGCATGTTCATCCATCGGTCACTATCACGGATGAGCAAACAAAAACTATCCGTTTAAGTGATCAAGATATTATCTTGCCACTGGCACAAAGCAGTGTGCGTGAATCTGATACCATTATTCGCGCTAAATCAGGTGAAATTGTTGTCATTGGTGGTCTGATTGAAACCCGTAAAGTTGACTTAGAGTCTAAAACACCTTTCTTTGGTGATATTCCACTTGTCGGGGCATTATTTAAGAGCAAAAGTGAATCGGTACAAAAGAAAGAATTGGTTATTTTACTTAAACCTATTGTTATTGGCCAAGACACTTGGAAAAATCAATTACAAGATGCACGGGCGTTATTAAAACAGTGGTTCCCTGAAGATGCAGACGCAGCTAGTAATTAAGTTATAATCCTATGTATTTTAATCATTTTGGCTTAAGGGAGTTACCCTTTACCCTGACCCCAAATACCAATTTTTATTTAGGCTTAGAATCTCACAACGAGGCACTAGCTGTGCTGTTTACCGCGCTAAAAACCGGTGAAGGTTTTATTAAAGTGGTGGGTGAAGTGGGTACAGGTAAAACCTTAATATGCCGCAAATTGTTAAATGAAATACCGGATAATTTTGTTACCGCTTATATTCCCAACCCCTATTTAGAACCTGATGAGTTACGCCGTGCGGTAGCGGTTGAGTTAGGTGTTCAACAGGCACAAAGTATGTCGGTGCAGCTGTTAACTCAACGTATTCAGCAACGATTAGTAGAGTTAAACAGTCAAGGTAATTCAGTGGTACTGATTCTCGATGAAGCGCAAGCGCTACCGGGTGAGAGTCTTGAGGCATTGCGCTTATTTACCAATATTGAAACCGAAACCCGCAAATTATTACAAGTGGTTTTATTTGCTCAGCCAGAGTTAGATGAAAGATTGGCTGAAAAGGCCTTTCGGCAATTGAAACAACGTATTACATTTTCTTATAAATTGCGCCCGATGAATACCTTTGAGGTTGAACATTATATTCAACATAGATTACAAGTAGCGGGCCATAACGGCGCCCCTTTATTTAGTCGGGCTTTGGCAAAAAAAGTGGCTAAGGTCAGTGGCGGTATTCCAAGGCTGGTTAATATTATTTGCCATAAAATGCTAATGCTTGCTTATGGCGAAGGTCGTTATCAACTCACCAATAAACATTTAAGCCGAGCCATAGAAGATACTGAAGGTATGCAAGAAAAAACAGCAGGAAAATTTTATCTCATGAGCTTATTAATTGTCACCGTTTTGGCTGGCTTATACTTTTTCTGGGATATTTTGGGGACCTTGTTATGAGTGTCATTAACCAAATGTTAAAAGATTTAGATAAGCGTCAAAGCGAGCAGCAAAATGCGGCTAAGCTAGCTGTTTCTGGGCCAACAAAAAACTCAAATACTCAGCTGATTATAGTCATAGTTACTGTGATTATTATGTTGAATGTGGCGGGCCTATTTGGCTGGCAACTTTACAGTGAAAACCAGCAATTAAGAATGCAAGTACAGCAAGAAACTATCAGGCTGGCCACAGAAAAAAATTTAGCCACAACCCAGCACAATAAAATATCTGCTCCCAAGCTAGCAGAAGCAAAAGCGCCAATAGCTATGGTGGCATCAAGCTTGCCAAGCCCTAAAGATAACAGCGCCTTGGCGAGTAATCTCCAGCAACAAAATGAACAAAAAGGCAACAGCATAGCCGCGAAAATGACAGAAAAAAATTCCGTAGCTGTAAAACCCTCGCCGCTTCAAGTCGACGATAATAGCATTGCACCTGAGCCGGTTAATGAAACGCTTAAAGCTAAGTCAAGTTTAACTATTTCCCGCAGACAATTATCACCACAAGCCTTGGCAGCCAATAAAATTTCTGAAGCTGAACAAGCCATGGAACGCAATAATCTAGCTAAAGCTGAAGCGTTATTTGAAGAAGTGCTGCTCGTTATGCCTGAGCATGAAACCGCACGTAAACAGTTGGCGGCGTTATGGTACGGTAAAAAGTCTTATCGAGATGCGATTAACCTCTTATCGCAAGGTATTGCACTCGCACCACAAGCACAAGAAATGCGTTTAATGAGTGCTCGAATATACTACCAACAAGGTCAGGCAAGGCAGGCATACAATATATTAGGGCCAATAAAAGCCATTAATAGTGCCGAGATACAAACACTATTAGCTAACACCTCGGCAGAACTTAATGAGCATAACAGTGCCATTACCGCTTACCGAAAATTAATCACATTAGAGCCTGATGTAGGTCGATGGTGGTTAGGCGTTGCCGTCTCATTGGATAGTCTGGGCAATTTTGTGCCCGCAAGAGACGCTTATAAGCAAGCAATAGCACGCAATAATTTATCTAGCAGTGCGACGAAATTTGCTCGAGAACGCCTGATAGAGTTAGGAGAATAATATGGCAGCACCTAAATTAAAGATGCGTTTGGGCGATTTACTGGTTTACGAAAACATTATCAGTAATGAGCAACTGATGGAGGCGTTAAGCAGCCAAAAAACCAGCGGCCGAAAACTCGGTGGTGCTTTAATTGAACTAGGCCATATTAACGAACGACAACTACTCGAGTTTTTTGCCCAACAACTCGATGTGCCTTTTTTAGATATCAGCCAACGTAGAATTCCAGATGAAGTGGCGTTATTGTTACCTGAGGTGCACGCACGACGTCTACGCGCCATTGTTATTGAAGACCAAGGCGACTCTGTGCTCATTGGCATGAGCGATCCTGCTGATTTAAGTGCCCTTGACCAACTAGAGCAAATGTTAGCACCAAAACGTTTAAACCTGGCTGTGGTGATGGAGTCGCAACTCTTCAATGCCTTTGATGGTTTGTATCGACGCACCGCAGATATAGAGTCGTTCGCGAGTCAATTAGAGGAAGAATATGATCAAAGTAATAACTTTGATATGTCAAACAACTTCCTTGAAGAAGGCGGTGATGCAACCGTTGGCAAGTTATTGCAGTCAGTGTTTGAAGATGCCGTGCAAATGCGCGCCTCTGATATTCATATTGAACCCGATGAAAACGCTCTGCGCATTCGCCAGCGTATTGATGGCGTGCTGCAAGAAAATATCTTAAAAGAAAATAAAATTGCCTCTGCCATGGTCTTACGCTTAAAACTCATGGCCGGCTTAGACATCTCAGAAAAGCGTTTACCACAAGATGGGCGTTTTAATTTAAAAATTAATGGCCATAATATTGATGTGCGTATGTCAACCATGCCAGTGCAATATGGTGAGTCTGTTGTTATGCGTTTACTGGATCAGTCAGCGGGTTTACTGTCGCTCGATGAAACCGGTATGCCAGAAGACTTTGTTAAACGCATTCGTCATCAAATTTCACGACCACACGGCATGGTGCTGGTTACTGGCCCAACCGGTAGTGGTAAAACCACCACCTTGTATGCGGCATTAAGTGAACTGAATAAAGCCAGTAAGAAGATCATCACAGCAGAAGACCCAGTAGAATATCGCTTGCCGCGTGTTAATCAGGTACAAATCAATAGTAAAATTAATCTAACTTTTTCTACTGTATTACGTACCGCCTTACGACAAGATCCTGACATTCTTATGGTGGGTGAGATGCGCGATCAAGAAACGGTAGAAATTGGCTTACGAGGCGCATTAACCGGTCACTTAGTGTTATCAACACTACATACCAATGATGCCATCACCAGTGCGTTACGTCTTTTAGATATGGGGGCGGCAGGATTTTTAGTCGGCAGTTCGCTGCGCGCTATTATCGCTCAGCGCTTAGTCCGTAAAGTGTGTGAAAGTTGCCGTCAAGCTTATCAACCCGAACAACAAGAAATTATGTGGCTGTCTCATCTGGTTGACGAGGATATTAATGCCCTTAATTTTAGCCATGGTCGAGGTTGTCAAACCTGCCAATACACTGGATATAAAGGCCGTATTGGTGTTTTTGAGTTATTAGAAATGAATGAGCCCATGATGGCGGCGTTAAAGCGTGATGACACCGAAGCTTTCACCCAAGCCGCTAAACAACATCCAGGGTTCAGGCCTTTAGCCTTAGCCGCATTCGACTACGCTAAACTGGGTGTCACCAGTGTTGAAGAAGTACTGCGTTTAGTAGAAACCGTTGATGTCACAGGATAAGCCATAATATTATGCCCGCATTTAATTATATTGGCCGAGATGCCAACGGTAGCCAAGTCAAGGGGGTGATTGACGCGGCAAACTCTGCTCTGGCGGCAGAGCAATTGTCTCGCAAACGTATTATTCCCATATCAATAGAAACGGCCACACAGGCTAATACAGCGGTTGTGGGTAAAGATATTGATATCGAGGATTTATTAGGGCTTAACCAAGTTACCCTTGATGACGTGATTGTTTTTTGTCGACAAATGTATGCCTTGGTCAGATCAGGTGTGCCTATTTTAAGAGCCATTAAAGGTATGGCCGAATCGAGTACCTCAGTAAAGTTAAAGTCAGCGTTAATTGATATTTCAGCACAATTAGAAGGCGGTTTTCCTCTGTCGACTAGCTTGCACAAACACCCAAAAATATTTAATCCGTTATTTGTCTCATTGGTCCATGTTGGCGAAAATACCGGTAATCTCGACCAAGCCTTTTTAAAGCTTGCTGGCTATTTTGAGCGCGAGCAAGAAACCCGAAAACGTATTAAAACCGCCTTACGTTATCCCAGCTTTGTGTTAATTGCCTTAGTGGCGGCGTTAGTTATTTTAAATATTTTCGTTATCCCGACGTTTGCCAGTATGTTCGCCAAACTAGGCGCTGATTTACCTTTGACAACCAAAATGCTGATTGCTAGCTCAAGCTTTTTTCTCCATTATTGGCCACATATGCTCATAGCCAGTATTGTCGGCATTTTTTCACTGAAACGTTATTTAGCCACACCGGTTGGCATGTATGCCTGGGATAAACGCAAATTAAAATTGCCGATTGTTGGCAGCGTTATTGAACGCTCAATTTTGTCACGTTTTGCCCATAGTTTTTCTATTATCTTGCGTGCGGGTGTCCCCATGACCACTGGCTTAACCTTAGTGGCTGACGCGGTTGACAATACTTATATGCGCGATAAAATTTTGGCGATGCGCAGCAGTATTGAAAGCGGCGAAAGTTTGTTACGTTCCTCGGCGACTAGTGGCTTATTTACCCCGCTGGTACTGCAAATGATTGCCGTTGGTGAGGAAACCGGTCGAGTTGATGAGTTATTAGCCGAAGTGGGTGATTACTACGAGCGCGAGGTAGATTACGAGCTAAGTACCTTAACCGCACGTATTGAACCTATTCTAATCGCCATAGTTGCCGCCATGGTGTTAGTATTAGCCTTAGGTATATTTAGCCCAATGTGGAATATGATGTCAGCCTTTCAAGGCAAGTAAATGTATTTGTTATTAGGAGGCAAAGTTCATGACATCATTACAAGTGGCTAATAAAAGTGAAAAGTCATTAACCGAAATTTTAGTCGTGGTGGTGCTTGTCGCGTCATTAATGGCGAGTTTTATTTTTTACTTTTTTAAACAGCAAGGGCAAATAAACCAAGCCGGATTTTCATCAATAGCGCAAGTTTTTTCCGCGCGAGTCAATGGTATTCGCGGTCAATGGTTTATGGATTTAAAACCGCGTTTTGTGCGCCTTGCCAGCAACCAAATTCAACCTGATGGCGGCCTTATGCTGCAAGTGCCAGTGAATAAATGGGGTTGGGTCGACAGCCAAGATCAAGCTTTGTTGTGTCAAATAATTTGGCACTATGTTATGGAAGCCCCTTTGTTGTATATGAGGGCTCCTATTAGTGCTGTTTTGGTTGAGCAGCAAAAGCAAGTGCTGCCCTACTGCCAATATAGTTTACCCAGTGGTGAGTATTTCACTTATCAGCGCCATAACGGCAAAGTCAGTGAAATTAAACTGGCATATTAAACTGGCATATTTAATGCATATAAGATAGCGATTGAAGAGCAAGTTTTTTAATCTTTAATCAGCATTTAGCGCATAATGTGAATAAGTCAGTTACATTGTTGACATTTAATTGTTAAAATTAGTTGTTAAAATGGTATTACAATCGTTAAGATAATCAAGTCATATATTATGATTGCGTTAAAATGATCAAAGCTATATTATGATTAATAAGACGTTAATAAAATATCAATGAAACGTCAAGAAACGTCAAGAAACGTCAAGAAACGTCAAGAAACGTCAAGAAACGTTAAGAGGTGGTTATGAATAAGCAGTCAGGTTTTACCCTTATAGAATTAGTTATTGTGGTGGTGATCTTAGGCTTTTTGGCGGTTACCGCAATTCCTAAGTTCCTCGACTTAACGGATCAAGCTAAGCAAGCCAATATTGAAGGCATGGCCGGTGGTTTCGCCACAGCCGTTTCATTGGTGCGTGCTCAATGGGAGGCTGAAGGTCGCCCCAAAAATGCCACCAGCCAAAATATGGTGGATTATGACGGCACAGATTTAATTTTAACTACCCAAGCGACCGGTATTCGTCCGGGTTATGTGGTGTCTTCAGTTGCGGGTCAAAATAATGGCGCCACATTAGGCGGTGACTTTAGCGCAGCAAACTGCGTGGATATATGGCAAAGTATTTTTCAACAGCCACCGCGTTTAACTGACAGCATTGCGACATTAAACAGTGACAACACCCTAGATTATCTAGCGGTTAAGTCGGGTTCGGCAGCAACAAGCTTATGCCATTTTTATTTGAAAGAAACTTTAAATAAAGATGCCAACAATGACTTTGCTGACCCCGGTGCTTCAACTAGCATAGGTAACAGTTTTACTTACCAACCCGCAGATAGTGCAGTGGTTGTTTATATCAACAATAATTAATTAACACTCAATAATTAATTACAATTAATTATCAACAATAAAGGTTTATGTTATGAAGCAGTTAACAAATAATAGTTTTAGCAAGCAAAAAGGTTTTACCCTAATCGAATTAGTGGTGGTTATTGTTATTTTAGGTATTTTAGCGGCAACAGCGGCGCCTAAGTTTATTAACATACAAGACGACGCTAAGACGGCAACATTACAAGCGGTTAAAGCTTCAATGCAATCGGCTGCTACCTTGGTGCATAGTAAATCATTGATCAAAGGGAATCAGGATACAGCTGTTGCAGATGATCCCACTGTAATGGTAAACGGTGAAGCATTAGCTATTACTTTTGGCTATCCGTTGGCTGATTATGTTACTGGTACTCCAGATGGTGCTTGGACTGACTTGATAGAGGTTGCTGCAGCAGACTTTAAAACATTAACGATTAGTGGTGGTGACTTTTATGTTTATATTGGTGAGACTGTAACCGCAGCTCCAGATGATTGTTTTGTTTCTTACGCCGCACCAACTGCTAAAGACACGTTACCAGTCATTGTAGTAAGTGCTTGTTTGTAGTCGCTAATATAGTAAAGAAAATTTTAATAAAAGAGAGCTAAGCTCTCTTTTTTCTGTTTTGGGCGGCTGAGTCTATTAACATTATTGTATTTATTCAGCTAAAAAAAGCTTAATCAGTCCTTGTTTGTTAATGAATGATTATTAGTTCATTATTTAATAATAAAAAATTCAGGAATGAACACATTCAAAGACAAGAAATTGGCGGGTATAAAATAATACAGGCTAAGTGTTCGCTTTATATGCGCTTTATTATGCACAGTACATAAGCCAAGGGAATAGTTAAAAACTCAGCGTTTTTAGTACCCGCCATTTAAAGGTAACTAACGGGTAGAAAAGTGGTCATGTATTTTTAACACCAATGTGATTAAGCTGATTAATAGCCATGTATTTATGGCTAACGCTTTAATGGTTCTAGTACGTTAAGCTATTAATAGCTTGAGTGATTTAATAAAAGTAATAAAGGTAATAAAGGTAATAAAAGGGAATAATATGAATGCCAAAGGATTCACCTTAATCGAGCTGATTGTCGTCATTGTCATTCTGGGCATTTTGGCAGCCACTGCAGCACCTAAATTTATTAATTTAAAAGCAGATGCACAAACGGCAACATTACAAGGTGTTAAGGCGACAATGCAGGGTGCTGCGGCTATGGTGTATAGTAAGTCGTTGGTTAAAGGTAATCAAAAGCTTGCCACTGGTACGGTTAATATCGGTGACGGTGGTGGTGTGGATGATGATGGTGAGTTAGTTATTACTTTTGGTTATCCGCTAGCTAATGCCGGCGAGTGGCAACGATTGATAAGTCTTGATGTCGCCGATTTCAACTATCGTACATTGGGTGGTACAGGGGGCAGTATTATCGCTATCTATCGCGGTGATGTTACGCCGCCAACGAGCTTAGACGACCCTTGTATTGTTTATTATACTAAGCCGGCTAGTGAAGGTAATGCCCCGGATTTTATATTAAACGCCTGTATTTAGTGCGTTTGGTATAGTTATTGTATAGTGTTTGTATAGTTATTGGTGGTGGGATAAATGTGAATAATGTTAATCATCTGAAAAATAAAAGCTTAAATAAAAGCTTAAGTCAGGGCTTCACTTTGATTGAACTGATAATCGTGATCATTATTCTGGGGATTCTCTCCGTCACAGTAGCCCCGAAATTTTTTACTGCTAAGGGCTTTTCTGAATACGGCTATCGTACCGATGTGATAGCGAAATTACGCTTGATTCAACTCAAAGCCATGCAACAAACTCAAGCCGACAACAGCGAATGCCACCGTGTCTTGCTCACTACTACAAAGTTAGGCACACCTGATGTCTGTGCAAGTTCTGAAGATAACGCCACAAAAGTGCAGATAGCTGACCAAGACAAGGTCACCTTTTCCAGTAATATAACTAACAATAGCTTTTTATTCGATAGTATGGGGCGACCCTCCTGTACTGCTCCTTGTCAAATCACCATTACCGGTGAGCAAACTATCAGTGTGCAAATAGAGTCAGAAGGTTATATTCATGCGCTTTAAGCAAAAGCTATCCACAACATTGCTGCGGCCGACTAAAGCATCACAGCAAGGTTTTACCCTAATTGAAATCATTGTCGGTATTGTGGTGTTATCAATTGCCTTTTCAATATTTACCAGCTTAATTTACCCGTTAGCTAATCAAAGTGCAAAGCAAGTACATCAAATTAAAGCCGCAGAACTTGGCCAGTCGATGATCAATGAAATTATTGCTAAAGCCTTTGATGACAATTCTGATATGTCGGGCGGCATTTATCGCTGTGGTGAAGATGGCGAAGCAGAGTGCACTAAAGAAATTGAAATGGGCGCTGAGGAGACAGAACCTGGTGAATTAGGAAATAGAGAGCAATTTGACGATGTAGATGATTATAATAACTTATCAATAATGGCAAATTCGTTGGGTGACTCTCTAAATGATATCTATGTTGGTTATCAAATTAACGTTCAAGTGATTAACGACAGTGATTACGATGGCGACCATGACGAGGATGATAACGAATATACCGCTAAGCTGATTACAGTAACCATCACCACGCCGCAAGATTTTGATTTTGTATTTGCTGTCTATCGGGCGAATTTTTAATGTCTGGCTCTAAAAATAAGCTTAAACATCAGCCTAAGTATCAAGCTAAAAATCAGCAGGGCTTTACTTTAATTGAGCTAGTTACCGTGATTGTTATATTAGGGGTGTTGGCAACCGGTATTAGCTCATTTCTTCGCTTTGGCGTGCAAAGTTATACCCATGCTGCCGACAGAGATGCCTTAATCTCTAGCGCAAGATTCGTGGTAGAGCGGCTTAATCGTGAAGTCAGAAACGCCTTGCCTAATAGTATTCGTGCTCACGGCGACAAGAATCAATGCTTAGAATTTGTGCCTATCGTTAAAAGCGTGGTTTATCTTGATATTCCTGTGGCACCAGAACCGGCAAGGGATAGTGTTGATGTGCTTATGTTGGACGGCGACACACAATATGTTGTTGATACCACAAAATATGTTGCTGTTTATGCGTTAGATAGTGTCGATATATATAATCTAGACAGCGGTGTCATTAAAGCATTATTCGTCAAAAGTGTTACCGACGACCCGGTTAATACCTACGAGAAAAAAATAATTTTTTCTAACAATATTGATTTAAATGAGGAACCACCAACCGAAATTATTTTTAATGAGGAATCACCAACCGAACGTTTGTATTTTCTTGGCTCACCAGTAAGTTATTGTTATTGTATTGAAAAACAAGCTATTTATCGTTACCAAAATTATGATTTTGGCCCTTACAATTCCAATGGCACGCCAAATAGTACCCCTGATCCTTGCAATTCCAATGGCACGCCAAATAGTACCCCTGATCCTGATAAAGTCTTGATGGCAAAATATGTCGATAATTATGCAGTCGACGAGTTTCCCTTTCAAACCATCCGAGCGACATTACAACGAAATGGCTTAGCACTCATCAGGTTGAAGTTTGCTCGTAACCTAGAAGAGATTGTCTTTAATAATGAGATACAGGTGCCGAATGTTCCCTAAAAAATCGTTTAGACTAACAAAATTGCCTCGCAAATTGCCTCGCAAATTGCTTAGCCAATCAGGAAAGCCTCGATACCCCAATCAACAAGCGGGTAGCGCATTAATGATCGCTATTTTTGTGATTATTGTCTTGTCAGTGCTCGGCGCCGCTTTAGTGAAAATGTTAGAGTCGAGCCAAGAAAGTGTCGCCTATGAAGTATTAGGAACACGGGCTTATACGGCAGCACAGAGTGGCTTACAGTGGCAGTTGGCTAAAGTATTTCCTTTAAGCGGCCCTGCTGCTTGTGAAGCCCAGCATGAGATTGACAGTTTTAATAATACGCCGGGCTTAGCGCAGTGTAAAGTTAGTGTTACTTGCTCTCATATTGACCACGATACTATTCGTTATTACACAATCACTGCCACGGGCACCTGTGCTATTGGCAGCGAATTCACCTCAAGAAAAATAGCGGTCGAAGCCCGTACCCTTAGCTCGCTTTGATTTGTCTCAAAGGCTTTGTAGCGCGTTATTTAATAGCTAGAGACAGGATTGAAGATAAGCGACTATCAAGAGCAAGCACAGAGCATTAGTCAAAAGCGGTCAGTAAAATTGCGACTTAACTCGCTTGTACCCCTACTTACCAAGATAACACTTGCCGCCATTTTAAACGCTAAGCATAAGCTTGACTGGGTTAAACACTTGATCCATATTTTAGCTTCAATCTTAGTCACAATCACGACTGAGCTAAAGCCATTAACCTCTAACAGGGTCAAGTCGTAATTCAATCTGCGATTGACTGGAGTTTTCATTTTACTTACCTCACTTACCTCACTTGACTGACATAGATACTTTCAACTTTAACCGTCGCTCCGGTATTAAGTCGTTAGAGGGTCCTGTTGTTAACTATGACGAGACCTTCTATGTTCGAGCAGCCATGACAAAGGTTGTTGAACCTAGCTCCTTATTGATATTAGCCGCAGCACTGCTAGGGTTTATATGAGGTAAACCTACTCAACAATAGCTTGATAAAAGCTTGATAAAAATCTTACCCACTTCGTCGATTTAAAAGCAAGTGGCGTCAGCCTGACTAAGGGGGAAAATAATCCCAATGACCTGGCTGTTAGTGGCAAATTACGCAATGCCAAACCAGTGGCTTAAAGGCATAGGCTGATATCAGACAGATAAACTGCAAACAGCTGTTCTTACCTATTGTTATAAAAATGATAAAAAAACATCGAGTTAGTCTTTTTTTTGTTACTAAATGGGTGTAAAATTGTTAAGTTAATGAGTTAGGTACGAATTTAGCGTGTATAGCCTTTTGTATTTGTGCTGCTTTTAGAGTGATGAGACAAAAATCTCACCCGACTCAATTATGGCTGAAAATGTAACTTTCAAAGCTCAAGTTTAGTTCAGCTTTACGGTTAGCTGCTTAGGATATTTAAGGGATTAAGTGCATGAAGTATTTTATTTATTTGTTTGTTTGTTTGTTTTCATTTTCTATCTTCCTTGTTACATCAAATCAAGCCGTTGCCGGCCTCATTACTTCAAACCTTAGCGAAAATAGCTATATTACTTATGCTGGTTATGACTGGACGTGGGCGTCACCGGTAAATACGACGAAATATGAAGGTATAGACCCTACAACTAAACTGTTTGTCACTAACCTATTTAAAGATCCGAGTGCACATGCAGGTTGGCTTTTTATTGAAGGAAATGAGCTTGAAGGGTTATTTTCTACCTTAACTTTGGCTGATTTTCAGCGCAATGGCAGAGTTATTCAATCGGTGGCTTACTGGAATTCTGATTTTACTCACATAGATACTGTCAACTTTAACAGTCGATCGGGTATTAAGTCGTTAGAGGGTTCTGTTATTAACTATTACGATACCTTCTATGTTCGAGCCGCTACAACTCAGGTTCCTGAACCTAGCTCCTTATTGATTTTAGCCACAGCACTGCTAGGGTTTATACGGCGTAAACCTACTCAACAATAGCTTGATAAAAATCTTACCAACCCACTCCGTTCAAAAGCAAGTGGCGTCAGCCTGACTAAGGGGGGGAAATAATCCCAATGACAGGGTGTTTACTTGTTACTGGCAAACTATACGATGCCAAACCAGTGGCTTAAAGCAATAGGCTGATATTCGACAGATAAAGTGAAAACAGCTGCTGTGACCTTAATTGTTATCAATATGATAAAAAACATCTAATTTCCCTTTCTTTTGTTATTAAAGGGATGTAAAAATGTTAATCAAATGAGCCGGTGCGAATTTAGCACGTATAGCCTTTTGTGTTTGTGGTTCTTTGAGAGAGATGAGGCAAAAGTCTCACCCGACTCAATTATGGGTCAAAATGTAATTTTAAAGCTTAAAGCTCAAGTTTAGTTTAGCTTTAAGGTTAGCTGCTTTGGATATATAAGGAATTAAGTGCATGCAGTATTTTGTGTGTTTGTTTTTTTGTTTGTTTTCATTTTCGGCAAGTGCCTTTGCAGATACTGAGTATAATTATGATAAGCCTTCGCAGGGTGATAATATTTTTGCCTATAAGGGGGAATCGACTGAAAAAGTGCCAACGAGGTCCGATTTTCCATCAACGGCCATTACCAATGAAGAGTATGACACTTTAGAGTTTGATGACGAAAATTATCTAGTGAGTAAGGCAACTAAAAACAAAAACTTCCCATCAATGCGCTCTGTTATTGTTATAGAGCAGGAAAAATCTACGGTTACTGAACTCGATATATTGTGGAAGGGTTATGCTGAAAATAATAAAAATAATAAAAATAATAAAAAACAACAGCGTAAGGTTATTTTATATATTTGGAACTTCGAGAGTAAAAGCTACCAAGAAATAATAAAGTCAAAAAAACCTAAAGGTGACATTGCCCTTACATATTCGTTTACAAGTGATATTGCTAACTATATTGGCGGCGAGAAAAAAAATACCATTATTTTATATGCCGTTTCGCAAGCTAAAAACAACAATGGCAAAGACAGTACTCTTTATACAAACTTCGTACAAGTAACCGTAGTAGCTAATACAGAGCCGGCTATTGATCATTATGAAATTGTTCATGATGGCAAGGGCTTAACTTGTGCGGCTGAGCCAATTACCATAAAAGCTTGTACCGATATCGACTGCACAACTGAAAGTGAGGTCAGTGTAAACTTTATTATTACCGACCCAGACACAGGCAAGGTGATAGGAGAGCCCAAAAAAATTGACACCGGTAGCAAATTTAAATTTACATTTACAACCGCTGAGACGATTGTATTATCGATTGATACTAACCATACCGTTCAGTGCTCAGGCGGTGATGCTAGTTGTCAGATGACTTTTTCTGATACTGGCTTTAGGTTTTTTTATGGTGATAGCCATAGTGAAATTATTAGCGGGCAAACGTCAGGTCAAGAGTTTGGTCAACAGGTAAAGTTACAAGCGGTTAAAAGTAAAAATGGTGTTTGTGAAGGACTTTTTAGTGGTGAGGTAAAGGTCAGCCTTGCGCAAGAGAATGTTACGCCTGATTTGGCTTTTAACGCCGGCTTAGCCTTTCAAACCCAAGGCGATACTATCGCCAAATATCCACAATTTACCGATGAGGTGAAACTCCATTTTGGTGATGACAGTATCGCTATTATACCAAGAGCAAATTATTTTGATGCCGGTCAAATTCGTTTGCATGCTAATTATTCCAAGAACGGCATCACGCTTGTCGGTAGCTCGAATAATTTTTGGGTGAAACCCCATCACTTTGCATTAACAGCAAAAAATTCTAATGGCGCTTTAATGGGTCATAGTGCCACTAGTTCAATAAAACACAAAGCAGGTGAAAACTTCAATTTTACTGTCAGCGCATTGAACCTTGCGGGCGACTTAACGCAAAACTATCGCCAAACAGAGGGCAAGTTACAGCTAAAAGTCTCGCCAGTAGCGCCTTCGCAAAACGGTGCAATTGACGGCCGTTTTATCTACGCATCAGGGCAGTCGATCACCGCAACCCCTCTACCTCAAGATGTAACGCTGAGCAGTTTTAACGCTGGCGTAAAAGGGCAATCGGACTTTAGTCGTGCTCAATATGATGAAGTTGGGATAATTAAAATTGCTATGCAAGATACTAATTATGGTGGTTTGGGCAAGGTAGAGGGTTTAGTATCGGCCATTGATTTAACCGTTGGGCGTTTTACGCCAGCTTATTTTAAGCAAACGGTTAGGGAGGAAGAAGATAAAGGTGATTTTGATGCTTATCCTTACTCTGTCGACAGAGGTGCTTGTAACTTTTCTGATTGGGCTTATACCGGACAACGCAGCACAGATAATAAAGGCGCTATTACCGACGAAGGCGCTATTGCTTATAGTCTTCAACCAAAAGTAACTATTACTGCATTCAATGCTAATAACGGTATTACCGAAAATTATACCTTGGGCAAGTCTGAAGGTTTTATGAAGTTGTCGGCCAGTAGTGTTGATATTGATATACCGACACATGATGAAATACAGCAAGTTGTTGACAGTAATGGCGATGATCCCGTTGCTATTAGTGCCGTTATGCACACAGGTAGCTTAAGTGCCAGTCCTGATAATGCAGGTGAATTGCTTTATACTTTTTCGGACAATGATCATTTCAGTTATGAGCATAATGGTAGCAGTTTATTAGCGCCTTTTACGGCACACATCCCCTTTGTTACTGAGCAAATTACTGATACAGATGGCATAAAACTCGCTATCGATCCGCTGACCAATAAAGTGGCCGCATCAGCGACCGAAGACTTTGTTACCGAGGGGGTAGAAATTCGTTTTGCTCGTATGGTATTACGAAATAGTTACGGCTCAGAGTATGCCAAGTTACGATCGCAGGTAAGTATTGAAGTCTATGATGGTGCAAGCTTTAACACGCATAGCGATGAAAGTTGTTTAACGCCGCTTATTGGTGACAAAGAGCCTGGGGCTAAATACTCAGGCAATCTGGGTCTTTGGGATTATCGTTTAATCGACATTGAAGGAGGTGATAGCATAGAGGTAGGTAGTACCCAAGCTAGCGTGTCAGATGCTTTTTATTATGGTATGCAAAACCAATTATTTTTCTCCAAGCCCAAAGAACAAGGGATACTCGAATGGGAATATCAAGTGCCCACTTGGTTAGCATTTAAGTGGAATAGCTTAGACGCTAATCATGATGGTAATTTTTACGATGACAACCCAAGTGCGACATTAAGCTTTGGGGTTTATCGTGGTAATGACCGTATTATCTCATGGCACGAAGTCTTCAATTAATATTACGCTTGGCTAACATCAGGCATTTATTTAATGTGTTGGCGATAATGTTTATCAAATTATCTTTTTTAGTTAAATAATCTCAATATTTCTTCATATTTTGTCATTGAAATAACACAAGCGCGATAGTCTGCGCTATGATAGCGTGCTAACAGTAAAAAATATCATTTGTCAGCTAATTGGTAGCGGGCAAATTAAGTACAACAATATTCTGGCAATTTGTTGCCTAGGTTATGTTTAAAGGACATTTCGACAATATGTTTAAGAAATTACGCGGCATGTTTTCTAACGATTTATCAATTGACTTAGGAACCGCAAATACCCTTATTTATGTAAAAGACCAAGGTATTGTTTTGAATGAGCCTTCAGTTGTGGCCATTCGACAAGACCGCTCTGGTGGCTCTAAAAGTGTGGCTGCAGTCGGTATGGCAGCCAAGCAAATGCTAGGTCGCACACCCGGAAACATTGAAGCCATTCGTCCGATGAAAGATGGCGTTATTGCTAACTTTTTTGTCACTGAAAAAATGTTGCAGTACTTCATTAAACAAGTACACAGCAATAATTTTTTACGACCAAGCCCACGGGTTTTAGTTTGTGTGCCTTGCGGCTCTACGCAAGTTGAACGACGTGCTATTCGTGAATCAGCAATAGGTGCTGGCGCGCGTGAAGTGTATTTGATTGATGAGCCTATGGCGGCAGCAATTGGTGCAGGTATGCCAGTGTCAGAAGCCACCGGTTCCATGGTGGTTGATATTGGTGGTGGCACCACGGAAGTCGGCATTATTTCTCTAAACGGTGTGGTTTATTCTTCTTCTGCGCGCATCGGCGGTGATAAGTTTGACGATGCCATTATTAATTATGTACGTCGTAACTTCGGTAGTTTAATTGGTGAAGCAACCGCTGAGCGCATTAAACATGAAATTGGCTCTGCCTACCCTGGCGACGAGGTACTTGAAATTGAAGTGCGCGGGCGTAATTTAGCAGAAGGTGTACCACGTAGTTTCACTTTAAACAGCAATGAAATTTTAGAAGCGCTACAAGAGCCGTTAACCGGTATTGTCAGTGCGATTATGGTGGCATTAGAGCAATCACCACCTGAACTAGCCTCTGATATTTCAGAGCGTGGTATGATTTTAACCGGTGGCGGCGCCTTGTTAAGAGGGATAGATCGTTTACTGATGGAAGAAACCGGTATTCCGGTTGTAGTTGCTGATGACCCACTGACTTGTGTAGCTCGTGGTGGTGGTAAGGCCATTGAAATGATTGATATGCACGGTGGCGATTTATTCTCCTACGAGTAGCATACTAATTACTTATCGCCATTTTGCCTAATACCCTTATCGAATGTACTCCTTGATTAACGTCAACTTAGTACATTTGCTGGCTAGTTAAAGCCAATGGCGGTAAATAAATTAGCATTTATACAAGTTTAATTTATGAACCCTATATTTAAGCATGGACCATCTCCTGTGCACCGACTTGTTTTGGTGCTGCTTTGTTCTGCATCATTAATATTTTTTGATCATAAAATGAATAGCTTTGAGCCAGCTCGAGGCTTTTTGCAATCATTGGTCAGCCCATTACAGTATTTGGCTACCGCGCCAAAACAAATGATGAATTGGGCGGCAGATAATATTATCACTCGTCGTCAACTCCTCGCCGATAATCAACAATACAAAATCAACGAGTTAGTCTTTCATGAGCAAGCTTTACAATTAGCTATTGTTCAACGTGAAAATAATCGACTCAGAGCCTTGCTTGCTTCACCATTGCACGGTGATGCTAAAAAAATGGTGGCAGAAATTCTTAGTGTCGACAGTGACCCTTATACTCATCAAGTGGTGATCAACCGTGGTGCTAACGACGGCGTTTATGAAGGCCAAGCGGTCATTGATGATGAAGGGGTTGTTGGCCAAATATTGCATGTGGGTACCACAAGTAGCCGCGTGTTATTGATCACTGATATTACCCACGCTGTGCCGGTGAGAATAAGCCGTAATGGTCTGAGACTTATCGCCACGGGCGGCGGTGTTATTGATCGCTTAACCCATAATTATGTCCCTCACAGTAGTGATATTCGTACGGGCGATTTACTAGTGACTTCAGGCTTAGGTAGTAAATTCCCAGAAGGCTATCCGGTAGCAAAAGTTACCGGTGTTATTCAAGATGAATCACGCGCTTTTTCTCAAATTCAAAGCCAGCCAGTAGCCAAAATAGATCGTTTACGTTATGTTTTATTATTGTGGCCAGAGCAGAATAATCTGCAAGGGCCTAATGAAAGTAAAACATTGCCCGCTGAAAAGGCCAATATTGAATGAGTATTGTTAGTCGTTTAATTATGTTTTTAACGCTTTTAGTTGCACTACTCGCCAGTATTATGCCACTACCCTTGAGTGTTGATGCTTTTCGCCCTGATTGGGTATTAGTGGTTTTATTTTACTGGTGTTTGGCATTGCCCTCGCGCGTTAATGTTATTTCAGCTTGGGTTATGGGCTTTATTCTCGATGTTTTACTGGGCTCTACTTTAGGTGTGCATGCCGGCGCTATGGCGATTAGCGTTTATATTGTTGCTGGAAATTTTCAGAAAATACGTAATTTTTCTGTTTGGCAGCAAGCATTGATTATGGGTGTGTTATCAGCGTTATATCACTTAATTGTTTTTTGGTTACAACGATTTTTAACTGACGCTGTGTTTTTACCCAGTTACTTATATCCGGTGTTTACCACCATTATCCTCTGGCCCTGGGCTTTTTTACTCTTACGTAAAATAAGACGAAACTTTAGAATAACATAACATGTCTACTACTTTGATTTTGGCGTCACAATCACCGCGCCGACAAGAACTACTTCAACAACTGGGCTACGACTTTGTCTGTGCACCTGCAGATCTTGATGAAAGGGTACTCGCAGCAGAAAAACCTGAGCAATATGTCGCGCGCTTGGCATTAGCAAAAGCCCGTGTCATTGCCAAGCAATATGCTGATGATGTTGTAGTACTTGGCTCGGATACTAGTGTGGTTTTTGGTCAGCATATATTAGGCAAACCTGAATCGCTTGCCGATTGTCTCACTATGCTTAAGATGCTGTCGGGACATACTCATCAGGTAGTTACGGCGATTGCTGCAGTAAAAGGTGAACGTATGGATGTGGTTGTGGTCAGTACTGAAGTGGATTTTAAAAACCTCACCGAACAAGAAATAAAGCGCTATTGGCAAACAGGCGAGCCACAAGATAAAGCCGGTGCCTATGGTATTCAAGGCATTGCAGGACAATTTGTCAAACAAATTCGTGGTAGTTATTCTGCCGTTGTTGGCTTACCTTTATATGAAACAGCACAGCTGTTATCAGCATTTGGCGTAACATCGTCAATGACACAAACATAAATAGGAATCGATATGAGCGGTGAATTACTTATCAATGTTACGCCAAGTGAAACACGAGTAGCGTTAATCGAAAATGGTTCACTACAAGAAGTCCATGTTGAACGTGAAACTCGGCGTGGCTTAGTCGGCAATATTTATCTGGGTAAAATTATTCGTGTTTTACCCGGTATGCAAGCGGCCTTTGTTGATATTAATCTCGGCAAAGCCGCTTTTCTACATGCCTCAGATATCAATTCTAAACTCATTTTAAGCGAAGATAGCAGCAGTGAACAAGTGCCTGATATTAGAAATTTGGTGCATGAGGGCCAGCATATTGTGGTGCAAGTTGTTAAAGACCCTATGGGCACCAAAGGTGCGCGACTCACCACAGACATTACCATTGCGGCCCGTTATTTAGTGTTAATGCCTAATGCTAGCCACGCGGGAATATCACAGCGTATTGATGACCCAGCAGAGCGAAATCGTCTGAAATCGATCGTTACGCCTTATTGTTCGAAAGAGCATGGCTTTATTGTTCGCACCGCCGCTGAAGGTGCCAATATTGAAGAACTACAACATGATGCTGAGTTTTTGCGTCGCGTTTGGGCAAAAGTTCTTGAGCGAAAAGAGCGTAAACAAACCAAAGATCCTATCTATCAAGATTTATCGTTAGCATTTCGTGTGCTGCGCGATTTTGTGGGTGTTTCACTTGAGCGTATTCGTATTGATTCAAAACTCACTTATGAACAGTTGCTTGAGTTTACCACTGAATTTGTCCCCAATTTAGCGCCAGTGTTGGAATGTTACCCAGGCGAACGCCCTATTTTTGATTTGTTTAACGTTGAAAACGAAATACAGCGCTCATTGCATCGAAAAATTGAGTTGAAATCAGGGGGGTCTTTGATCATAGATCAAACCGAAGCCATGACCACCATTGATATTAATACCGGTGCTTTTGTCGGGCATCGTAATTTAGAAGAAACGATTTTTAATACTAATATTGAGGCAACACAAGCGATTGCTCGACAGCTTAGGTTAAGAAACCTCGGTGGTATTATTATCGTTGATTTTATTGATATGAATATAAAAGATCATCAGCGTCGTGTTTTACATAGTTTAGATATGGCGATGGCGAAAGATAATGTTAAATACAGTTTGTCAGGTTTCTCCGCATTAGGTCTGGTGGAAATGACCCGAAAACGCACGCGTGAAAGCCTAGAGCATATTTTATGTGGTGAGTGTGCGGTATGTCACGGTCGTGGGTATGTGAAAACAGTTGAAACCGTGTGTTTTGAAATTCTACGAGAAATTGTCCGGGTAAATCGCGCTTATGACGCGGATAAATTTATTGTCTACACCTCATCATCGGTGAGTGAATCATTAGAAAATGACGAGTATCATAATTTGGCTGAGCTTGAAGTCTTCATCGGCAAGCAGATTAAAGTACAGACTGAAACCCTGTACAGTCAAGAGCAATTTGATGTCGTTATGATGTGATCCTGTTTCGTGTTTATGCTTTTAATCAGCAGGTCAAGTATAGAGCACAATAAGCATGCAGGTCGCATGTAAGCTGTCAATTTGACATAGAAAAGCCTGACGTGACCTGTGCTAGCAGCATAGGTATTGTTTGGTTCCTATCAGTGAATAATGTGTGTTGGTAAAATATTAATGAGTGTTTCCACGGTCTTAAATAGATGGCTCAAACGTCTGTATAAACTATTAGCAATTTTGTTGGTAGCTTTTGCCGTGTCGATTAGTCTATTGCGCTTATTTTTACCCTATGCCCATAATTATCGCCAAACGGTCGAAGATTACCTCAACAACAGCTATAACAGTAATATCTCTATTGGCTCGTTAAGCATGGGTTGGGGTCAGTTAGGCCCAACATTGATCACCCAACAAGTTGAGCTTTTGTCTAATAACAAGAGTAAAGTCTACTTTGAAAGTTTGGCGGTTGAATTAGACTTTTGGCGCAGCATGCGCTCAGGAAAACTAGTTACGCAAGACTTTGTTATCTCGGGCGCAGAATTAGTCTTCGAACAAGCGGCATTGGCTAACTCCGCCGCAGAAATTTCTGCCAATGAAGCGGATAATAAAGACTTAATAACGTCACTTTCCTCAATATTACTTGAACAAATTTCTCGTTTTTCTATTCGTGACAGCCATGTGCTTTATCATACCCTTGCTGGGGTGCGAGCCTTTACCATTAATGAAATGTTTTGGACAAATGAAAACAATCAGCATAGAGCTAACGGTACTATTATCGTGGACGGTCTAAGCTCTAATAATTTAAAAGTGTTGTTAGACTTTCAAGGCCCCAGGTTTGATCAACTCAGTGGCCAAGCCTATTTAGAAGCCAATGACATTGACATTACTCCTTGGTTAGGAAGACTGCTAGCGATTAAGGATGCCAAGACCCACTCAGCGATTAATTTTAGTGCTTGGTTAAAGCTTAATACGGGTAAGCCAGAGTTTATTCAGCTCGCTCTTGGTGATAATGAAATCACTTGGCAGCATCAGGGTAAAGCCCAAAAGTTTGAGATTATAGGTGGTGATATTCAAATAAAAACCTTAGACGAATCAGCGTTTAATCTAGTAACCTCACCATTAATTGTTAAACGTAATGGTACGGAAACTAATAAAATATCCTTGATGGCTGAGGTTAATGGTACCCATATCAATGGTTATATTAATGCTATCGAGTTAGCCAGTTTTGCCGGCGTATCACCGCTATTAGTTGACGACGTTGGTCTTGAAAAACTATTACTAGATCTTGATGCGGTTGGCCGAGTTGAAGATATTCATTTTCGCAGTACTGCGGATAATTTCGCTATAACAGCCGCATTTAGCGATGTTGACAGCCATTTTAGTCAAGGTATTCCCGGCATTGACAATGTCAGTGGTGAATTAGTTTATGCTAATCATCAGCTGCAAATATCATTAAGTGCTGTTGATGGCGCTCTCGATTTCGATAAACATTTTAAATACCCTATTCCTTACACTCGCTTAACGAGTTTGATTAATGCAAAGTTTTCAGCGGATGACTGGCAATTTTCGGTTGAAAATATAGTATTTAATTCGCCACAGCTGAGTTTAAATGCAGACGTAAAAATAAATCGTTTTAAAGATCAAGCGATAACAATGTCACTCTTGGCGAGTGCTAGTGAGGGTAATGCAGAGTTTGCTGAATATTTTTATCCTCATTTATTAATGGGTGAGGGTCTGGTGAACTACCTAAATGGCGCGATTGTTGATGGTAAGGTTAAGCAGGCTTTAGTGTTATTTAATGGGCCCTTAAACAGCTTTCCATTTAACCACAGTGAAGGTGTTTTTGTGGTTGACGCTGAGTTGTCTGAAAGTACATTTAAATTTGACCCGCAGTGGCCGGCGATTGAAAACTTCGCCGCGAACTTAAACTTCAGCAATAATAGTATGCTTATTACCGGTAGAGAAGGCACATTGTCGGGCATTGACGTGACCGGTGTTCAAGCCGCCATTGCTGAGTTAACAGGTAGTCAAGTATTAACGGTTGATGTCGACATTACTCAAACTGAGCCGCAATTAGTGCGGCAACTGATGGCGGCGAGTCCAATGCAAAAAACGGTTGGTGTAACATTAGAGCAAGTGGTGGTTTCAGCGCCGATTAATGGTCATTTCTCTTTAACATTACCGTTAAATAATCCTGCAGCTGTTATGGCTAAAGGTTATGTTGAGTTTAAAAATAATCATGTTGCGTTACAAACACCGCGAATGGACTTTAGCCAAGTTAATGGCCGCTTAGACTATCAGAATGATCTCATCACTGTTTCGGGTATTGAGCTTGATTGGCGCGGTATGCCGTTAACGATTAATGTTTCCGCTCAGCAAAAGCCTGATTTCTATAACGTCAGTATTGAAACACTAGGTCAGTGGCAAACGTGCCAATGGCAAAGACAATTGCCTGATGAATTAGTTAAATATGCCGACGGTAAAATAGACTGGCAAGGTATGTTAGCACTGAATATTAGTGATGATAAATTTAACTATGATTACCAAATACACTCTAGCTTAGATGAGGTGAATTTAGCCTTACCCGCACCTTTTAGTAAGCGCATAGGCGAACAAGTTGCGGTAAAAATTCACGCCTTTGGCAATAAGCTTAATAGCACCATAAATGCTGATATGGGTGATGAATTAGGCTTTTATGCTTTACTGAATCATCAACAAACGCGTTTTTCATTAGCGCATTTAGTACTAGGTAAGCAGACCTTAGAGTCACCCATTTCAGGATTTCATATTAGTGCTGATCTAGCCCAAGCAAATTATCAGCAATGGCAGCCTTTAGTGTTAGATATTTTAGCGGCGGTTGAGTCCACAGCAGACAAGTTAAATTCATCAGCCGTGCCATCAGAGATAAAAACCCATGAGCAGAGCTTATTATCAGCGCCTGATAAAATACAGGGTCAGGTTGGCAACTTAATGGTTTATGATAAAAATTTCCAGCAAGTCAATTTTGACTTTATCCCTGAGTCGGATGGATGGCTGCTTAATATCAATGCTAAAGAACTAAAAGGCTCAGCTAAGTTTTATCCAGACTGGCATCAGCAAGGTATAGACATTAATGCAGATTTTGTTCATTTAAGCAGTGCTAAAAATGAGTTAGTGCCAGCACAGAGCATTGAAGCTTCTGTTGATAACACTTTGGTTGATAGCACTTCAGTTGATAAAACTGTGACGGATGAAAATCTGATTGCTGAGGCAGAGGTTACTGAGGAGACAAAATCTGGTAGTACAGCATCAGTAAAACCAGCGCCAACTCACAAAGTTGAGCCAGCGGTTGGCGAACTAAAGCAAACGCAACAAAGTAACATAGCGACTGAATCTGAGCTAATAAACTCAGTTAAACAGCCAATATCGCCACCAATTGACACTGTGAGTAATGCGGAGATTTTTGCTAATGTGCCACCATTAAAGGTGACCTGTGCAAGTTGCCAGTATGATAATTATGACTTTGGTGAGGTAAATTTCACCTTAGAGCGAGCAGATGAAAATACGCTATTATTGAAAAACGTCACCACTAAACGCGGTAATAATGCGCTGGCATTTAACGTTCAGTGGCAACAAGACAATGAGGGGTCAAATACTCGTGTTACCGGCACATTGGCGACTGATGATGTGGCGGGCGAAATAGCGCAGCTAGGTTACGTTTCGATTATAAAAGATAGTGGTGTCGAGATGAAATACGAGCTTGATTGGCAGGGTGGGCCGCATGACTTTGCAACGGCGTCGCTTAATGGCGAGCTATCAACAACCTTTGATGATGGCTATTTGGCTGATGTTGATGATAAAGGCGTGCGTATTTTATCCTTGTTAAGTTTGCAGTCACTGGTGCGTAAACTTAGTTTTGATTTCAGAGATATTTTTAGTGATGGTATGTTTTATAGTGAGCTAAAAGGCAGCTTTATGGTAAAAGATGGCGTGGCATATACTGATAATGTCCAGATGAGTGGCACTGCCGGTGATTTAACCATAGTGGGTAATACCAATTTAAATAATGGTGACCTTGATTATCGGATGTCATATAAACCCAATTTAACCTCTAGTTTGCCGGTTTTGGCTTGGATTGCGACACTAAATCCAGTAACATTTTTAGCGGGCATGGCACTGGATGAAGTGATCACGTCTACGGTAATTGCTGAAATTAATTTTGAAGTAACAGGAAACTTAGACGATCCGCAATTTAAACAAGTCAGTCGTAAAAATCAAAATATCAGCGTTGGCCGCTCTTCACCGCCTAAAATAGTTGAAAATATTTCAGCAGATGCTGCTAAAATGAAGGCTTCAGAGCAGCCTGAAAAACAACCTTTTTAGTGGGGTTTTGATGGATGATATGGATGGAACACATTGATTAATGATGATGGGCAATAAAATAATGCAAATTTGTGCGATACAAATGTCTTCTAATACCTGTGTTGAAGACAATATTGCTGATATTGAACAGCAATTAGCTACCCTGGAACCAGCGCAACAACAACTGGTTTTGTTGCCTGAATGCTGTTTGTTTTTCGGTGGTAAAGATAAAGCGCAACTGGCGTTGGCAAAAGAAAACCAGCAAAGCAATGGCCTAAAAACTCGACTTGGAAAACTGGCAATAAAATATAATGTTTTTCTCGTGGCGGGCAGTATTCCGGTACTATCAAACCAGCCAGAAAAATTTACTAACAGTTGTTTTGTTTTCTCCCCTGAAGGCCAAGAACTGGGAAGATATGATAAAATTCATTTGTTTGATGTTGCGGTGCAAGACAACGAAAAAAATTACTGTGAGTCTCGTTATGTCAAAGCCGGTGATCATGTTAGCGTAGTGAATCTTGCTGGCGTTAATGTGGGTTTGTCAATTTGTTATGATCTGCGTTTTCCCGAACTATTTCGCCAGCTGTGCCAGCAAGGGGCAAAAATTATTACTGTACCCAGTGCTTTTACTCGGGTAACGGGCGCCGCACATTGGCAAACCTTATTGCAGGCGCGTGCGATTGAAAATCAAGTATATATTGTCGCCGCAGGACAAGAAGGTGTGCATTTAAATGGCCGAGAAACTTGGGGCCACAGTATGATCATTAGTCCATGGGGCGAAATACTGGCTCAGCTTGATACCTCAAAAGGTATTATTTGTGCTGATTACCAAGAACAAGAATTAGACAAGGTGCGTAAAGCTATGCCTGTTGCCACTCATAATCGTTTTAAAAATAAGTTGATGTCGTATGAATAATGTTGAGATAGAGCTTTTAGCCAATAGTGAAATTGATCAAAGTATGCTGATGGATACCTTGGATAACATTTTCCAACGTAAAGTCGATTTAGCGGATTTATATTTTCAATCCAGTAGCCATGAATCATGGATGCTGGAAGACGGTATAGTCAAAGAAGGCTCTTATAACATCGAACGCGGTGTTGGTGTGCGCGCTATATCAGGTGAAAAAACCGGCTTTGCCTACTCGGATGATATTTCGCCCAGCGCATTAAAGAAAGCAGCTGATGCGGCGAAAGGCATAGCTAATGCTGAAAAGTCTGCGCGAGTGCAAGTTTTTGATGGCAAAAAAATGCAGCAAAACCCCGCTCAATACCAGGCGACAGATCCACTGGCTAGTTTGCCTCAAGAGCAAAAGATAACCTTATTACACGAAGTAGAAGCTCATGCCCGTAGTGTTGATAAACGGGTTAAGCAAGTGATTGTTAATTTGTCAGGTATTTATGAAAAAATATTGGTGGCGGCCAGTGATGGCACTTATGCCACCGATATACGACCATTAGTACGGCTTAATTGTTCGGTGTTAGTTGAAGAAAATGGTAAGCGAGAGCGCGCTAGTTCCGGTGGTGGTGCGCGTACAGATTATAGTTATTTCTTTGAGTTAGCGCATAATAAACCCCGTTATTTAGCCTATGCAGAAGAAGCCGTTCGCCAAGCCTTAGTTAACTTAGTCGCGATTGATTCACCGGCAGGATTATTACCGGTAGTGCTAGGTGCTGGATGGCCAGGGGTATTACTACATGAAGCGGTTGGTCATGGTTTAGAAGGTGACTTTAACCGTAAAGGCTCTTCAGCATTTTCGGGAAAAATTGGCCAAAAAGTTACCTCTGATTTATGTACTATTGTTGATGATGGCACTATGGCAAATCGTCGTGGTTCGATCAGTATTGATGACGAAGGTACGCCAGGGCAGTACAACGTGCTGATTGAAAAAGGTGTACTCAAAGGTTACATGCAAGACAAACACAATGCCGGTTTAATGGGCGTAAAGCCCACAGGTAATGGCCGACGTGAATCCTATGCACACTTACCTATGCCGCGCATGACCAACACTTATATGTTGGCAGGTGAACATAAGCCTGAAGATATTATCAAATCAGTTAAAAAAGGTATTTACGCCCCCAATTTTGCCGGTGGGCAGGTTGATATTACCTCGGGTAAATTTGTTTTCACGAGTTCAGAGGCGTATTTAATTGAAGATGGCGAAATTACCTCACCCATAAAAGGCGCCACTTTAATTGGCAGTGGCCCTGAGGCGATGAAGAACGTGAGCATGGTGGGTAATGACTTGAAACTAGATGCAGGTGTGGGTGTTTGTGGTAAAGACGGTCAAAGCTTGCCAGTTGGTGTTGGTCAACCGACTTTGAAAATTGATCAAATGACGGTGGGTGGTACGCAATAACGCCGGTCTAAAGTGCTACTTTAACGACTCATAAAAAAAGCCCTTTTGGGCTTTTTTTGTTTTAAGTGATTATAAAGATTAAGAATCTTTTAGGCGAATGCCTTTCGCTTCAATGGTAATTTTACCGTTTTTCATTAAATTACCTACTGTGGCCTTAAAAGTTTTTTTACTGACGCCTAAAATACGCTTGATCAATTCTGGGTCACTTTTATCATGTAATGGACTAAAACCGTCGTGCTCTGCAATATGAGCTAATAATACCTCACTAAAGTCTTTAACTTTACCTTCGCCTGGGCGGGTCAATGATAAATCAATACGACCATCTTCACGTACTTGCTTGATATAGCCGGTTATTTTTTTACCCGTACGTAGTGGCTTAAATATTTCATTATCGTAAAGTAAACCCCAGTGCAGATCATTAATAATCGCTTTAAAACCCAAGTCAGTTTTCGTGGCAATGGTTAATGTCACTTTATCCCATTTTTGATATTCGGCTGGCCAAATATCAATAAACTTATCTAACTTACTGGAGGCGACTAAACGGTCAGTTTTGAGATCGAGAAAGATCCGAACAAGATAATACTTGCCCGCTTCCATAGGGGTATGTTGTTGGTTATAAGGTACCAGTAAATCTTTAGGTAAGCCCCAATCTAGAAAGGCACCCATTTTATTGACTTGGCTAACTTTTAACGAGACAAATTCATCAACTTCCGCTAATGGCTTTTCCGTTGTTGCTACGATTCTATCTGCAGTATCTGCATAGATAAAAACCTTAACTTCACTACCCACTTGGCAATTTTCAGGCACAAAACGATTAGGTAATAACAATTCACCTAATTCATTTGCATTTAAATATGCGCCATTGTCAGTAATTGCTACTACAGGAAGAGTGTTGTATTTGCCGATGCTTGCCATGTGAATTCTTGAGGTCAGTTAACTTGCGGCTATAATAACCGATCTGGCGGCAAGTTAACTATAACTTTCAATGCTGGGACTAATTTTTATTTAACTGTACTGCTTTTAATTGCATATTTAGTTTAGTTTGAATGTATTCACTATGTCGTAAATGCAATAAATCGGCAATCTTACGAATAATATGCTCCTCAATGCTAGCGAGTTCGCCATCGGCATAAGCGACCTGCCATAAAAGCTCTAACATTCTCACCCGTTGTTCAGTACTGTAATTTTCGTTGATTTTAGAAGTAAATTGGTAAAAATCAGTAGCGTGTTCACAAAGTAAGAGCGAGTGCTTGATGATCTCAGTGACTTCATCGCCCGTTAATTGAAATTGACTGGCAATAATATCCTTGAGTTTTTGTTGTTCAGCGTTATCAAGTTGACCATCGGCAAGCATGACTTCACATAATAAGACACTACCGGCAATTTCTAAGCTTAACTCACCTGCTTGCTGATTATTTTCTTCGCTTAATAATTGGAAAAAGGCACTGATTTTTGACAACATAAATTACTCTCTTTTTAGATGATGAATACTAATGTACTTACTTTTAGGTACAAGTGCTTAATTAACTTATTTTAATAAAAAACTGTAACCCTGAGTATGCATAGCTTAACTCAAGTGCCTTGGTTGCTGTTAATTAAGCCACCAAAAATGACTGTGGTGGTATTAATGCTCAGGTTTTTACTTTTGTGTTAGTGATCTCTTGTACCTTTTTTTATGTATTAATGTTAAATATTGTTTTGGCGTTACTCTATATTGGGCCAATAAATACAAGAACAGCGCTTAAACGCAGTCTTGTATTAGTCAATTCGACAAAAATTTTTATAAAAGTTTAATTAATAGTGAAAAAAACCAACATGTTATTAAAATTACTATTAATTTAAGGCTTTATTTGTTTTTTTATAATAAGAATATATTTTAACTATCTGTTATTTATAGTTATTTTATTATAATTTGGACTAATTTCAAAAGTGGCGCGAAAGTTGTAACAAGCATTTACAACTTTGTTAGTTTTGTAGCCAGTAATTTCTGTATCCTATTGGCAACTAAATTAAAAATTACAACTATGTAGACTTTACGAGGACGAAATCGTGACACGGAAAAAACAAATAATTATACCTATTGTCATTTTAATCGCTGGTTTTTTGATTTTCTTTTTATTTTCAAGTATGAAAAAACCACCAGAAGAAAAAGCCATTGTTGATAATACCCCTATCGTTGCTGTTGAAGCGATTTCACTTGCACCCATGACCTTACTCGTAGATTCCTACGGTGTGGTTAAACCAAAATATGAAACTGAATTAGTCGCTCAAGTTAGCGGGGAAGTTGTTGAATTATCAGAAAAATTTGTTCGTGGTGGTTTTGTTCAGCAAGGTCAGCTATTGGCCCGTATAGATCCGAGTGATTATCAAGCGGCACTCATTGAAGCCCAAGCAACCATGGCATCAGCACAGGCATCCTTAGAACAGGAACGTGCACAAGGGCAAGTTGCTAAGCAAGAATGGCAACGTATTACCGATGCAGCGCCTACGGCGTTGAGTTTACGTAAACCACAATTAGCCCAAGAAGTAGCACGAGTAAAATCCGCACAAGCGTTTATTCTGCGCGCTAAACGTAATTTAGAACGTACCGAAATTAGAGCACCGTATGATGCGATGATCGACAGCCGTAATGTCGGTTTAGGTTCGTTTGTTGGCACCGGTAGTATGATAGGTAAATTACTCGGTACTGCCATTGCTGAGGTACGTTTACCCGTTGCCGATAATCAATTAGAGTTTTTAATTGCACAAGGTAAAGACGCCAGTGTTAATTTAACCGGCATATTTGCTGGCCGCGAGACCTTATGGGCAGCGAAAATTGTCCGTAGTGAAGGTGTTATTGATAGCAAAAGTCGCATGAGTTATTTAGTGGCTGAAATTTTTGACCCTTATGCTTTAGGGGATAACAATCAAAAAACGCCGTTACGCTTTGGTGCTTATGTTAAGGCAAACATTGTCGGTGAAGCCATAGCACAAGCGGCCAGTGTGCCGCGTTATTTAGTTGAAAATAGTCGCGTTGCGCTGTTGGACAGTGAATCTAAATTACATTACTCAACCGTAAAAATTGTTCGCCAAGATGGTCAAAATGTTATTATTTCTGATGGTTTAGCTGATGGAGATCAATTAATTGTCTCAGCGCTTGACTATCCAGTTGACGGGATGAAACTGGCGTTAATTACTGACCAAGCTGACAAGCTTAATGATCAGCCAGTAGAGGCTATTGCCAGTGAGTCGCAAGTTGCATTAAATGACAGTGATCCAGGGGAATAACCATGAGCGCTATTAAGCCTAAAAAACCTGCTGAAATTGACCACAGTATTGACACACATAGCGGTATTATAGCTTGGTTTGCTCGTAATAGTGTCGCCGCCAACTTATTGATGATTTTTATTTTAGTGGGTGGTTTACTCACCATTCAAACCATCAATAAACAAATGTTTCCACAAGTTAAGATCAATTGGATTTCTTACACGGCGCCATACCCTGGAGCCGCACCACAAGAAGTCGAAGAAGGCATAACCATTAAAATCGAAGAGGCATTGGATACGGTTCAAGGTCTTAAGCGTGTTATTACTTATTCAAATCGTAACTTCTCTAACGGTTGGTTTGAAGTTGAGTTAGATTATGATCCTCAAGTTGTGTTAGAGGAAGTTAAATCAGCAATAGACTCAATCTCTAGCTTCCCTGATGGCATGGAGCGAATAAAAGTCGAGCGGGAAAAATTTCGTCAAGAAGTGATGTACTTGAGTTTATATGGCGATCTAACCAACGGTGAATTAAAAGAGCTTGGCCGTAAAGTTCATAATGAAATTCAGCAACTACCTGCGGTTAATATCTCTGATTTATTTAGTGGTTTAGATTATGAAATCTCTATTGAAGTCAGTAAAGATAAGTTGCGAGAGTACGGCTTAAGTTTTAATGATATCGCCAATGCGGTGCGCAGTTATTCTCGTAATATGTCGGCGGGACAAATCCGTGCAGAAAATGGCTATATTAACCTAAGGGTAGAAAATCAAGCTTATCGAGGCTATGAGTTCGAACAAATTCCGGTGGTAACTTTAGCCGATGGCACGCGTATTTTGTTAGGTGAAATTGCCACTGTTATTGATGGTTTTGAAGAAGGTCTACAATATTCTAAGTTCAACGGTGAAAACTCAGTCACCTTATTTATTGGTGCCGCTGATAACCAAAGCATCACAGATATTGCTAGTGTGGTGAAAAAATACGTTGAAGAAAAGTCAGCAATATTACCTGCAGGGGTCAAGTTAGAAACTTGGGTTGACATGACCTACTACCTCGAAGGTCGCTTAAACATGATGGTAGACAACATGAAAAGTGGTGCTGTGTTGGTATTTTTAATGTTGGCACTATTTTTACGCGTGCGCTTGGCTTTTTGGGTCATGATGGGCTTACCGGTTTGTTTCCTCGGTACTTTATTTGTCATGCCACTTGAGTTTGTTAATGTCACCATCAACGTTATTAGTTTGTTCGCCTTCATTTTAGTACTAGGCATTGTGGTTGATGACGCGATTGTTATGGGGGAGAGTGCCCATGAAGAAATTGAAGAGCATGGCCATAGTACCGACAATGTTATTCGTGGTGTCAAGCGTGTTGCCATGCCGGCCACCTTTGGTGTTTTAACTACGATTGCGGTATTTTTGCCCTTTCTTTTTGGCGAAGGGCCGTCTTCAGCGTTTGGTAAAGCTATTGGCTCTGTGGTTATTTTGTGCTTAATTTTTTCTTTGATTGAATCTAAACTTATTTTGCCTGCGCACTTAGTTAAAATGAAAATGAAAGCATTTAGCCCTAAAAATCCGATTGATAGATTACGCGCCTGGATTGATAGCAAGTTAAAAAGCTTTATTGAGCATGTTTATAGCCCAGCTTTAGCGATATTTATTCAATATCGTTATGGGGTATTAATGTTTTTTATTAGCTTAATGCTCATCAGTGGTGGTTTGTTTAGTGGCGGTTTTGTGCGTTTTGTTGGCCAGCCTAAAATTCCACATGATTTTCCGCGTGTTACTGTCGAAATGAATGTTGATGCTTCTGAACAAGCGACCTTAGATACCTTGCTAAATATTCAAGGGGTTATTAACCGTATTGATCAAGAAATCACCGAGCAATACGGTAATTCAATGATCTCTGATATGCAGGTCGATTTGCGCAGCAGAACCAGTGGCCAGTTAATGGTGAAGTTAGTGACACCTGAATTACGGCCGATGGATACCTTTGAACTGGCTGATTTATGGCGTAAAGCTATTCCAAATTATCCCGGCGTTAAATCATTCACTATAGGTGACAACTTATTTGGTGGCGGCCGAGATGATGGTGATATTGCCTTTCGATTAGAAAGTCAAAATGATGCAGAATTACTCGCAGCAGCAAAAGAATTAAAAACTAAGCTTAACTCGCTTAAAGGCATTGGTGATGTTAATGACAGCCGCCAAACTAGCGCTAAAGAGGTGCAATTTGAATTAAAGCCGTTAGCCTATAGCTTGAATTTAACCTTAGCAGACATTGCCTCACAAGTGAGTTATAGCTTTTATGGTTTAGAAGCGCAGCGCATTTTACGTGACAGTGAAGAAGTGAAAGTTATGGTGCGATACCCGCTTGAGCAACGCAGCTCTGTGGGTCATGTTGATGATGTAATGATACAAGCGCCCAATGGTGCGGAATTACCTTTATCTGAACTGGCAGTTATTAGCTTACAAGATGGTGTGACACGTATTCGCCGTGAAAATGGTAATCGTACCATTAACGTTTGGGCCAGTGTTGATGCGGATCAGGTCGAACCGTTTAAAGTGGCTAATGATATTCAAGATAATTTCATGCCAGAATTATTAAGAAAATACCCACAAGTTAACAGTGAAGTCACCGGCAGTATTCAAGAAGAAATGGATAGTGCTGATGATCAATTACGCGATTTTGTCATCTCAGCCATGATTATATTTTCATTGCTAGCGATACCATTAAAATCATATTCGCAAGCGCTGATGATTATGGTGGTTATTCCATTTGGTGTGATTGGTGCAGTACTTGGGCACTTTATTTTGGGTATGGACTTAAGTGCTTTATCTGTAATGGGAATACTAGCGGCTGCCGGGGTGGTGGTGAATGACTCGCTCGTGATGGTTGATTATGTTAATAATGCTAGAAAACGTGGTGAACGCTTAAAAGATGCGGTGATGCATGCGGGTAGTAAACGCTTTAGAGCCATCATGTTAACGTCAATTACTACCTTTATTGGTTTAGTGCCAATTATCTTCTTTGAAGTGAGTGCACAAGCACAAATTGTCATTCCAATGGCGGTGTCTCTAGCTTTTGGCGTGCTATTTGCCACCATAGTCACCTTGGTACTTATCCCTTGCCTCTACCTTATTGTTGAAGATATTAAAGCATTATTTAAGCGCAATAAAAAAGTGCCTTCAGCTCAGGCACCGGTGTTAGATAGTATAAGCAGTGAAAGCTTGTAGGGAGAATGTTTTAATCGTTAAAACTTAAAACTTAAAACTTAAAACTTAAAACTTAAAACTTAAAACTAAAGAAGCCATCACAATGTGATGGCTTCTTATTAAGTTAAGCTATTTAATCTATCAGGTTGACGTGGTCAGGTATTACTTTACGCCAAGCTCTTTTAATCTTTCTAATAAGTAACTCGCATGCGTGTGCTTTTCTGACAAGACCACTTCATTACGCGGATGTAAAAATAGTGGTAAAGAAATGCGTGATTTAGCGGCATTTTCCCCTGTTGGATTTATCACTCTATGACTGGTTGATGGGAAATAGCCTTGCGATGCTTCTTGCAGCATATCACCTATGTTAACAATTAAATGACCAAAGTCAGCGGGCACATCTAGCCATTCACCATCTTGTGCTTTTACTTGTAAACCAGGCTCGTTGGCTGCGGGTAAAATAGTCAGTAGGTTGATATCTTCGTGTGCTGCGGCACGGATAGCACCGGGTTCTTCTGTGCCGTTTAATGGCGGATAATGTAGAATGCGTAACAAGGTGTTTGGCGTATCTTTGATCATATGCGACAGCGGCTCAGAATAGTGTTTAGTGACCTCTGGTGGGCTATGTTTTTCTACCCAATCAAGTAACTCACTCGCTAGATCTGAAGCCATTTTATAATAATTAAGAATATCAGTTTTCAGTTGTGCTGGAATGCGTCCCCAAGGGTAGACATGATAATATTCTTTAATATCTTTTTTGTTGTGGCCTTTGGCGGTTTCTGATATTTCAGGGGCAAAATAACCGTCTTGCTTTTCAGCATCAAAGGCAAAGCCTTTTTTCTCTTCTTGTGAGAAAAACACAGACCAATCTTGATATATTTTATCGACTAAAGCTTGTTGAATTGGATGGTTAGTTAACACACCAAAACCTGTGTTTCGTAAACTTTCAACAAATTTTTCTGCGGCATCACTTGCCTGATAATCAATAACTTGTACTTGCATAATATTTCCCTAATGCTTAATCTTTATCTTAGGTATTATACCTATTGAAATAATTTTCGCTAACTGATCCATGTATGAGTACAAGAAGCATTATACATTATAGTCTTCATAACCATCTCATCATCAGTTATTATCAGTTATTAATTAATTTTGTAAATAAAAGAGAAGTAAGATGATAAAAAACCTGGCTGTGATAGTTTCCTCAGTGGTATTTTTTTCAGCATGTAGTAGTAATAATAGTGCTTGTGAAGATGTAACCTTAGCCGCAGAGCAAGTGCAGCAATGTCAGTCATTGCATAAACAAATTATTAACACTAAAAATAAACCTTTGATACGCACAGAATTGGAACGCAGATACCAACAAGATTGTATTGATATTCGCTACTATCGAGACGACAAACAAGCTGGAGTTTGTGGCAATAAAGCAGAAGTTGTTCAGTCTCAAAAAATTAGCCAGTAAAGTAAGTTTTTAGCTATATGTATTGCCTGTTTTTTGATACTTTAAATGGTATGTAAAAAATTTGGGGATATATAATCGGCCTCATAATAAAAATTTAACTGTGTAGTATGGTGTAAAAGTTGACAAATTCATTATATTTATTAGATCCATTAGCCAATTCAGATGCAGGTTCGGCAAAAGAATCTCTTACATTACTGAACGAGTATCAAAAGCTTCAAGACCGCTATACCACCTTATTGACACTAAACCAATTATCAATTGATTGTGTTGACCTGAGTGAATTTTTTAAACAAGTGCATCACGCGATTGCTACTGTGATGAGTGCCAATAACTTTTACATCGTGCTATATGAACAAACATTATCGACCTTAGAGATTGTTTATCATATTGATGAGAAAGACAAAATGGCTCTGGGTGTTTACCCCATGGATGACTTTAAAGGTTCAATGACAAATTATGTTATTGAACAGGGAAAAGCTTTATTGGCGACACCAGAAGTTATTGTACAACTAGCGCAAGAGAAAAAAATTAAGTCTATCGGAGCCACAGGCATCGATTGGCTTGGTGTTCCTTTGATACATGATGGTGTTGTCATCGGGCTTATGGCCGTGCAAAGTTACTCTGCAGCAACGCGTTATCAAGAGCCTGAACGAGATTTACTGGAATTTGCCGCTCAACATATTGTCACCGCATTAGCGCGCTTACAGGATCGAGAGCGATTACAAGCCGCCGTTGATGCACGTACACAAGAATTAATGGCACAAATTCGCGATCGAGAGAAAGCGGAGTTACTGCAAGAGTCGTTATACCGAATTTCAGAACTCACCAATGATCCCGATTTAGATATTGATACTTTTTACAACATGGTGCACAACATTGTTGGACAGTTAATCAATGCAGAAAATTTTTATATTGCTAATTATAATCAGGTAGATAATGAACTGTTTTTTGCTTATCTGCTCGACCAAGGGTGTAATAACACCGACCAAAATTATCCACCCAGAAAACTGTCAAACCACTTTACTGAATTAGTCTTACGAAGCGGTGAAACTGTCTTGCTCGATCAACAAGCTATGTTAGCGTTACATCAAGAAGGTAAAACCATTAAGCCGGATGTTAATGTTGTATCATGGCTTGGCGTACCATTAGTTCATTCGGGTGAAATACTCGGTGCTATGGTTTTACAAAGTTACCAGCAGGCCATATGCTTTACTGAACAAGATGCTGAGTTATTGCGATTTGTTTCACGGCATGTAGCCTCAGCGATGAATCGTCGTAAAATTACTGATAATGAGCGCAAAGCGCATGAACTGTTAGAGCAGCAAGTAAAATTGCGCACTGCCGATTTAGAAGATGAAATTAAACAGCGTAAAGCAGCCGAAAAACAACTGCAGTATACTGCCTCACACGATATTCTCACTGGTTTACCTAATCGAGCCGTATTTATTGAGCTATTAAATAAGGCTATTGCCTTTAATAAACGGCGACCAAAATTTAAATTTGCTGTATTTTTCCTAGATTTAGACCGCTTTAAAATGGTCAACGACAATTTAGGTCATCACGCGGGTGACCTTTTATTGCAAGAAATTGCTCGAGCGTTAATTGACGTGGTCAGAGGCCATGATACTGTTGCGCGCTTAGGTGGTGATGAATTTGTTATTTTAATAGAAAATATTGAGAGTACTGCTGGAACATATGAAATTGCCGATCGAATAACAGCCTTGTTATCTTCACCATTTATCATTGAAAATCAGACCATATTTATAGGCACCAGCATAGGGGTGTTATTTAATGACGAACGCTACACTAGCGCTGATGCTATGCTCAGAGATGCTGATATAGCCATGTATCACGCAAAAAATAACGGCAAAGGGCGCTTTGAGGTCTTTGACTCAAGTATGCATACAAAAATGCAAAACGCCGTGGCACTGGAAAATGATATTCGAGAGGGCATTGATAACCAAGAATTTATACCTTACTTTCAACCTATAGTACAACTGGTTGACGGTGAGGTCGTGGGCTTTGAGGCTTTGGCGCGCTGGCAGAGTGATAAGCGTGGCTTTGTGTTACCAGATGATTTTATAGCACTAGCAGAAGAAACCAATTTAGTGATGGCGATTGATTTACAAATTCTAGAAAAATCATGCCAACAGCTCAAACTGTGGCAGCAGAGTTTAGGCTCAGATCAACTTTATGTCAGTTGTAACTTATATTGTAATCATTTTTTCAGTTTACATTTACCGCAAGATATTCAGGCTATTATCGATAGAACCGGTGTGCAGCCACATCAAATTCGTGTCGAATTGACCGAGCGAGCTTTATTAGACAATAGTGATGTTGTGCTCGACAATATGCGGTTATTGAACAAGATGGGTGTGAAGATTTTGCTTGACGATTTTGGCACTGGCTATTCGAGTTTAAGCTATTTACATCGTTTTCCAATGGATGTGATCAAGATTGATCGTTCTTTTATTAATAGTGTGCAGGAAAGAAGTAATCATCAAGCGATTATTAAAACCATTATTGATTTAGCCGCCAATTTAAATATGGAGACGGTGGGTGAAGGTATTGAACATGAATCGGATGCGCAATTATTAAGAGCAATGGGCTGTGTTTATGGTCAAGGTTATTACTATTTTAAACCGTTACCAGCCGAAGAAATAACTCGCCTTTTGTTCAGTGAAAGCTAAACCCTAGCATTTAGTACTGGAAGAAAAATGCGGAAAAAAGCCACTAACAATTAGCTTATATGTGGTTTTTTTAGATCTAACCTTAGCCACCATAATTATTTTATCATTATAGTGGCTATTTTTGATCTGCCTTTAAATGAACTAAAATTTGAATGTGTTGGCGTTTTTTAGCTGTTTGCGGTAATTTATGCTGTAAATAAAGTGATTAACCATAAAAATGACTGAAAATGACAAGTAGTAAACCTAAAACCTTAGACCGTATCGATTTAACTATTTTAGATGCTTTACAAAAAAATGGTCGAATTTCAAATAGTACCCTGGCACAACAGGTCAATTTAAGTGCTAGCCCGTGCTTAGAGCGGGTAAAACGTCTTGAACAAGAAGGCTATATCGAGCGCTATGGTGCTTTTTTAAATGCCAGTAAGTTAAAGTATGGCATGACAGCTTTTATTCAAGTGACTCTTGATCGTACCACTGCGGATATATTTAATAAATTCCGTGCACAGGTTATTGAAATTAAAGAAGTTGCTGAATGTCATATGGTGGTTGGTGGCTTTGATTATTTATTAAAATTACGTTTTGAAAATATGGAAGCCTATCGGATACTATTAGGTAATATTGTTGAGTTGCCAGGAGTCTCTCAAACCCATACTTATGTGGTTATGGAGCATGTAAAACGCTACTCAGGCGTGCCTATTTTCGACTAGCAAGCACAAGCACGCAAAGTTATATTAACACTGTTTGGTTTAGCCAGAGTTTGCTTTTGTAATATGGAACTAGTTTTCTTACATGACAGTCGATAGCGTGTCTTGAGATGTTTTTTAGCCAATTTTAGCCAACTTTAGTGAGGTATACTGCTAAATAGGCCAAAATATAAATGTAATTACAAAATAATAAAACCAAATGACTGCATTAATTGCCCAATTAGCAAGTAATTTACGTGTCTAGTTGGTAGAGGTTAATGAAAGACCATGAATATATGCCCATCAAAGATAATCAAAAAATCAAGCCTAATTGCCCTTGCTGTCATCGCTTTATTTGCCTGTAATAAGCCAACCCCTGCGCCTTTGCAAATTAACCTAAAAGACTTATCTAGTGAGGTTAATGCTGACAATATCAAAGCCCATATAGAATTTTTGGCTGATGACACCTTACAGGGTAGAGATACCGGTAGTAATGGCTACCAAATTGCGGCCAACTATGTGAAATCTTATTTTAAGCAACTGGGTTTGACCCCAAAAGGGAGCAATATAAGCAATGAGTCTCTCGGTTTTGAACAGCAAGTCCGATTTCGTAAAAGTTATCTTATTGACGGCTCTGCCCAAGTAACTATTCATGGCTTAGCGGGCGACATTGAACTGGATTTTTTGACAGACTTTTTAATGTCAGGCTCAAGCTTACAAAATGAAACGGCGATTACCGCCCCAACCGTGTTTGTTGGTTATGGGGTTATATCTGCAGAGTTTGGTTATAACGATTATGAGCACCTTGATGTTAATGGCAAAATTGTTGTTGCTTTAACTGGCCGACCTGATGATTTACCCTCTGAAGAAGGTGCACATATCGGCTCAAATGCCGAGAAGAGTCGACATGCTGCAGAACATGGTGCTATTGGTTTTATTACGATACACAGTCCCAAACGTGAAAAAGTACGCAGTTTTGAAAAATCGGCGCAATATGCAAAAGCGCCGAGTGTCAGCTGGCTTACTCAAGATAATATGCCGTTTGGTAAACAAGAAAAAATTATCACCGGAGCTTATATAGCTCAAGAGGCCGCCGAGGCTTTATTTGTAGGCGCAGCAAGCACCCTAGCTGATATTTATGCTGCCGATACTCATAATAAGGCCATTAAAGGTTTTGCTTTGCCTTATCCAGTTACCTTGAAAAACCGCTCACGTCATGAACAGATCACTAGCCCTAATATTATCGCTGCCGTTGCAGGTAGCGATGAAAAATTAAAAAACGAATATGTTGTATTTAGTGCCCACCTTGATCACATTGGCATAAGCGCTGATAGTGACAATGAAGACATTATCAATAATGGCGCCTTAGACAATGCTTCGGGTGTGGCGATATTACTTGAAACCGCACGTTTATTAGCACAAATGCCCATCAAGCCAAAACGTTCAGTATTGTTTGTTGTCGTGACCGGCGAAGAAAAAGGTTTGCTAGGTTCGAGTTATTTTGCCAATAATCCCACCCTACCTGTGTCGCAATTAGTCGCCAATGTGAATTTGGATATGCCGTTAATCTTATATCCCTTTGCGGATGTTATCGCTTTTGGCTCTACTCATTCAACGATGGGGAAAATTGTTGCGACAGCAGCCAAGAAAATCGATATAGAACTGAGTGAAGACCCAATGCCAGAACAGGCGCTTTTTACCCGTAGCGATCATTACAGCTTTGTTAAGGTTGGCATTCCATCGGTATTTTTAATGACAGGCTTTAAATCAACAGATGCCAATATTGATGGGGGTGCGGTATTTGGTGATTTCTTGAAAAATCATTACCACCAACACAGTGACGAAATTACCTTACCCATAAATTACCAAGCAGCGGCTAACTTTGCATTGGTTAATATGATGATAGGTTTGGAAATTGCTAACCAAGTGGCGCGACCAGAGTGGCATAGTGGTGATTTTTTTGGTTCAACATTTGGGCAATAAATAAACTAACAAGGCTTTAATTAGGGCGATTAAATTCAGTCGAGAAATGCTTAAATAAGGCAATTAAGCATTAATGAATATTCTTGAATATGCCCAACAAGCCAATGGTTCTTTTGCCTTACCTGACACGTATTTTTAAATAAAAGCGTTAATGGAAGATGAGAGTTCAACGCTAGAAGGTTTCGCCAATGTTATCCGTGTGGATCCCTCAATGACATCGCGCTTATTACCAATGTCTAATAGTGCAATTTAGAGCTTACTGGGTGAGATCAGTGCCATTTCACCCGCCATGACTATCATGGGTACGCAAGCCATTTATAACCTGATGTTAGTCGACGTTAAGCACTTTTCAAATCAATCGATCGATTTAAAGCGCTTTTGACATCTCAGGGTGTTTTGTGATTTAGTGACAAAAAACTTAGTAATTACCGCCGGAATTCGAGACATAGAATCGCTATTTTTTGCGGACGTATTACAAAATTTTGGCGAGCTTATTGTTGCCAAAATTTCGTTAGCGTTAGTAAAGCAATGTGAAGCTTATAATGCTGAGCTATTACCGTGGCAATCACAGCAACAGGTATTGCGTTTTAGCTACGCTGAAGTTTCTGTTGAGTTACTTAAAATTTGGCAGTTACCAGAAAAATAATTTGACCTATCCGCCACTATAATAATGCCCATAACATTCAACTCAATAATGATGTCAAGGTGTTGTATTTAGCATCAAGATTGGCATTAGTCGCGTATCCTCTTGAAATTTTTAGTTACGAGGATAATATTGATGCAACACTATGTTAGAGCTTGAAAATATCAACAGATGATTTAGAAACTGCAGCAAATTTTGCGACAATAGAAACAGATAATATCTTCAATATTATGAACGCAAATTTTTATGGTTAATGCGGCTTAACAGGTGCAACAAATATTATACAGGCTACTCGATAAATGCTGCGGTGAAAAACAAGACTTTATTAAAAAAGCCTGCTAGCATCAATCAGTTAATAGAAGCTAACTCAATAAAAAAAACGGGCGCTGTGAAGTAAAAAATTATAATTATTAGCCCTAAAAAATACAACGAAGGATATTTATGAGTACAGAAAGAGAGCATTTTAGTTCCCGCTTAGGGTTCATTTTAGCCGCTGCGGGTTCCGCAGTTGGTATTGGTAATTTGGTTGGCTTTCCAGTGAACGCGGCCAAAAACGGTGGTGGTGCATTTTTATTAATGTACGCTGTTTTTGTTTTACTTATTTGCTTACCTGTGATGGTGGCTGAAATGGCCGTTGGCCGCAAAACGGCGAAAGAACCGGTTGGGGCTTACAAAGCTTTGAGTGGCGGTAGCAAAGCTTGGGGGGCGGCAGGTTTTCTTGGCGTGTTAACGCCCTTTATGATTGCTGTATTTTATATGGTGATAACGGTATGGATTTTTGGCTATATGGCGCTAACGCTAACCGGTAATTTAGATTATTTAGCCAGTAATAACGGTTTTAGTGAGTTTGTTAATAGCCCCTACTTATTTTTGGGTATGATTGTCGTGGCAGCCATTATTAACTTTATTCTTGTTGCGGGTGTTAAAGATGGCATTGAGCGCGCCTCAAAAATATTGATGCCAACTTTGTTTATTATGCTACTGCTTATGGTGGGCTATGTCCTAACACTAGAGAATGCGCTTTTAGGTGTTGAGTTCTTTTTAATTCCGGATGTTGCTAAAATTACCCCAGCGGTTATCAATGGCGCTTTATCACAAGCATTTTTCTCCTTGTCTCTAGGTATGGGAATATTGATCACTTATGGCTCTTATATTGACCGTAAAACCGATATTGTTGGCTCAGCAAAACTTGTTGCTCTGACCGATACTGCGGTGGCATTCACCGCTGGCTTAATGATTTTACCCGCAGTATTTTCATTTAATCCCAACGTTAATCCCGCTGAATTAAGTGATAGTTCAGTGTCATTAATCTTTACCTTTTTACCTAAAATATTTTTAGCCTTACAAAGCTCAATTGGCTACATCGGCGCGAGTGCTGTCGCGCTATTTTTCTTCACTTTAGTATTCTTTGCGGCCATCACCTCACTAGTGTCAATTTTAGAAGTACCGGTTTCTTATTTAGTAACAGAGAAAAAACACAGTCGTAAGAAAGCATTGTCAATATTATTGATGAGTGCTGGGCTACTCACTGTTTTTGCTACCTTGTCGTTTGGTATGGTGTCATTTTTTACCGAGTTTACCTCATATGCCGGCGGCGTTCGGTCATTTTTTGATGTGGTATATGATGTTTTCTACGAGACTATTTTGCCCTTGAATGGCTTTTTATTATGTGTATTTGTTAGCTATCGTTGGAAGAAACTTAATTTATCTGAAGAGCTAGCGATAGGTAATGCAAACTATATAGGGTCTTGGGCCGAAAAGTATATTAACTTCTCTTTAGGTACTTTTATCCCTGTTATTGTTTTTGCTATCTTTATTAATACCGTGCTGCAAAAATTCTTTGGCTATAGCATTTTTGGCTTTTAACCATTTGGTAAGCCAGCATAATTTAAGACGAATAAAACAGGTTAAATAAGACTTAAGGCCGGATAATTTGTTATTATCCGGCCTTATTTTTTCTAGCTAGAGCTTCTTATAATGATTGAATTTATCTCCGCATCTGATTTTAGTGAAAGCCAGCGATTATTTCATGGCCGTGGCCATGCATACCCGGCATTGTCACATGTCAATGTTGATTGGTTTGAACCCGTGATTTTGATCAGTTTATATCAAGAAGTTGAAGCTAATTGGCTAGCAGAACAAGTAGCGAACTTGCAGACCTTGACCGATAAGTGTCAATCAATTCAAGTGCAATACCGCTGCCGTAAATTTGCCCCATGTGAGTTGCTTTGGGGGCAGGAAATCACGCACTTGTGTGCTCTAGAGTATGGTTTGAAATACTATATTAGTTTAGGTAAAGCGCAAAATTCGGGTTTGTTTTTGGATATGCGTAATGGCCGAGACTGGGTTCAAAAGCATAGTGAAAATAAGCAGGTATTAAATTTATTCTCTTATACTTGCGCTTTTTCTGTTGCGGCATTGGCTGGTAACGCCAGTAAAGTGGTGAACGTTGACATGAGTAAAAGTTCATTAACTAAAGGTCGAGAAAACCACAGATTAAACCAACAAGATCTCAGTAAAGTTATTTTTGAAGGTGTGGACATCTTTAAGTCTTATGGACGCCTGAAAAGGTATGGACCGTATCAGTTATTAGTTTGCGATCCGCCATCTTTTCAAAAAGGTAGTGTTGATATTGTCAGAGACTATAAGAAAATTATTCGTCGCTTGCCTGAGCTAATGTCAGACAATGGTGATGTCTTGTTGTGCTTAAACTCCCCTGATCTTAATGTTGATTTTTTAATGGCTGAAGTTGCCAGAGAATGCCCTGAGTGCGTTTTTCAATATCAACTGAATACACCAGCAGTATTTAAAGAAGCGCATCAAGGTAAAGGGTTGAAATGTTTGTATTTCATATATAAACCGAGCGTATAAATTTCAATTTTTGCCTGTCTATTTTGCTTGTCCGGTTTAGGGGTCAAGCAAACATTATTATCATTTATCTCAGATAGTGAACATTTGTCCACTTTAGGTCGTCTTAATTTAGCACCACGCGTGCGGCCAATAAAATCAAAAAGCTACCGGTAACCTTATCTACCAGATGGCTATTGGCTTTTAATTTTTCTAAAATAGGTCCGCGTGACATCATAAAAGCAATAATGACATACCACAGCATATCAATAATGCCGACAGTGGCGGTCATCACAGCTTTTTGCTGCCAACCTGCATTAGGATCAACAAACTGACTAAATAGAGCTAGAAAAAAAATCGCTAATTTAGGGTTCAAAAAAGCAATCAAAAAACCATCTCGCCAACCATTAATGGTTGGATCTAGTGTTTTACCTTGTTGGACAAACTGAATGTTTTTTTGTTTACTCATTAGCGCTTTAATACCCAAGTACATAAGAAAAGCCGCACCAGCGTATTTTATGGCTGAAAACAACATGGGTGATTGCACAATAAGCAGGCCGATACCTGTTGCGGTTATTGCCGCATATAACGCCACACCTAAGCCGTGACTAATGGCGGTGGCATAGCCTTGGCCTGCACCACCATTTAAAGTATTTTTAATCACTACGGCCAAGCTTGGGCCTGGTGAAAGAGCACCAAGAATACAAATAACCACTAGTGATAGCCATAAATGAAACTCCATAATTTAATGCGCCTTAAATTGGTTAAGTTGATTTCTGGGACTAATGTTGATTTTTAATGCGAAGAAAGCTGGCAAATTTTGGCACACCCCGTTGTGTTTTACCAATGTATTTATAAGTTATTATACTGCCAATTTTTGGTGGTTGCTGGCGCTGCTGATCGGAAAAACCTGTGCCTATTTTAAACGTAATACCTTCGGGGGTTTTTACTTTAACAGCGCCCAGTAAACCTTGGTATTTTCCTTTACCTAGGGTATGCGCAATAACTAGCGCTTCAGCGTCTTGATATATTTTTAGTTTTAATAGGCTCTTGCTACGGCCACTTTGATAATTTGCTGATGCTAGGTGCAGCATTAAGCCCTCGCCATTATGATCAACGGTGTGATCCAACAGATCATACAAGGCCACATTACTGGCGAGTTTTTTTTGCTTAATCATCGCTAGGTAAGGAGAGCTATTGCTGGCTATCAATTGCTTCATGGTCACAATACGCTGAGTAAAATTAGCGCTGTGATTGGGTAAGTCGAAAAGCATTAATTTAAGTTTTTTCCAGCATTTTCCATCTGAGTGTTTACGTCGAACACAGGCGCTGATTTGGGCAAATTGTCCTCGGCCGCTCCAAAGTTCACCCCCCATAGCTATGTTAGGCCAATGTTCAATAAACCAACTCGGTGGTGACAAGACATTGCCATTGCGGGTTAATAGTTGTTGTCCAGTCCAGTATCCGTGTACACCATCTAACTTCTCGCTTACCCAGTAATCTTCAATAACCGCGCTCTGCTGATATTTAGTAGCAAGCTGTAGCTGAGGCTTTTGTGGATTTTTTATTGGTAGCTTTGCTTGCTGGGCAAGTGCGCAGGGCAATACGAAGATTAAAAGGTTAAAGCAGAAAATTTTTTGATATGTCTTTGCTTGAAACATCCTTGTTCCTTTTCAGTCTCTGAGCCCAAATGATCAAAAAAAATATTTTGGGAAGCTTTAAAGATAGTATAGAAGCATTTCAGCATCTTGGGCTATTCGTTTGCTTACTTACTTAAAAAATACTTAAACAATACGTTAGGAAAACAATTATTTAAGGTCGAAATTTCTTCAATGTTGACTACACTTTTGCATAAAATATAATTTAATGGATGATAGTCGATGAAACGGATAATGCTTTCTAGCCTAATATTGATGTTTTTATGCGCTTCATTTTCGGTGACAGCTGGGAAAAAACACTGCCAAGGCTATCGCCAAAAACTCGATCATATTCAAGCGCAACAACGCCAAGCCAATACACATAAACGCAGTCATAGTTTGTCGAGCAAAGAAGCTAAAGCACGCGATAGATGGTGGCGATGTGAAACCGGTAAACTTAAAGCTAAGTCCAAATCCAAATCCAAATCCAAATCCAAGCAAGAGAAAAAATCAAAGCAAAAGGTCACGAGTAAGAAAACAAAAAATAAAACTCGTAGCCAATCCGCTGCCCTTAAGCTATACAAAAATAGTAAAGCCTTAGTGCCTTTTGCTAGCAAGAATCCTCTAGTGATGCGTTCAAAGTATCAAGGTGAAATGTTACGGGCTTGGTTGGTATTTTATCAACCAGCGAAAAAGTGTGCTCGACCAAAATCTATACAAGATTTTGCTAAATGTGTTGAAGACAAGCGTAGCCAACAAACTGAATTTGAAAAAAGCTATTAAGCTGGTGTTTGTAATATTCACTAATTGATTGTCTTTTACACCAGTTGAGCATCATGACTTCAAGGTGTTTTTAATTTAGTTAATTGATAACTAATGATAATTTTTTTGGAACGGCTTTTGCTTTTAACTTGTTAAATAGGCTTGTTAAATAGACAAGTTAACAGTAAAGAGGGCGTAAAGTATGCAAAAAAATAGACTGTTAAAAATAAAGCGCATCGCAAGCATTATGCTAGGTTTTTTATGCTTATTGCTCGGTATGGTCTTTATCTTACTGCCTGGCCCTGCGGTGATTTTTATACCGCTGGGTTTAGCTATGTTAAGTTTGGAATACCCGTGGGCAAAAATAGCATTAAAAAAAAGCCAAGGCTATTTTCGTCAAGCGGCAGTAAAAACAGATCAAGGTTTGTCTTGGTTGGGGAGAAAATTAGGTCGTTAACAGCAGGTGAAATGTGATAGCAACCGCTTGCATAGTGCTTAGTTTAAGGTCTAATGGTAGTGAGTCATTAGCTTTAATCTCAATGACTCACTTTTATTATATAGCGTTAACTTTTCTGGGCGATATACTGGGCTTTAGTATTATTATATTGCGTGACAATATTATCAACGGTCTCTTGGCAGTAGTCTCGCAAGCCACTTAAGAGCATGAACTTTTTACCGTGGCCGATGATTTTTCCTTGTGAAACTAAATCAAATGATAAACAGGCTTTACCGCGTCTGCCTTCTATCGCTAAAGTGGTTGAAGATAAACGTAAGGTGATATCTTGAAAATCAAGCTTATCAAGTTTAATAGACATACTTTCATACATAACCATAGGGCGAGTTGGGTTGATCATCACCTTATTTTTTTGCATTAAGTCGACCAGAATATGTGGAAAAGTATGTCCTGAAAATTCAACATAAGCGCGCGTTAACGCTTCAATCGACTTGCTGTTTTTTGTGTAATTACCGGCAACCGATATATTCAAATATTCTTTTTGCTTATCGTCAATAATACGCGCGGTGCTGCTAATTTCTGTTGGAATATTTAGTATAGTTGCGTCTGTGACCATACCAGAAAATCTAAAGCTCATTTCTTGGTGTAATCCTGCGCGCTCTAATATTAATGAAAACAGTAAGTCACCTGGAACACAAAAACGTTTAGCGTTTATGTCATGTAGAGGATTAAAGTCGTCAGCAACTTGTTTAGCAAAATCACTCGCCTGTTGACGTGTGAAACTAATTTTATCATCCGAAATTCGGCAATAATTCTCTAAAAACATGGAGTTTTGTCATCACTTTAAGCTATTGAAATCGGTGCTATTCTATCAGTATGCTTAGTTAAAATCGAAGCTTATTAACATTTAACTGACAAAGCAGACCAGTAAAAAAAGGGCCTTTAAGCTAACAGCTGCAGCGAATAGCTATCAACGAGTTGTTCTTTATTATGCTTGCTAAGTTGCTTAAGTTGATACTCGCGACGACTTGCTTGCTGTCGATTTGGTTGAGATTCAGCGTAAGCTAGAGTTACCGGACGGCGAGCTCGGGTATATTTTGCCGCTTTTTTGTTACATTCGTTGTGCTCAAGTACCCGTCGTTCAAGTGAGGTGGTAATACCCGCATAAAGGCTATTGTCGGCACAACGAAGAAAATAAACGTACCACATAGTAATAAAGTCTGATCAGAGAACTAATAATTCATTTTCGCAATTTTTTTGTTGAGATTCGAGATAAAAATGAATTAATACTGGCCGCTAGTTGGCGATTTTTATACTATTGGTGCCTGAAAAAATAATAGGTTGAGATATGTTGCAAACAGAAACAGGTGCTTTACGCAAAATGCGTGCGGATTTAGCGGCAGATGGTACGGTAAATTACCGTATGGTGCTTGGTGAGCAAGAAGTTGAGTTAAATCCACTGATAGGCAAGCACCTAACGCTGAATTTTAGTGGTCATATAGATTGTCAGCATTGTGGCAGAAAAGTCAAAAAAAGTTATGCTCAGGGTTATTGTTTTCCTTGTATGCAAAAACTTGCGCAATGTGACATGTGTATCATGAAACCAGAAACTTGCCACTTTGAACAAGGCACTTGTCGAGAGCCAGAATGGGGCGAAAGTAATTGTATGATCCCGCATTATGTCTATCTCGCCAATACCTCAGGTTTAAAGGTCGGCATTACCCGTCATACACAAATTCCAACGCGCTGGATTGACCAGGGTGCTACTCAAGCATTACCTATCTTTAAAGTCAGCACACGCTTACAATCAGGGCTAGTAGAAATTGCTTTAGCTGAATTTATTGCGGATAAAACCAATTGGCGGGCGATGCTTAAAGGCAGTGCAGAAGCGATAGATTTAAAAGTTATTGCTGAAGAACTCAAGCCTAAAATCGCCGAGAAACTGGCAAGTGTTAGCTTAAAATATGGTGCTGATGCCGTGACTGAGTTGGATGAAGATGTGGTTAACTTGCATTTCCCCGTTAAGCAATATTTAACAAAAATATCATCCTTTAATTTTGATAAAACAGCCGAAGTTAAAGGTGTTTTACTCGGGATAAAAGGGCAATACTTGATTTTTGAAACGGGTGTGATTAATTTACGTAAATTTACTTCATATCATGTTAGTTTGCAGGTAAGTTAATTATTGTCAGGATAATCAATTTACTTAGGCTAGACTATAATTGTGACTATTACGGGTCAGTTTAATTATACCGCTACGTGAGTTATAGCAATAAAAGAGATGTTAGGATCATTATGAAGAATGTGAACGATTATGCACAAGCAGCCGGTGAAATATTTGTACTTTCAGACTCTTTTGTCCGCATTAAAGAATTGATTGATGATGAACAGTCAACGATTGACGATATTGCCGATGTTATTCTTGTGGACCCGGCATTAGTGGCCACCATTTTAAAACTTGCCAATAGCTCATTTTTTAATTATCCAAGAAAAATTGATACAATCTCTAAAGCCTTACTCGTACTGGGAATCACTGAAGTTTATAATTTAGTGATAGCTTTTTTTACTAACCGCACGTTTAAAACGCTGAATGTTGAACAGGACTATTTAGATGACTTTTGGTGTAAAAGTGTTGATTGTGCGCTCATTGTCAAATACATCGGCAGCAAACTTAATATCCCCAATGCTGAACGCTTGTTTATTATCGGGTTACTACATAACTTGGGTGAGCTTGTTGTTCAGCAAATATCTCCAGAAAAAATATTAGCGGCTAACAATTTTTCTTCACCCCAGCTCCCTTGGGAAAAGCAACATGATGAACTTGGTTTTACTTACGGTGAATGCAGTGCTGAACTTTTAAAGCAATGGCAATTACCGTATTGCATGATCGAACCTCTTCGTAATCAAGACAATAGTGATTTCTCTTACAGCACAGATGAAACTAAACTCTTATATCTAGCAAAGCGCATTATGTTGAGCCAGTTTGATTGCAGTTCGTATCCTATTGAGTTGTTATTAAGCGAAGAGGCCTTGCAGCAATTACCGATAGATGAAAACACGATACAAGAGGCAATCAATTTTTGTGACTTTGAGCGTTTAAGTATGTTGGCCATTATAAATCCAGGCGCTGCAATGATTTTTTAATTGTTATGCCATTTCATTGTTTATAAGAGATTAACCACAACTTATATTGATACCTTGCATGCATCAATATAAGTCTCAAGACAAGTCTTTAGTCATTAAGTAAGCGCTAGCGCCGACATTTATTTAATGGCCTTTGGTTTGAAAAAAACCTCAACGCCTCCCTGAATATTAGATTTTAATACCTCACTGAAAACCTCACCCGTTAGCTTAATGCCATTAGGTCGTTAGTTTTTACATTCATGTCTGATATATCAGTTGGTAGACAAAGCTAGCTATTAAGCCTTACTCACTTAGCGCTTTTTTCATTGTCTGGGGCTAATTTCTCTTGCTGAAAATATTGCACCAGTAGCTGACAAATAAATTTCATACGCACTATCCTGGTGCGGCAGTATTAACCTAAAAAATCTTATCTATCTGTTTTTATAAGGTATTTTAGTTGGCATGAAGATTGATAAGTATTAGTTAATGATAATTAGGGAATAACAACATGAAACTAGTAAGTGCAATTATAAAACCATTCAAGCTTGATGGCGTTAGAGAGGCCATTTCTGAAATAGGTATTGAAGGCCTAACGGTCATTGAAGTAAAAGGCTTTGGTCGCCAGAAAGGGCATACCGAATTATATCGGGGAGCTGAATATCAAGTAGATTTTCTCCCGAAAGTCAAACTTGAAATTGCGGTCAATGATGATGTTGTGCAACGGTTAGTTGATGCTATCGCAGAAGCAGCACATACAGGTAAAATTGGTGATGGCAAAATATTTGTTTATGACCTTGAGCATGCCGTGCGAATTCGTACTGGTGAACAAGACGTAGAAGCGATATAGGAGCAAAATCATGGAACAAAATATTTTTCAACTTCAGTACGCAATGGATACCTTTTATTTCCTCATTTGTGGCGCCTTGGTAATGTGGATGGCGGCAGGCTTTTCAATGTTAGAAGCCGGTTTAGTTCGAGCCAAAAACACCACAGAAATTTTGACTAAGAATGTCGCACTCTATGCGATTTCGTGCATGATGTACTTATTTGTTGGTTACGACATTATGTATGGCGGCGGCATGTTCTTATCAGGCATTGAAACGGTTGATCCCGCCAAGGTATTAGAAGACTTTTCAGCACGAGAAGATGGTTTTACCGGTGCAGCAATATATTCCGCGGCATCTGATTTCTTTTTCCAAGTAGTTTTTGTTGCCACTGCCATGTCAATTGTCTCTGGTGCAGTAGCTGAGCGCATGAAACTATGGGCCTTTTTAGCCTTTGCGGTCGTGTTAACGGGCGTTATATACCCAATGGAAGGAAGCTGGACTTGGGGGGGGAATGCTGTTTTTGGTTTATATACCCTATCTGAACTGGGTTTTTCTGATTTTGCTGGCTCAGGTATCGTACATATGGCAGGTGCAGCAGCGGCATTAGCGGGTGTTTTATTGTTAGGAGCACGTAAAGGTAAATACGGTAAAAATGGCCAAATAAATGCAATACCAGGCTCAAACCTGCCAATGGCAACATTAGGAACATTTATTTTATGGATGGGTTGGTTTGGCTTTAACGGGGGTTCAGTATTGAAGCTTGGCGATATTGCGAGTTCACACTCAGTCGCTATGGTGTTTCTCAATACCAATGCAGCTGCAGCGGCAGGTGCAATATCGGCGTTAGTTTTAGCTAAATTGCTCTTTAAAAAAGCAGATTTAACTATGGCGTTAAATGGTGCCTTGGCAGGGCTAGTGGTGATTACGGCTGAGCCATCAACACCGACACCTATTCAGGCAACCTTGTTTGGCGCTATTGCAGGTATTGTGGTGGTGTTATCCATCATCAGCTTAGATAAGATAAAAATTGATGATCCGGTGGGTGCTATCTCAGTACACGGCGTGGTTGGTTTACTGGGCTTATTATTAGTGCCGTTAACCAATAGTGCATCAAGCTTTAGCGGGCAATTAATTGGTGCTGCAACCATTTTTGTTTGGGTGTTTTCTACTAGTTTTGTGGTCTGGTTTGTGCTGAAAAAAGTTATCGGTATCAGAGTCAGCGAAGACGAAGAATATGAAGGTTGTGATCAATCTGATTGTGGTATGGAAGCCTATCCAGAGTTTACTCGTGGCTAAGTAACTTAAGTTAATTAAGCCCTTGAAAAATAATAAAAGCCTGTGTATTAACTTACACAGGTTTTTATTATTTTTATTGCTCAACACTCAGCTTAATTATTTATAACAGAGCAAGGGTTGGAAATATTTATCAAACTTCTACTACCATTAGCCATAAAGTGTGTAAGATTAAGTTATTAACCGATATGTTTATGAGTGGATTGTTAGATGGCAAGAGAGCAGTTTGGTGTTTGTGCAGAGCCCAGCCTTCACGGATATTATTTATTATTTAATGCATTAGATGATAAGAATTTATTTTTACGTAAAGCACTGTCGCGCTTACCCGCCTTATTGGATAAATATGCTGATCGTTTTTCAGAAGCCAATTTAGCTGGCGTTATTGCGATTGGCACAAACTTTTGGGATGAACTTTACCCGCAAGGACGGCCTAAGCATTTACGCCAATTTCCAGAAATGGCGATGGAAGACCGCACCGCGCCAGTAAATAACTATGATCTTTATATCGAAATCCGTGGTGACCGAGCTGACGTAAATCATATTGTTGCGACAAAAGTTTGTCAATTATTAGCGGATAGTGTCGAATTAGTTGAGCAAGTTCGAGCGTTTCGCTTTTTAGATGGTCGAGATTTAACTGGCTTTGTTGATGGCACTGAAAATCCACAAGGCCATCACCGTCGTCGTGTTGCGCTGATCACTGACGCACAAGATGCCGAATTTTCTGCCGGTAGTTACCTGCATATTCAGCGTTATCGCCATAACTTAAATTTGTGGAACTCATTGGAAGTTAAAGAACAAGAAGACGTTTTCTCACGTACTAAAGTGAACAATGATGAGTATTCAGAAGAAAATAAAGCGCCATCTTCGCATATTAAGCGGGTTAATTTAAAAGACAGTGCCGGCAATAACCTTGAAATATTACGCCAAAGTATGCCGTATGGTGATATGAAGCTCCAAGGCTTGTTCTTCGTTGCTTATTGTCACTCGCCTGAGCCTTTTGAATTGATGCTAAAAAGTATGGTTGCTGGTGATGCTCATGGCCATAGTGACCATCTGCTCAAGTATACACAAGCGGAAACAGGAGCCGCATTTTTTGTACCTAGCTTAAATTTTTTGGCACAGCTTGGTCACTAACGCTGGTGATTTTAGTGCCAACGCTATATGGTTTGGCAGATAAATATAGCGTTGAGCGACACCTAATTAAACCCAAGAATTAAACCTAATAAGTAAACCCAATCCTGAATTAAAGACTTAAGTTAAATTTTTCAAAAATAAAGCTTCAAGCTTAGCAATGGTTTGTTTAATTGCTTTAACGTCAGTCGGGGCAATAAAAATAGTATCATCACCAGCAATAGTACCGAGTACACCATCACTTTTACTTAAACTGTCGAGCAAGCGCGCGATTAATTGCGCCGCACCTGGACTCGTTCGAATAATCACCATAACTTCATTGTGTTCAATATCGAGTACTAATTGTTTGAGTGGGCTTTTAGCCGTAGGCATACCCAATTCTGCCGGCAAGCAATAAACCATTTCTTGCCGGGCATTACGCGTTCGTACCGCACCAAACTTGCTTAGCATACGCGATACTTTTGACTGACTAATATTTTCAAAGCCCTGAGATTTTAAGGCTTCGGCAATATCAGCTTGTGAACTAAATTGTTCTTGCTTTAATAAATCTTTGAACGCTTGTACTAAAGCTTCTTGTTTTTGTTGTCCGCTCATATAGGTCCATTACTTGATAGAAATTAGGGTCGATTAATATTGATATATAATACTTACTTAAGACCTAAGTATTATTTCATAATTTTTATTATACGTTATCCTTATAAGTCAATACAGATTAATAATACTCAGTCTACCAGCTCTATGAGGCTGACTAAGTTAAGTTGAGCAGAAAAAAATTTAACCGTATAGGATTATACCTATCTTGCTCAGTTATTGAGCATGTAAGGTTAGAGGCACAGGTTTACAGTTCAAGATTAAAACTGTGGGTGTGTGGGATCTTTATTAACATCAATAATACCGAACATAAGTCTTATAAACTGGCCCTTTGGCTATTTAGTTGTAAAATTATCACCTTGAAAAAAACCTAATATACCGCTGAATGAATACACTAGGTAAGGCGACTCAGAGCGTGAATTCAAGCATAATTATCTATAAAATATTTTGCTTGTGCTAAATTCATTCAGAGGCGATAAATTGTACAATAAATTAATCTGTTTGGTAAAATCATTGTTTTTTGGCCATTTTTACTATATCTTTTGGCCGACAAATTATTACGTAATTACTCAAATTTCTGGAGACATCGAATGAAAGTTGCTGTGCTAGGCGCTGCTGGTGGTATTGGCCAAGCGTTATCTTTACTATTAAAAACTCAATTACCTGCAGGTTCTGAGTTATCTTTATATGACGTTGCACCCGTTGTTCCAGGTGTTGCCGTTGACTTATCACACATCCCAACAGCAGTAAAAGTTGCTGGTTTTGGTGCTGATGATTTAGCCGGTGCCCTTACTGGAGCTGACATTGTTATTATTCCAGCCGGTATGCCACGTAAACCGGGTATGGACCGTGCAGATTTATTTGCTGTTAATGCCGGTATTATTAAAACCTTAGCAGAAGGCATTGTTGCAAACTGCCCTAAAGCGTTAGTCGGTATTATTACTAATCCAGTAAACGGTACTGTGCCAATTGTTGCTGAAGTTTTCAAAAAAGCCGGTACTTACGATAAAAACCGCGTTTTTGGTGTTACAACGCTTGACGTTATTCGCTCTGAAGCTTTCATTGCTGAATTAAAAGGCTTGAACGTAAGTGAAGTTAAAATCCCAGTAATTGGTGGCCATTCAGGTACCACAATTTTACCACTACTTTCACAAGTTCAAGGTGTGACTTTCTCTGATGAAGAAGTTGCGGCTTTAACACCTCGCATTCAAAATGCCGGTACTGAAGTCGTCAATGCTAAAGCCGGTGGTGGTTCTGCTACACTATCAATGGGCGCTGCTGCTGCTCGTTTTTGCTTATCTTTAGTTAAAGGTTTACAAGGTGAAGATGTTGTTGATTACGCTTACGTAGACGTTGAAGGCGGCGATGCGGCATATTTTGCTCACCCAATACGTTTAGGTGTTAATGGTATTGCTGAAATATTACCTTACGGCGAGCTAAGTGCATTTGAACAAAAAGCAAAAGATGACATGCTTGCAACATTAAAAGCTGATATCAAAGAAGGTGTTGATTATATCAACGGCTAATTTGTTATAATTTTGGCTTTAAAAACCGCGTTTAACGCGGTTTTTTGTTGCCTAAATTTTGTTGATGCCGCTGTTATGCTAACAAAGTTATGTTGACAAAGCGGATGATAAATCAAAAGCTTTAGTCTCGACTTTCTTAATCACCCTTTAAGCTGATTTGCTAGCCTAACTTCGACACTGGCTCCTGAAGTGGAACGGGGATAAACTCCAGATTAGCAATAAAGTGAACCGGCTTGGTTTATTTTGCCTGCGCACAACAAAATCACAAAGTTAATGGCACTAGTATAATGCCAAAATATTGGTAAAATGCGGATAACTTCATTAAACATAACGGCACTATGACTCAGTCCTTTAGCTATCAAACAACATTTATATTAGACAAATCTCATTTTAGTGAATGCTATGATGAATCGGTACCAGCGCCAACTTTCGCTGCGCTATATCGTAAAGGCGCATTTTTGCTACTGATAGGCGCAGTGTTGGTGATGTTCTCCGAACTTAATCCGTATGCCGCTTGGTTTATTTTCTCTTTAGGCTTGTTAGAGATTGTCAGCAGTCGCTATAAAAAAGCCTGGTGGGTTGCACGTCAGATGTTAAGTAAAGTGGCGAAAGCTGAGGTGAGCTTAAAAATCAATGCAGACAGTGTGCATATATCGTCATTTTATAACGACAACAAGATGAAGTTTAGTGATATAGAGCAAATAACCCCCACAGATCATGGTTGGTTAATTAGTCATAATTCATTTAGACACTATATTTCTAATCGTTGCCTCAATGCATCAGCTCAGGATTTTTTACAGGCTAAAATGAGCCAATAGCCAATAGTTAAGCGGGCATGCTGATGAGTTTTCCTGAACAACTTTTTATCTTTCTGGTTGAGTAAAGTTTTAGTAAAAATCGCATGAAAGTTGAATGAGAATAATTCTCAAAAACCTTGACAGTGATCAGTATCTTCATTAGTCTGACGGAAAATACAAATTCATCAATTTTATGATTATTTAGGCGGGCTTCACGTTGAATAAAATCTTATTTTCTCCTTTGGTATTAGTTGCACTTTTAGCGGCAAGTTTTAATGTGTCAGCAACTGACGAGGTTAATGTTTACTCTTACCGCCAACCGTTTCTGGTTGAACCTTTATTTAATGAATTCACTAAAGCAAGTGGTATTAAGGTTAATGTAGTTTTTGCCAAAAAAGGTATGGCCGAACGCCTATCGCGTGAAGGTGAATACAGTCCGGCAGATATCTTATTAACCACAGATATTAGCCGTTTAATTGAATTAAAAGATAATGGCTTATTACAATCGACTCAATCTGCTGAATTAAGTGCGGCAATTCCTGCGCAATTTAAAGCGGCTGACAATACTTGGTATGCCTTAACTACACGGGTACGAAATATTTACTCAGCAAAAAGATTAGGTAAAATTGACTTCAATTATGAAGATCTTGCTGATGAAAAATACCAAGGTCGAATTTGTACACGCAGTGGTAAGCATCCTTACAATGTTGCTTTAGTGGCATCTATGATTGCAGAACACGGTGAAGCAGATACGCTGACTTGGTTACAAAAAGTTAAAGCCAATTTAGCGCGTAAACCACAAGGCAGTGATCGCGCACAAGTGCAAGCCATTCACCAAAACTTATGTGACATCTCGTTAGGTAATAGTTATTACTTTGGTAATATGCTCAAAGATGAAAAACAAAAGCTTTGGGCTGAGGCGGTTTATATTAATTTCCCGAATCAAAGTAATCGTGGTGCCCATATTAATATTTCCGGAATGGCGATGGCAAAATACGCGCCAAATAAAGCCAATGCATTAGCATTAATGAATTTTTTAGTGTCAGCGCCGGCGCAAAAAATGTATGCGGAAACCAACATGGAATATCCTGTACGCCCAGGCGTAAAACCGTCTAAATTAGTCGCTTCTTGGGGACAGTTCAAAGCCGACAGTTTACCGCTAGAAACTATTGCTAAACACCGTAAAGCCGCTTTGATTTTGCTGGATAAAGCAAAGTTTGATTTATAGCGCTTATCATTAAGTTCTCGCCTCGTGCTCACCGGTAATAAAAACACCAGTTGGAAATTCTTCAGCTGGTTTTTTGCTTTAGCCTTAATGTCGCCCATTGTGGTGATGTTATTGGGCAGCATTAATGCGTCCAGCGATCTTTTTAGCCATTTATGGGCCACGGTATTACCTGAATATATCCGTAATACCCTGGTACTTGGGGTATTGGTGGCCTTGTTATCATTTTGCTTTGGTGTGCCAGCAGCCGCTCTTATTAGCCAAACTAATATTGTTATGGGCAAGCAGTTAAGATGGTTGCTGATGTTACCGCTCGCAATGCCAGCGTATTTAGTCGCTTATCTATATACCGATTTATTTGATTATGCTGGCCCTGTGCAACGGTTATTGCGTGCGTGGTTTGATTGGCAATCACCCAATGATTATTACTTTTTTGATATTAGAACCCTAGGTGGTGCAGCCGTTGTTATTGCCTTGGTTATGTTTCCTTATGTTTACATGTTGACACGCACCGCTTTTGAGCAACAAGACCGTAACCTGTTAAGAGCAAGTCGGTTATTGGGTTGCACCGAGCGACAAAGTTTTTTTCAGATGACTTTACCTTTAGCTCGTCCGGCTATTGCCGTGTCATTAGCGTTAGTCACCATGGAAACATTAGCCGACTTTGCCACTGTGCAATATTTTGCTGTCAGTACGTTAACCACAGCTATTTATGATACTTGGCTTGGCTACAATGATTTTGCCGCCGCTAACGCATTAGCCAGCGTCTTGATGTTATTTATTTTATTTATTGTCGTCGCAGAGCAACGCGCTAGAGCGGGGCAGCGACATCAATCAAGCCGGCCAAATACCCAACACCAGCGTAAGCAGCTTAGTCTTGCTCAGCAAATCATTGGCAGTATATTTTGTTGGTTTTTAGTCTTTGCGGGTTTTTTATTGCCGGTTATTTTATTGCTAGTAATGGTGATAGATTATGCCGATTACCAACAGCTTGTGGCATTAATTGCTACCGGTAAAAACAGTATTGAAATTGCGACTTATACCGCTACTATCGCCACGTTCATTGCCTTAGTACTGGCTTTATTTCAACGTTTACATCAAAGCCGTTTTCGGATGTTGCCAGTGCAAATTTCTGGTTTTGGTTATGCTATTCCAGGTACTGTGCTTGCGATGGCCATGCTCGCCACTTTTGGCCCATTAGATCATGCTATTAACGACGTGGCTAAAGCGTTAGGTTTTACCGCCCCTGGGTTGATATTGTCAGGCACGGTTTTTGCTATTGTTTTTGCTTATATCGTCAGGTTTTCAGCTATTGCCAACGGTACTATTAGTGCGGGTATAGACCAAATCCCAAAATCACTTGATTTAGCACCAGCGAGCTTAGGTGTAACCACCTTTTCAGCTATTTTTCGTGTTCATCTGCCGTTATTAAAGTCATCTATTTTGGTGGCTTGGTTGTTAGTTTTTGTTGAAGCCATGAAAGAGTTACCTGCGGTACTCTTATTGCGACCCTTTAACTTTGAAACCTTGAGTACGCAGATATATCAGCTTATCTCAGATGAACGTCTAGAGCAGGGCGCGTTAGGCGCTATCTTAATTGTCTTGTTTGGTTTATTGCCGATTATTATTCTCAACCGCCAGAAGGACAGCAAGTGAAACCACTGATTAATATTGAAAATTTAGTCGTTGAATTACAAGAAAAAGTGATTTTAACGCAAGTTGATTTATCATTGGCTAAAGGTGAAATATTAGGACTGGTTGGCCCTAGTGGTTGTGGCAAAACTACCTTACTAAACACCTTAGCTGGTTTTGTCGCACAAAGTGCGGGCACTATTGAAATTAACGCCAGCAATAATCAGCAAATAAAAATCAGTACTGCTGATATGTTGCCGGCAGAACAGCGTAATATCGGGATGATATTTCAAGACTATGCTTTGTTCCCTCACCTTAGCGTTAATGAAAATATTTGCTTTGGCCTGAAAAAATTAACAAAAACAGAGCAAGCAAAACGCTGTAAAGAGTTACTGACTTTACTTGAATTAACTGAGTTTGGACAAGGTTACCCGCATCAATTATCTGGTGGGCAGCAGCAAAGAGTCGCTATCGCCCGTGCTTTAGCTCCACAACCTAGCTTATTATTACTTGATGAACCTTTTTCAAATATTGATGCTAGGTTACGTAATGAATTAATGATTGAAATCAGGCAGTTATTAAAGCGTTTGGGTATGACCGCTATTTTTGTTACTCATAATAAAGATGAAGTGTTCACCTTTGCGGATAAAATTGCCGTTATGCATCAAGGTAAGGTGCTACAAATTGGCTCTCCTGCTAAGGTTTGCCAGCAGCCTAATAGTTGGCAAGTAGCTGACTTTTTACAACTGGGTAGTTGGCTGCCGGTAGCATTACTGACGGATTATAATCACGCGCCAGTAACCAGCTTAATTGGTCAATTAGCGCCTAGTGCCATCGTTAATGCACCAGTAGATAATAAGCCTGACTCGACACTTAATTATCAATTATTGGTTAAACCCAATAATATCGAGTTATGCGAACAACTGGGCAGTAATGTCATCGTTGAACATATCGGCGTAACCGAACAAGGCTATCACTATTTACTCAGTAGTATTGAGCAAGATAGCGCACTAGTCTTCTCACAATTGAGCTTTTATAGCCCAGAACTATTTGCCTTAGGTGATAAACTAGCGATAAAGTTAAAGGGCGAAAACTTTAATTTATATACCCGCGCCACTTGAATAGGCAGATTTTTCCAGTTGAAAAGAGTGGGTTTATTGTCACTAATTGTTGACACTAAAATGACTTTTTTAGTGTCAAAAAATTAATTTCCAATCTACATTGGGCGTCAGAACCACAAAAGTGCACAATTTCATTCACTTCCCTTAAAGCCTTTATTTACAGGCATTCAGCGCTATGGATTTACAAAAAACTTTACTTGACATAAGTTTGCATTACTCACTAAACTGTAACAATGTGGTAAAAAGTGGGAATTAGTGGATCACAGGTGATCCCAAAACAATTAAAGTGGATAATAAAGTGGATTATGTTCAGAGGCACTAGTGCAATAACACTCGACAGCAAAAATAGGATCACTATACCTACTCGGTATCGCGAAGAGCTATTTGCTGATTGCCAAGGAAAAATGGTCTGCACTGTAGATATTCAACATCCGTGTTTATTGTTATATCCACTACCCGAATGGGAAGAAATAGAATTAAAGCTTTGTGAATTGTCGAGTATGAATCCACAAGAGCGTTTATTACAACAAGTGTTATTAGGTAATGCCTCAGATTGCGAAATCGATAAAAGTGGCCGTTTATTAATTCATGGTCCACTGCGCCAACATGCAGGCTTGAAAAAAAACTTGATGTTGGTAGGTCAGTTGAGAAAGTTTGAAATCTGGAATGATAGCGCTTGGCAAAACCAAATGCAGCAAGGCATTGCACAACTTCAGTCAGGTGAAATAGAGCTCACTGACCGATTACTTGATTTATCTTTATGATAAATCTTTCAATGAAAATAATGATAACTAGATGGCGTTGATAAATTTATAATGCAACATGATAATGCACATATTTCAGTTTTACTGGCCGAGTCAATCTCTGGATTAGCGATAAAACCAGAGGGTACTTATATCGACTGTACCTTCGGTCGTGGCGGACATTCAGGTTTAATTCTTGATAATTTGGGTCCTAACGGACGCTTAATCGCGATTGACAGAGATCTAACCGCGATAGAAGCGGCAAAAAAATATGCCGCCGATAAGCGTTTTATTATCGAACATCACGGGTTTGCTGATTTACAGATGATTGCTGATAAGCATCAGTTAACTGAAAAAATAGACGGCATTTTACTTGATCTTGGCGTGTCCTCCCCGCAACTTGATGAAGCAGAACGTGGTTTTAGTTTTATGAAAGACGGCCCACTCGATATGCGAATGGATACCACACGTGGCCAAACAGCTGCTGAGTGGATAGCAGTGGCCGACGTTGAAGATATTACTTGGGTGTTAAGAACTTTTGGTGAAGAAAAACATGCTTGGCGAATTGCGAATGCCATTGTTGACGAGCGCGAAGAAACTGCGCTGACACGTACTGGACAATTAGCGCAGTTAATTAAGAAAACAGCACCACAAAGAGAAATGAAAAAGCATCCGGCAACACGTAGTTTTCAAGCGATTCGCATTTATATTAATAGTGAGTTAGAGCAAATTGAAAAAGTATTGTCTGCGTCTTTGTCGGTATTGGCCACCGATGGTCGTTTGGTTGTGATTAGTTTTCACTCGCTCGAAGATCGGTTAGTGAAACAGTTTATGAAAAAGCATTCGCAAGGCAGAAAAGTGCCACGGGGTCTACCCATTAGCGAAGAAGAATTGAATAAGGGTAAAAACTTGAGCTTAATTGGTCGCAGGTTAAAGCCCAGTAAAGATGAAGTGGAAGAGAATGTTCGCTCTCGCAGCTCAGTATTAAGGGTTGCACAGAGACTGGCGCGCTAATCATGGTGCGTTAATATGGCAACTAAAAAAGAGGTATTATTTTTTGATATCTGGCATGACATGCAACGCCATTTAGCCATTTATGGCGTTTTATTATTGGTGTTGATATCAGCGTTTTCAGTTATTTATTTTACCCACTTAAATCGACAAACAACCAGTAACATTGAAGTTTTATTAACCGAGCGTGACGCCTTAGAAATTGAATGGCGCAACTTAATATTAGAACAAAACAGCTTAGCCGAACACAGCGCGATAGAAAGCAGTGCAGCAAAGCAACTTAATATGACAAGGCCAGATGCAAGCTCGGAAGTTATTATTAAATTACCATGATTTATTACCACGGGTATGGCAATGAAAAAACCAGCACAACTTAATCCAAACACGGTAGCATGGCGTTTTTACGTTGTGCTAGCTGCTGTTGTGCTTATTTATGCTGGCTTGATGGCCCGTACAGCGTACATTCAAGTGTTTGAACCTGACATGTTGCAAAAGCAGGGCGATAATCGCTCATTGCGTACCAATACTAAAACGGTGCAACGGGGCTCGATTGTTGACCGTAATGGTCATGAACTTGCCATCAGTGTACCAGTAGAAACGATTTGGGCTGATCCTAAAATTATTGTTGATACTAATGCCTTGTCTATGACAAAACATTGGCAGGCTTTGGCTGATGTCTTGGGCCAAGACGTTAGTGAATTAAAAGCAAGGGTAACTGAAAACCCAAGTAAACGTTTTGTTTATATTGAACGTAAAGTTGCCCCCGCTATGGCCGTTTACATTGAAGAATTGAAAATTCCTGGCATTCATTTGCGCAAAGAATCTAAACGCTTTTATCCGGCGGGTGAAATAAGTGCTCATCTTGTTGGCTTCACCAATGTGGATAATAAAGGCATTGAAGGGGTTGAGCGCGTTTATGATCAACTGCTGACGGGCGAAAATGGCGAGAAACAATATCGTAAAGACGCCAAAGGTCGAAAAATAGAAATATTATCGGTCACAGCGGCCACGCCACCAGAAAAAATCACCCTAAGTATAGATCAACGTATTCAAGCACTCGCTTATCGTGAATTAAAGGGCGCAGTGAAGGCTTTTAAAGCTACCTCAGGTTCGGCAGTGGTCACCAATGTCAATACGGGTGAAGTTTTAGCGCTAGTTAACAGCCCGTCATATAACCCAAATAATCGCTCTGGTGTTGCGACTCATCGTTTTCGTAACCGTGCTATTACCGATATCTATGAGCCGGGTTCAACCATGAAGCCACTAACGGTACTAACCGCCTTGGAATTTGGCAGTATAAAAAAAGATAGCATTATTGATACTTATCCCGGTTGGATGCGCTTAGGTGGCAGTCGTGTCTCTGATGCACGTTACCTTGGCAAAATTACCCTGTCAGAATTATTAGTACACTCTTCTAATATGGGCACCACTAAGTTGGCGTTATCTGTACCAAAAAATTACCTTATCGATAAATTTTTTGACGCGGGCTTTTCTGAAGACACAGGTACTGGCCTGGTCGGTGAAAGTTCGGGCATGATGCACGATAGGCCGCGTTGGTCAAAATTTGAGTTAGCTACTTTGTCTTGGGGCCACGGCGTAGCCATTACCCCTATTCAGTTGGCGCGTTTTTACACCACATTAGCCAATGGCGGTATTAAAATGCCCTTAACGATTTTAAAGCAAGATGCAGCATCGGTAGCGAAGCAAAAACATGAACGTATTTTCTCAGCTGAAAATAGTCAAAATGTTGTCGAGTTGTTGGAAAATGTGGTTAATCAACACTATACCGTTGCAAAAGTTGATGGTTATCGTGTTGGCGGTAAAAGTGGCACAGCGATTAAAGCATTTGCCGGTGGTTATGGTGATGATTATGTTGGCTTGTTTGCCGGTATAGCACCGATATCAGATCCCGAAATTGCCGTGGTAGTGGTGATTAATGATCCAGGCGGTGATTTATATCACGGCGGTGAAGTGGCTGCGCCAGTTTTTTCACGAATTATGAAGGGCACACTACGACTACTTAATGTGCCGCCTGATGACAACACTCGAGTATCGTCGGTGCAAGCCGAGCAAAAAGCGAAAAATTCACCTAAGGAGCGTGACCATGTCTGATCACGCTTTAACGGTTTCAAATCAAGCCATAAACCTTGCTGCTAAAAACTTTGCTGCTATCGAAGCAGTATTAAGCTTGGGTGCAATATCGCTAACAGCAAATGATTTAACCCAACTTAAAGCGCTTTTCAATCAGCAAGCTAGTGCTACTAAGGCTAACTTAGTCAACGATACACGAGCACTGCTTGCCGGTGATGTATTCTGTGCGGTTATTGGCAGCTTGCGCGATGGTCGCGAATATATGGCTCAGGCGCTGGCCGGCAATTGTGCGATGATATTGCAAGAAACTACCGAGTCATCAGAACATGGTCAACTCACTTGGTGTCAACAGGCATCAGGTAATGCGATACCCGTGTTAAGTTACTTTCAACTTAACCATGAGTTATTCGAGCTAGCAAAAGCGTTTTATAACGCGCCCCAGCAATATTTAAATGTCATTGGTATTACCGGCACTAATGGTAAAACCAGTACCAGCCAAATTATTGCCAACTTATTAGATTCTTGTCAGAAAAATTGTGCGGTTATCGGCACTAATGGTGCTGGCAAGCTTGCGCACTTAACAAGCATTGAAAACACGACGCCGAGTGCGACAGAGTTGCATCAACTACTGGCGTTATTTGCTGAAGAAAAAATTACCCATGTAGCAATGGAAGTATCATCACACGCCCTAGCGCAAAAACGCGTCAGTGCAAATCTATTTAACACCGCAGTTTTTACTAATTTAAGCCGTGATCATTTAGATTACCATCACACCATGACTGAATATGCGGCGGCTAAGCGAGCAATATTTACCTGTGATGATCAGCAAATGGCAGTGATTAATGGTGATGACCCCCAAGCGCAAAGTTGGTTAGCCCATTGGCCAAGATTACAGCCTGTTGTGGTTTATGGTCGAGGCGAAAATATCGCTAACTTTCCGCGCTTTACCCAAGCACTTAATGTTGAGCACCACACTAAGGGTGTCAGTTTCACGCTCAACACTGAGCAAGGCCAAGCTGAAATTCGAAGTCAGTTGTTAGGTGATTTTAATGTTGAAAATCTATTAGCGGCGATTGCCGTATTGATGGTCGAAAATATAGCACTAACCACTATTACTAGCGCGATTAGCCAACTAGTGCCGATTATGGGCCGTATGGAAGCCTTTTCGTCTGCGGGTAAACCAACCACTGTGGTTGATTATGCTCATAGCCCCGACGCATTATCTAGTGCGTTAGATGCCTGTCGCTTACACTGTCATGGCAAGTTATGGCTAGTGTTTGGCTGTGGTGGTGACCGTGATGTGGGTAAGCGGGCATTAATGGCGAAGGTGGCAGAAAGTAAAGCCGATCACATTATCATTACCAACGACAATCCACGCAGCGAAAACCCTGAGGCTATTGCCGCTGATATTATTGCTGGCTTAGGCAAAACTGCTCACTTTGAAAAAATATTAGACAGAAAAACCGCGGTATTAATGGCATTAAAACAAGCCGATGCTGATGATGTCATTCTTTGTGCTGGTAAAGGCCATGAAGACTACATTATTTTTGGCAATGAAAAACGTCATTATGATGAGCGCGCCATTGTCAAAGCATTCTACTCACTAGAAAAAGAGCTAACGTTATGATCTCTTTATCCTTAACTGAGTTATCGCAAGCTGTTAATGGCCAATTAATCGGTGAAAACCTCACCATTAATGCCATTAGTACCGACAGTCGAGCATTAAAGGCCGGTGATGTTTTCTTAGCCTTGCACGGACCAAATTTTGATGGTCACAAATTTTTAACTCAAGCCAGCGAACTTGGCTGTAGCGCTGTTATTGTTGAGCAAGCTCAAGACAAGCTTAATATTGCGCAAATCGTGGTGAAAGACAGCCATCAAGCACTAGGCGACATTGCGGCTTATGTTAAAGCAAAAGTGGCGCCAAAAACCGTGGCGATCACCGGCAGTAGCGGTAAAACCACGGTAAAAGAAATGGTGGCGGCGATTTTAAATCGTTTAGGCAATGTTTTAGCCACAAAAGGAAATTTTAATAACGATATCGGTGTGCCGTTGACGTTATTACGACTAGAGCAAAAACATGACTTTGCGGTGGTCGAATTAGGCGCTAATCATATTGGCGAAATTGCTTATACTGCTGCGCTAGTCAAGCCAGATGTTGCCATGATTAATAATATCGCCGCGGCTCATTTAGAGGGCTTTGGCGATTTATGTGGAGTCGCCCGAGCGAAAGGTGAAATTTTTTCTGGCTTAAACGCCGGTGGTGTTGCGATTTATAACCAAAACACCCCGTGGGCGGATAAGTGGCAATGGCGTTTAACTGACAAGCAAGTACGGCGTTTTTCCTGTCAAGGCAGTGCAGATTGTTATAGTCATCAAGAAGTCTTAGATGATAACGGCTGTGCGAGTTTTCAGTTAATAACGCCAATCGGTAATACTTATATTGAACTCACTGTGCCAGGCCACCATAACGTCTGCAATGCAGTTGCGGCTGCAACGATAGCGTTAGAGTTTGGTGCCAGTTTAGATGATATTCGCTTGGGTTTAGCCGCTATGGCTGCGGTGAAAGGGCGTTTGAATCTACATCAACTGAGTAGTAAAATTAAGCTAATCGACGATAGTTACAACGCCAATGTTGAATCAATCAATGCCGCGTCAGATTTATTGGCGAGCTACTCAGGGCGCCGGATACTCATTCTCGGTGATATGGGGGAATTAGGTGGTGAAGCTCGTCGCTACCATCAAGAAGTCGGTGAGCATGCAAAAAGTAAAGAGATTGATGATTTGTTGACCTTAGGTGTATTAAGTCAAAATGCCACTGATGCTTTTTATCGAGGGCGCAATACACAGGCACAACATTTTAGTAGCAAAGAAAAACTCATGTCACGTTTACAACAGTTACTTCAAGATGAAGAACAGCAAGTGACATTATTAGTTAAAGGTTCGCGCAGTGCTCATATGGAATACGTAGTGGCTGATATTATTAAATGGCATAACAGTCAGACTATGCAGGAGCAGGCATAATGTTACTTTGGTTAGGTGAGTATCTCACCCCGTATTATTCATTCTTTAATGTTTTTTCTTATTTAACCTTTAGAGCGATCATCTCAACGCTTACCGCCTTGATTATCTCGTTATATTTTGGTCCTAAATTGATCCATGCTCTGCAAAATATGCAGATTGGCCAAACGATTCGTGACGATGGTCCAGAAAGTCATTTAGTAAAATCGGGTACGCCAACCATGGGCGGGCTCCTGATCTTAGCGTCAATTGTGGTCAGCGTTTTATTGTGGGCTGACTTAACCAATACCTATGTTTGGGTGGTGTTGTTTGTTTTGCTCAGCTTTGGCTTGATTGGTTTTGTTGATGATTACCGTAAAGTTATTCGCAAAGACTCTAATGGGTTAATTGCCCGTTGGAAGTATTTTTGGCAAACCCTAGTCGGCTTAGCAACCGCTATATTTTTATACCAGTTTGCTCAAGGCCCTGAAGAAACCACGTTATTAATTCCCTTCGTTAAAGATGTGTTGCCTCAGTTAGGCTTGCTCTATATCGGCTTAGTCTATTTCGTGATTGTCGGTACCAGTAATGCCGTTAACTTAACTGACGGTCTTGATGGTCTAGCTATTGTGCCAACTATTATGGTGGCAGGTGCGTTTGCGATATTTGCTTATATGACAGGTAATGCCAATTTCTCTGAGTATTTAAATATTCCACACATTGCCTTAGCGAGTGAACTTGTAGTGGTTTGTACCGCTATTGTTGGTGCTGGTTTAGGTTTTTTATGGTTTAACACTTACCCTGCGCAAGTTTTTATGGGGGATGTTGGTTCACTTGCTTTAGGTGCTGCACTAGGTGTTATTGCTGTGTTAGTTAGGCAAGAGTTAGTGCTATTTATTATGGGCGGCGTTTTTGTGATAGAAACGCTTTCGGTTATTTTGCAGGTAGGCTCATACAAATTGCGTGGGCAACGAATTTTTCGTATGGCACCCATTCATCATCATTATGAGTTAAAAGGTTGGCCCGAGCCAAGAGTGATTGTGCGCTTTTGGATAATTTCTTTAGTTTTAGTCTTGGTTGGATTAGCAACCTTGAAATTAAGGTAAAAATAGACGCGTGAATAGACAATTGCAACAGTCGGTAACGACGCAATTAGCCAATAAGCGAATCGTGATCTTAGGTATTGGGATCACGGGCTTGTCGTGCGCGCGCTTTTTACATCGCCATCAAATTTCTTTTGCTGTGAACGACAGTCGGGCAATGCCGATTTCTCCGGGTGATTTTAAACAGCAATTTGCTGATAATACCTTAGTGCTTGGCCATTGGGAGCAAGCATTGATAGCCCAAGCCGATATTTTAATTGTCAGCCCAGGCATTAATATGGCTGAGCCTGCTATTCGTCATGCCATAGCTAAAAGTTGTGATGTTATTGGTGATATTGAATTGTTTTGCCGATTAAGTGATACGCCGATATTAGCGGTTACTGGCTCCAATGGTAAATCTACCGTTGTTTCAATGTTAAATTACCTTGGTAATGCCTTAGGTTACCGCGTGCAGTTAGGTGGCAATATTGGTTTACCTGTACTGGATCAAATAGATCAAGAAGTTGCCGATTTTATTGTGTTAGAGCTATCAAGTTTTCAGCTTGAAACAATAAAAAGTATGAAGGCACTCGCCGCCACCGTATTGAACTTAAGTGACGATCATCTAGATCGTCACAAAACCCTTGAAAACTATGGCGCAATCAAACAAAGCATTTATCAACACTGTACCTATGCGCTTTATAATCGTGATGACAAGGCTACTCTGCCTAAAGCCTGTTATGGCGATAGTCAGCGGTTAAGTTTTGGTAGCGACCCCGCACAAAAGGGTGATTTTGGTCTTGCAGAGCATCAGGGTATTAGCCACTTAATGTTAGGTGACCAGCCATTATGTTCTTTAGCTGAATTGCCATTACAAGGTATTCATAATGCGTTAAATTATTTAGCCGTATTGGCGTTAGGAAAATGTGCCGGTTGGGATTTAAAAGCCATGTTGGCGAGTTTAATGACCTTTAAAGGCCTAGCACATCGTTGTGAAGTAATTGAAACAAACGATGGTATTCGTTGGATTAATGACTCAAAAGCCACCAATGTTGGCGCAACACTGGCCGCCATTGAAGGATTAGCGCCTACCTTACCTGCGAATAAACTGATTTTAATTGCCGGCGGTGATGGTAAAGGTGCTGATTTTTCTCCATTATCTCAAGCGTTAACTCAACAGGTAGATTACTTGATCACGATCGGCAAAGATGGACCTGCTATTGCCGCGTTAAGATTACCCAGCCAAGGCGATAAAACCTCGCATGTTGATTCACTAGCCGCGGCAGTAAGACTGGCCAGAACACAGGCAAAGACTGGCGATATGGTTTTACTATCCCCCGCCTGTGCCAGTTTAGATATGTTTGCTAACTATGTCGAACGGGGCGTGGTATTTATCACCTCAGTATTAACGCATCAGGAGCAAAGGTAATGTCGCTATCCTTTGCTCATTTATCACAATGGGCCATACCGTCATGGTTGCAAGCCGAGGAAAAAACGGTAGAGACCTTTGACCGTAGTTACATAGTGCTTGCGTTTAGTATGTATATCATAGGGTTAATTATGGTAGCAAGTTCATCAATGCCTATTGCTGAACGTTTATTTGACAACCCGTTTCATTTTATTATTCGTCATATGATTTATATCATACTCAGTCTGGGTGTTGCCGGCTTTGCCTTGCAAATACCTATGTATTGTTGGCATCAATACAGCAGTAAGCTGCTGTTAATCGCTGTTATTTTACTTGTGGTTGTTTTAGTTATAGGTCGAAATGTTAATGGTGCTACCCGTTGGATTAGCGTCGGATTGATCACGGTACAAGCGGCAGAGCCGGCTAAACTTTTTTTCTTTTGTTATTTGTCTGCTTACTTAGTTAGGCGCCGCAATGAGGTAATGGAAAATATTAAAGGCTTTGCCAAACCTTTAATGGTTTTTGGTTTATTAAGTGCTTTGTTATTAATGCAGCCTGATTTAGGCACCATTATTGTGATGTTTGTCACCACGTTTGGTTTGTTGTTTCTAGCCGGTGCAAAATTATGGCAGTTTATTGCTATATCAGGTGTGGGTATGACTTTATTGACCATGTTAGCGTATTTCTCGCCTTATCGTTGGGCACGGGTAACCGGCTTTCTTGACCCATGGAAAGACCCTTTTGGTAGTGGTTATCAGTTAACTCAATCACTGATGGCTTATGGTCGCGGTGAAACATTTGGTCAAGGCTTAGGTAATAGCGTACAAAAATTAGAGTATTTGCCAGAGGCACATACTGATTTTGTTATGGCTGTACTGGCAGAAGAGTTTGGTTTTGTCGGTATTAGTGTTATTTTACTGTTAAGTATGACCTTGGTTTTTAAAGCTTTATTACTAGGTCGAAAAGCGGTTAATCAAAAAAAGTATTTTGAAGGTTTTTTTGCCTATGCCATCGGTATCTGGTTTTGCTTTCAAGCAGCGGTTAATATCGGTGCCAGTGCCGGTGTAGTACCAACCAAAGGCTTAACAATGCCGCTGATCAGTTATGGTGGTAGTTCAATGATGATTATGACCCTTGCTGTAGTGATTTTGATTCGCATTGACCACGAAATTCGCTTGCAAAGTATTCAAGCCACTAGTCGCACGACGGGTGATCATAAAGACACCAAAAAGAAACCCAGAAAAGTGCATCAAACAAAAATTATTGAGAGCGAAAATGACTGAACAGACAAGTCATGAAGTAAAGCGCCCAACACTGCTAGTGATGGCAGGTGGAACCGGTGGTCATATATTTCCAGGTATTGCGGTTGCGCAAGCCTTAGTAAAACAAGGCTGGAACATCCATTGGCTTGGCACCGCTGAGCGTATGGAGGCAGAATTGGTGCCAAAAAATGGTTTTCCCATTTCATTTATCAACATGGCTGGCGTGCGCAATAAAAGCTGGCAAACGTGGTTGAAAACACCGTTTAAAATTTTGCAATCTGTCCTGCAGTCAATTCAAATACTGCGCAAGGTTAAGCCTGATGCGGTGCTGGGTATGGGCGGCTATGCCAGTGCACCGGGTGGTGTGGCAGCATGGTTATTAGGTATTCCTTTGGTATTACATGAACAAAATGCGGTTGCGGGCATGAGTAATCGCTTTCTGTCGTATCTAGCCACCCGAACATTAAGCGCTTTTCCGGGCGCATTTAGCAATCGAGTCACCTCAAAGGTGGTTGGCAACCCATTGCGTAGCGATATTATTGCCATTGAAAACGTGATACCTGAAAAACCTGCAACGAGCAAAAAAGTATTAGTGGTTGGTGGCAGTTTAGGTGCGAAAATACTCAATGATGTTGTGCCACAAGCGATGAAGCAAATTAAAGTGCAAAGTATTGATGTTTGGCATCAAACCGGTGGTGGCAATGAAGAGTCAGTATTAAAAAGTTATCAAAATTACGGTTTACCAGAAGAGAAGGTTAAGGTAACAGAGTTTATTGATGATATGGCAGCAGCTTATAAATGGGCTGATGTAGTTATTTGCCGAGCGGGGGCACTCACTGTGTCCGAATTAGCGATGGCAGCAAAGCCCGCTATATTTGTGCCTTTGCCGCATGCGGTTGATGATCATCAAACCAAGAATGCTATGTATCTGGTTAACTGTGGCGCGGCAAAGTTAATTGCCCAAAAAGAATTTAACGGCACAACACTAGGACAAATGCTTAATAGTTTGTTTATATCCGATAAAGTGCTGCAGCAGATGTCTAGAGCTGCACACAACGCTGCCCATGCTGATGCCACTAACCTGGTGGCCACAGCTTGTATTGAGGTGGCAAAAACATGAGTAAAGCAATGACAACAGCAAGCAACAGCCAGACAAAATTAGGCAATACAGCATCAAGTAATGCCAGTAACAGGATGCCAGAAATGCGTCGGGTCAAAACCATCCACTTTGTGGGTATTGGTGGTGCGGGTATGGGCGGTATCGCTGAAGTTTTGCTAAATGAAGGCTATCAAATTACCGGATCTGACATTGGTGAAAACCAAGTTGTTAAGCGCCTAACATCCTTGGGTGCAAAAATTACTTTAGGTCATCATCAAGATAACGTAAAGGATGCGAGTGTTATTGTAGTGTCAACAGCGATTAATGCTGAAAATCCAGAGCTGCTTGCTGCATATCAACAACGTATTCCTGTGGTGCGTCGCGCTGAAATGTTGGCAGAGCTGATGCGTTTTCGCCACGGTATTGCCATTGCGGGAACCCATGGTAAAACCACCACCACGAGTTTAATTGCCAGTATTTTTGCTCAAGCAAATTTAGACCCCACTTTTGTGATTGGTGGCTTACTTAATAGCGCGGGCACCAATGCGCGTTTAGGCAGTAGCCGTTATTTGATCGCAGAAGCTGATGAAAGCGATGCGTCTTTCTTACATCTACAACCTATGGTTGCTGTGATCACCAATATCGACGAAGACCATATGGAGACTTATCAAGGTGATTTTGAGAAACTTAAAGACACCTATATCGAGTTTCTCCACAACTTACCTTTTTATGGGTTAGCCGTGGTGTGTTTAGATAATCCAGCGGTGCGAGAAATATTACCGCGCATTAGTCGCCAGGTTATTACCTATGGTTTTTGTCAAGATGCCGATGTAAGAGCCACGCAATATCAACAATCAGCTGGCGTTAGTTCATTTGTTGTTGAGCGCAAAGACTACGCGCCCTTGGCCATTAGCGTTAATTTGCCAGGTGAGCACAATGTTTTAAACGCCTTAGCAGGTGTGGCCGTTGCCATTGATGAAGGTGTTGCCGATAACGCTATCCAGCAAGCTTTACTAAACTTTGCTGGTATTGGTCGACGCTTTGAACAATTGCCAACTTTACGCACTGAGCAAGGCGAAATGATGTTCATCGATGATTATGGCCATCACCCAACAGAAGTTAAAGCCACAATAGCGGCCATGCGAAATGGCTGGCCTGAAAAACGACTGGTGATGGTATTTCAACCCCATCGCTATTCGCGTACTCGTGATCTTTATGAAGACTTTGTCGAAGTGTTATCTGAGGTAGATTGTTTATTTTTACTGGATGTTTATGGTGCAGGTGAAACGCCCATTGCCAACGCCGACAGTAAAAGTTTAGCGCGCAGTATTCGTCAACGCGGCCAAATTGAACCGATTTATGTCAGCGACAGTGACAAATTAGCTGAATTATTGGCAGCACAGTTACGTGACAACGACATAGTGATAACTCAAGGTGCTGGAAATATCGGTACTATTGCCGGTAAGTTAGCGACAGATAAAAAATTAACGGTGGCATTATGATGAAGCCTTTAATAGAACAAAAGTTAGCCGTCTTATATGGTGGTACATCAGCAGAAAGAGCGGTATCGTTAAATTCAGGTAAAGCGGTGGCAAAAGGCTTAACCCAAGCCGGTTTTAATGTGCAATTAATTGATACTCAAAATTATTGCTTAAGTGATTTAGCAACTCTAGATATTGACCGTGTTTTTATTGCCTTACATGGTCGTGGTGGCGAAGACGGCTGTGTGCAAGGTGCGCTGCAATATATGAATATACCTTACACCGGTTCTGATGTGCTCGGCTCGGCACTATCCATGGATAAAATTCGTAGCAAGCAAGTATTTCAAGCGATGAACTTACCTACGCCGGCCTTTGCCATTGTCAGTAAGTCTGACTATCAAACGGGTGACGCGGCAAAAATATCACAGCTGTTAGGCGCTGTTGTTATGGTTAAACCTGCCAATGAAGGCTCAAGTATTGGCATGTCAAAGGCAAATAATAGCGAAGAATTGCATCAAGCACTGATGGCCGCGTTTAACTACGACCAACAAGTATTAGTAGAAGCTTGGGTGCAAGGCCCTGAGTATACCGTCGCCATTCTGGGCCAAACACCTTTGCCAGTGATTCATATGGAAACGCCGCACGACTTTTATGACTACGATGCGAAATATAAATCAACTAGTACGCAATATCATTGTCCGTGTTCATTATCAGCAGATGATGAGGCAGAGGTGCAAAATATTGCCTTGAGAGCTTTTAATGCAACCGGTGCAAAAGGTTGGGGCCGTGTAGATATTATGCGCAATGGCCAAAATCAATGGCAGATATTGGAAGTTAACACAGTACCTGGTATGACAGAAACGTCATTAGTACCCAAAGCCGCTAAAGTTCACGGCTTAAGCTTTAGTGAATTAGTGACAGAAATCGTCGCTATAAGCGCACAAGAGGCTTTATAAAATATGGCTGCGGCAATGGATAAACAACTGCCTTTAAAGGAAGAATTAGCAAACTTACACTGGTCATTTTGGCTAGGCGTTGCGTTTTTTGTTGCTGTTATTGTCGCTATATTATCGTTCGGTATCTTTCTGAACAAAAATTTAAGTTCAGAAGAGTCAGCGCCGGTTACCTCAATTGCGATTGCTGGTGAAATGCCATATACCACGCGTTTAGATATTGAACGTGCGATAGAACAAGTTAATTTAGGCAATTTTTTCAACTTAGATGTCAACGACGTTCAGCAAAAAGTGGCTAAGTTGCCATGGGTTTATTCCGTTTCAGTACGGAAAAAATGGCCTGATGAATTGAAAATTTATGTTGTTGACCAAAAACCTATTGCCCACTGGAATGGTGATTTTCTCCTTAACGCTAATGGCAATGCGTTTCAGGCTGATGTGCAGCGTCTAGTCAAACAGTTACCGGCATTTTTTGGTCCAGAAGGCAGTGAACAAATAGCCTTAGACAACTTTAGAAACTTGAACAAGCTATTAGACTTTAGCCAATTAGCTATTGATGAATTAGTACTAACTGAGCGTTTTGCTTGGCAGTTAATCTTAAATGATGGTGTCACCATTAATTTAGGACGTGATAATCGTGTAGAACGCATACAGCGTTTTATGGACATTTATCCGGAAATTAAATTGAATAAAAAGCAGGATCAACAAGTCGATTATGTTGATCTTAGATACGATACTGGTCTAGCCGTTGGTTGGAAAGCCGCGAATAATAAAGAAAGAGTTTAGCCTTAATGCCAAAAATAACTGAAAGAAATTTAGTGGTTGGATTAGATATTGGAACGTCAAAAATTTCAGTAGCCGTTGGTGAAATCACGCTTGACAACCAGCTGAGTATTGTTGGTGTTGGTAATCAACCGGCACGTGGTATGGATAAAGGTGGCGTTAATGATTTAAACCTAGTTATTCAGTCAATTCAACGGGCTATTAATGAAGCAGAATTGATGGCTGACTGCCATATTACGTCGGTATATTTGGGTATTTCTGGTAAGCATATTAGTTGTCAAAATGAGAACGGTATGGTGCCTATTAACGACAAAGAAGTTATGCAAGATGACGTTGATAACGTTATTCATACCGCCCGTTCAGTACCTATTTCTGCAGAACGTCGGATGTTACATGTTTTGCCACAAGAATATAGCATTGACTGTCAAGACGGCATTAAAAGTCCGATTGGTATGTCAGGTGTACGCATGGAAGCGAAAGTGCATATCGTGACTTGTGCCAATGATATGGCAAAAAATATTGTTAAATGTGTTGAACGTTGCGATTTAAAAGCTGATCAACTGATTTTTTCGGCGCTGGCTTCTAGCTATGCAATATTAACGGATGATGAAAAAGAGCTGGGTATTTGTATTGTTGACATGGGCGCCGGCACCATGGATATCGCGGTTTTTACCGGCGGAGCTTTACGCCATACTGCAGTAATTCCAGTAGCGGGCAATCAAGTGACTAGCGACATTGCAAAAATTTTCCGCACGCCAATAAGCCACGCGGAAGACATTAAAGTTCAGTATGCTTGCGCATTACGCCAAATGGTGAGTATGGAAGAAAATATTGAAGTCCCTAGTGTGGGTGGACGCCCTGCGCGGTCTATGTCACGTCATACATTAGCAGAAGTGGTTGAGCCTAGGTATCAGGAATTATTTGAACTGATCCAAGAAGAATTACGTGAATGTGGTTTAGAAGATCAAATTGCTGCCGGTTACGTGTTAACGGGTGGTACAGCCAAAATGGAAGGTGTGGTTGAATTTGCAGAAGAAGTGTTTCAAATGCCAGTACGCGTTGCAAGGCCTTTTGATGTCTGTGGATTGAAAGAGTATGTCAACGACCCCACATATTCAACGGTGGTTGGCTTATTGCATTATGGTATGCAGGCTCATCAGCAACAAAATAAAAAGCAAAAGAAAAGTGAATCAGTCAAGAGCATTGGCTCGAAAGTACTTGCTTGGTTTAAAGGTGAATTTTAATTAGCTGCTTTTGCGGCTAGTTAGATCAGTGCCAATCATTTCATGGCATGGGTCTTAGAAAGTAAAAAGAGTTTTGGTGGAACAAAACGTAACAAAAATTGGAGATAATAAAATGTTTGAATTAATGGAAGATCATAACGAAGAAGCAATCATCAAAGTCATCGGCGTTGGTGGTGGTGGTGGCAATGCGGTAGAACATATGGTGTTACAAACCATAGAAGGTGTTGAATTCATTACCGCAAATACCGATTCACAAGCACTACGCAATTCGGGCGCTCATGTGACTTTGCAGCTAGGCCATAATGTTACCAAAGGTCTAGGCGCTGGCGCTAACCCTGAAATTGGTCGTCTTAGTGCAGAAGAAGACAGAGAAACCATCAAAGAAGCACTTAAAGGTGCAGATATGGTGTTTATCGCCGCAGGTATGGGCGGAGGTACAGGAACAGGCGCCGCGCCAGTGGTTGCTGAAATAGCGAAAGAAATGGGTATTTTGACCGTTGCGGTAGTGACTAAGCCATTTCCATTTGAAGGTAAAAAACGGATGAATTATGCCGATCAAGGCATTGAGTTTTTATCAAAAAGTGTTGATTCACTGATCACTATTCCTAATGAGAAATTATTAAAAGTATTAGGGCCTGGTACCAGTTTGTTAGATGCTTTTAAAGCAGCCAATGATGTTTTATTAGGCGCGGTTCAAGGTATTGCTGAACTTATTACTCGTCCGGGACTCATAAACGTTGATTTTGCCGATGTTAGAACCGTGATGTCTGAAATGGGCACGGCGATGATGGGCTCAGGTACAGCATCAGGTCCGGATCGTGCAGAAGAGGCAGCAGAAGCTGCAATTTCAAGTCCATTACTTGAAGACGTTGATTTGGCAGGAGCTCGTGGCATATTGGTTAATATTACAGCCGGTATGGATATTAGCATTGATGAGTTTGAAACTGTTGGTAATGCCGTTAAAGCCTTTTCTTCTGAAAACGCTACGGTTGTTGTTGGTGCAGTTATTGACCCGGAAATGACAGATGAACTACGAGTCACTGTTGTTGCCACGGGTATTGGTGCTGATCGCAAGCCTGATATTACGCTAGTCAATCCAACACCGATAGCAGAGCCACAAGTGGTTGGTGGTGATTATACACCAAGCGCCCAGCCAGAGTTATCGTCAAACCCGGTCACTATGCCAGAAGCAAATGCTCAAGCGCAAAGAGTGACAGCAACAGAGCTTGATGATTATTTAGATATTCCAGCATTTTTACGCAAACAAGCAGATTAATACTTGTTAGTGAAGCTAATTGAATAATGCTAAAAATTTGGAATTTTGATTTTGTTAGGCTTTTTTGATATATTACGTCTCCGCATATTCAGTGGCGGCTAATTGATACAAAAATATAGGCTTAAGAAGGCTATTTATGATTAAACAGCGTACGTTAAAAGAAAGTGTCTCTGCTATTGGTGTAGGGCTACATAAAGGTGAAAAGGTGCAGATTACTCTCCGTCCTGCACCCGCTAACACCGGTATTATTTTTCGCCGAGTTGATTTAGATCCCGTTGTCGATATCCCCGCGACACCGGAAGCTGTGGGTGAAACTACCTTATGTACGTGTTTAGTGAATGAGCAAGGTGTTCAGATTTCCACCGTCGAACACTTGCTTTCTGCTGTTGCAGGTTTAGGTATTGACAACCTTATTGTTGAGGTTGACTCATCTGAAATTCCAATTATGGATGGCAGTGCTTTACCGTTTGTTTACTTAATTCAGTCGGTTGGCATTGAAACGTTAAATGTTGCTAAACGTTTTTTACGTATTACAAAAGCAATACGTGTTGAAGAAGGTGATAAATGGGCAGAACTAAAGCCTTATGAAGGCTTTAGAGTCAATTTTGCGATTGAATTTGAACACCCTGTGATTGTAAATACTTGTCAATCTATGAGTATGGACCTTTCAAGCTGTTCATTTATCAAAGAAATTAGCCGTGCGCGTACTTTTGGTTTTATGAAAGACATTGAGTTTTTACGCTCTCATAATTTAGCTCTGGGTGGCAGCTTAGAAAATGCTATCGTGTTAGACGAATACCGTATGCTTAATAAAGATGACCTGCGCTATGACGACGAATTTGTAAAACATAAAATTCTTGATGCCATTGGCGACTTGTATATGGGTGGTGTGAGTATTTTAGGTGAATTAAATGCCTTTAAATCTGGCCATGCTCTCAATAATATGTTGTTACGCGAAGTATTTAAACAAGTTGATTGTTTTGAATGGGTTACGTACGAAGATACGATTGAATCTCCTATTGAATTTCAAGAGATTAATGCGGCTGCTTTTTAATAGCGCCGCTTAATCGCAAAGTCACATAAATTAAACCAGTCAATGTACTGGTTTTTTTATGTTCAGACGGTTCATAGCCATCTAGGTTAATTGTTAACTGTGAGTCTGGCAGACTAAAGTTCGACCTAGAAAACACTAGCTCAAGGCTACAATATCACCTGCAGGCGCCAAAACAGTGGGGGTATCGTTCGTAGTTTCAACCTAAGTTGCACTTTAATCCCTCAGTTGATGTCTTAACGGTGGCAGCTGAACAGCCAATGTTACTGGATATGGGACAAAGAAATATAACCTTTATTGCTTTTATCAGTGTTATTACTGCAACAAACTATGGCTAGAATACATTCCTAAAAGTGATGGCTAAGTTGCCTATATCAAACTATTTATTAGCGTGGGCAGCCAACTTTTCGAGTTTTTTACGTAAACTCTCGGGCGCAGTTGCCGCTATTTTTAATAAATCTGCGGCAGTAGCGGCTGAAATTTTTGAATTAATAGCGTTGGGGATAACCGTTTTTTCGGGCACTTTATGTCGAAAAGGTGTGATCTTTATTTCTATTTGATTAAACTCATTGTTAGTCACTTGGGTGAGTTCGCGGCAAATATTCATTCTTTCAAATTGTAAACGTTGGCTCCAAACAGCAGATTTTACCTCAATAATAATGGCATTGGCTTTAAAATTGGCTATTTTGAAGACATCGGCTGGTAGGTCGGGGCAAATTTGGCGTACAATGTCCGACAATACGGTTAAAGAGTTGGTTTTTGCGGCTATTTGTGCCAAAGTGCCGGACGTTGAATTAAACAGCGCTGACATGTCTGTGGGGATTCTAGATTTTCGTGCCATAAGTCAGCTCTGAACAAACGATAAATGAAATATGAGTTTAACATTACTATACCGCGGAAAGAACGTTAGATTTTCAATGAAGCTAAATAAGCTGCATTGGTTATCTGCTCTCGTTGCCTTTGCCTTGGTTTCTGGACTCATTGTACATTTAATTGCTTCAGCAGATGATGCGCCACAAAATCCGGCCTATCTCCTGTCAACTTTACCCACTATTGATAACCCTAAAGTCAACAGCCAAGTAACCGCAGTGACCATGAAATTGGCCGAATTACAAAGCCAAGTGTTAAGGTTAAATGCTTTAGGCGATCGCTTAGCAGAAGCAGCTAGCATTCCAGACAATGAGTTTAATTTTCAACAAGCGCCGCCTAGCGGTGGTCCAATGTATCAGGCTGATGATGTTAAGCAAAAAAGTTTAGCCGAATTGAGCCAAGGTATAGACACATTGGCAGAAACACTCGAACATGAAGAAAAACAATTAAAAATGCTTGAATCTGTTAGTTTTGGGCACCATATAGAGAATACTCGGTATTTATCTGGTCGACCAATTATTAAGGGCTGGTTGTCATCGTATTTCGGACTACGTAAAGACCCTTTTAATGGTAAACCTGCCATGCATAAAGGTGTTGATTTCGCGGGCAGTGAAAATGATGACATTATTGCCACGGCATCAGGTGTGGTAAGTTGGGCGAGTTCTCGTTACGGTTATGGTAATTTAATTGAGATTAATCATGGTGATGGTTTAAAAACTCGCTACGGTCATAATAAAACCATAGCAGTATCTGTTGGTGATGTAGTTAACAAAGGTCAAGTTATTGCGAAAATGGGCAGTACAGGACGCTCGACAGGGCCGCATGTACACTACGAGATTTTACGTAATAACCGACAAATAGATCCAAAAAAATATGTTTATCGCAAAGCAAAATAAAGCAAAATAATAACTTTTGCTCTAATTTCAGTTGTTTAAAATAGAACTGGCATTACAATACTAAGCAAGTTTATGTGATCGGCTCAACCGATCATTTTATTTTCAGTTGAAGATATTCTTCTCAATATGGTTTAACACGATGTTTGTAAATATAATGACAAAACTGTTTGGTAGTCGAAATGATCGATTGCTTAAACAAATGCAGAAAGAAGTAAGTAAGATTAATGCCCTAGAGCCGGTTTTTGAAGCACTCAGTGATGAAGAACTAAAAGCAAAAACACCTGAGTTTAAAGAACGTATTGCACAAGGCGAAGAGCTTGACGCTCTGCTTCCTGAAGCTTTTGCGGTAGTACGCGAAGCGAGTAAACGGGTATTTGGTATGCGTCATTTTGACGTGCAAATGATCGGTGGCATGGTACTCAATTCTGGTAAAATAGCGGAAATGCGTACTGGTGAGGGTAAAACACTTACCGCCACCTTACCGTCTTATTTAAATGCACTAACCGGTAAAGGTGTGCATGTAATTACGGTCAATGACTATCTTGCTAAGCGAGATGGTGATTGGAATCGGGAATTATTTGAATTTTTAGGCATGACGGTTGGTTGTAATGTCGCGGGTATGGCACCAGAAGATAAGCAAGCCGCTTATAATTCGGATGTTACTTACGGTACTAACAACGAATTCGGCTTTGATTATTTGCGTGATAACATGGCTTTTTCGCCAGAAGAGCGGGCACAAAAGCCGTTAAATTTTGCGGTTATCGATGAAGTTGACTCAATATTAATTGATGAAGCACGTACACCGCTCATTATTTCTGGCCAAGCAGAAGATAGCTCAGCGCTTTATCGAAATATCAACCTTGTTGTACCCACACTAGTACAACAGGAGGAAGAAGATAAAGAAGGTGAAGAAAGCACTGGTGACTTCACTATCGATGAAAAAGCCAAGCAAATTTATTTAACTGAGCTTGGTCAAGTTCGTATCGAAGAAATCATGCTCGAAAAAGGCTTGATGCAGCAAGGAGACTCACTTTTCTCAGCGGCAAACATTACCTTATTACATCATGTAATGGCCGCGTTACGTGCACATAAACTATTTCAAAAAGACGTAGATTACATTGTAAAAGACGGCGAAATTGTTATTGTTGACGAGCATACTGGGCGTACTATGGAAGGCCGTCGTTGGTCAGAAGGTTTACATCAAGCCGTTGAAGCAAAAGAAGGTGTAGATATTCAAAATGAAAATCAAACACTGGCGTCAATTACCTTCCAAAACTTTTTCCGCATCTATAATAAACTGTCAGGAATGACAGGTACTGCCGACACTGAAGCGTTTGAGTTTAATCATATTTATGCTTTAGAAACCGTAGTGATCCCAACAAACCAGCCAATGGTACGTAAAGATTTACCTGATTTAATTTACTTAACAGGTGAAGAAAAGTTTGAAGCCATTTTAGAAGATATTAAAGATTGTGTTAAGCGTGGTCAGCCAGTATTGGTGGGCACCATTAGTATTGAAACCTCAGAATTTCTATCTTCATTCTTAAAGAAAGAAAAAATTAAGCACAAAGTACTTAACGCTAAATTTCATCAACAAGAAGCTGAAATTGTTGCCGATGCTGGTAAAATTTCCGCCGTGACTATTGCCACTAACATGGCGGGTCGTGGTACCGATATAGTACTGGGTGGTAACTTAACCACTACGCTTGAAAAGCTAAATAATCCCAGTGAAGATAAAATTGCTGAAGTTAAAGCGGCTTGGCAAGTAGAGCATGACAAAGTATTAGCCGCCGGTGGTTTGCACATTGTAGCGACAGAACGTCATGAGTCTCGTCGTATTGATAACCAATTGCGTGGTCGTTCGGGTCGCCAAGGTGATGCGGGTTCAACACGTTTTTACCTGTCAATGGAAGATAGTTTGATGCGAATTTTTGCTTCAGAGCGTATCGGCAACATGATGCGTAAACTTGGCATGGAGCACGGCGAAGCTATTGAACATCCTTGGGTAACTAAGAGCATTGAAAACGCGCAGCGTAAAGTTGAAGGCCGTAACTTTGACATTCGTAAGCAATTACTTGAATTTGATGATGTTTCAAATGATCAACGTAAAGTTATTTACGAACAACGTAATGAGTTAATGGATGAAGCCGATATTGCTGACGTGATTACCGCGATCCGCACCGACGTGGTTAATGGCCTAATTGGCCAACATATTCCACCACAATCGTTAGAAGAAATGTGGGATATTACTGGCTTAGAGGAGCGCTTTAAAGGTGAACTTACGCTTGAACTCCCTATTGCAAAATGGCTAGAAGAAGACAGTAATTTGCATGAAGATACTTTACGTGAAAAAATATTAGGTGCAGTTGACGCAAGTTATGCGGCCAAAGAAGAGATGGTGGGTGCTGAGGTTTTACGTCAATTTGAAAAAGCTGTTATGTTACAAAGCTTAGACTCTCATTGGAAAGAGCACCTAGCGGCGATGGATCATTTACGTCAAGGCATTCATTTACGTGGTTACGCGCAAAAGAACCCGAAACAAGAATTTAAACGTGAGTCGTTTGAACTGTTTGCTGAGTTGCTTGAAAACTTAAAATACGACGTTATTGGTATCTTAAGTAAGGTGCAAATTAGAGCAGAATCTGATGTTGAAGCCGTTGAAGAGCAACATAGAAAAGCCGATGAATTGCCAAAAGATTTTAAGCATGCATCAGCTTCAGCGCCAGAACAAGCAACCTTGCCACGTGTGGGTCGAAATGAACCTTGCCCATGTAACTCAGGTAAGAAATATAAGCAGTGCCACGGTAAATTAACCTAAACACTGAACAAGTAAATTGTTGATGAATGCCAGTCACTTGACTGGCATTTTTATTTTCAGGATGCAGGGTATGTCAGGATCACATGGCCGATCCTAGCCATCCATGGCTCCACGGCATTAGTCTATCCTTGCACGTCAGGTAGAAAGAGTGACTACGTGCAGATATCCTATTTTTTGCGGTATAGTGGTTTTGTGTGCTAATGCAGTTGAAATAGCCTGTAGTTTAATGGACTAAAGTGCAGCAGATAGGATCTGCGGGTGGTAATCTAGAGTTAGGCCGTTTTTTTGTAGCTCGGACTTCAGTCCGTCAAGGGTTAAGCTGGCGTTTAACCTGATGTACCAGCAAGCATCTGCAGCGGGTATAATTTTTTATATTCGTTTGATTAATTAAATGAGCTAATTTTTTACCTCAACCATTAAAAATGCGCAGATAATAAATTAACCTGGTATTAGATAAGTATTAGATAGTATTTGATAGGTATTTAGGATAAATAATGACAAAAATTGTGCATGTTGCGGTCGGTGTGATCAAGCAAGACCAGAAGTTTTTTCTCACTAAACGATTAGCTGATAGTCATCAGGGGGGTAAGTGGGAATTTCCTGGTGGCAAAGTTGAAGAAAATGAAACTGTCCATCAAGCGCTGCACCGAGAGCTAAAAGAAGAAGTTGCCATAGAAACCCTGACGTGTACACCATTAATGCAAATCAGCCATGATTACGGCGATAAGAAAGTGTTATTAGAGGTATTTGTTGTTGATAACTTTACCGGCCAAGCAAAAGCTTTAGAAGGGCAGCAGTCAGGTTGGTTTACCTTGGTAGAGTTCGCTGCTTTAAACTTTCCGGCGGCTAATCAAGCCATTATTGAAAAGCTGCTAAAAAATTATCAATAATATTTTGTCGCTGATCCACGGTAAAAATAGCGCTAGTATTAACAGCGCTTATGTTAAGTAGGCCATATATACCCAAACCACTTGAAGATGCCGTTTCAGAGTTAAGCTAGGAAATCAGCTCAAGGCGTAGTATGAAGATAATGGTTATTCCCTTATCAAGTGCTGCAACGCTGGGCTGTTTTTCTAGCTTAACTCCCTATGGGCAAGGCGATAAAGGGTCATCTACGGCGTTATTTATTTCGACAATGGAACAACCATTCTCTTCAATCAATGCCTTGTAGCTAACCCTTTATCAACTTGCTGAAATCTGCATATTCAAGTGGCTTGGGTATATACTAAGGTGATTAATGAGCTGTGCATTTTTCATGGGTAAAATGAAAAAATACAGCGTGATAGAATTTATAAGGTGAATAACGCCTTATTAAATTTTATGCCTGGTATCTATCCATTTTTCCATATGAAAAAATTGACCACTTAATTAATCAAATGGCTATTACTCAGGCTCAACAAAGAATTTATTATGTTGTAAAAATTCGGCTTCTAAAGCATCGAGCATCTCTTCATCTAACTCAACAGCACCTTGCACGGGTTGGCTAATTTTATGATTCTCGTCAGCCCAATCACCAATATCAATTAACTGGCAACGTTTACAACAAAATGGACGGTATTGACTTTCTTCTTGCCAAATCACTTCTTTTTTACAAGTGGGACAAGCTACTTTTAGTGTCATAAGAATTACTATTAACTTAAAATTGTTATGTCATTATAAGAGAATTTTGCTTAAGCGGCTAGGGGAAGCGATAAGCTTTCAGTTTTAAGCTGTCAGTTAGCAGCCAACAACTATGTCTATACTGATAGCTTAAAACTAACAACTATTAACTATGTTTATTTACACCGAGCCAGCTGGAAGTGGGTTGTTTGCTTGGAGTATTTACGGCCGCTTTCATTGCAGGGCATCATAAAGCGTATTGAGTAGCGAAAACGGTTACCACTAATGGTGGGATAAAAAGGTAGATGATCCGCAATCTTGATACGTAACAAGATTAAGCCTTCGCCATTGTCTTGGTAAAAGCCACTATCTGTTGTTATTTCTTTGAACTGCGTGCGTTGACGAACAAACTTTAGCACCAGTGATAAAGCGGCACTAATTTGTGCCAGTAGCGACAGCCAATGCCGGCATTGTGCTTCAACTTCAGCGCTTGGTTGGCTTAACCAAAACTGTAATTGTGGTAGATCAAAGAGCGAACTGCCGCCCTGAATCGCAAAACGCTGCTTTAACGCCACCAAAAATTTATCATCTTTGAATTGCAGCCACTTAGGGCTAGGGCCTTTTAATTGCTTGGAGAGGGCAAGCGTTTGTTTTAAGTTATCTTCGAGGGCTGCGCTATTAATCTCTGGAATTTTTGACCAAACCACTAAATTTTGTTCTAGTTTTTCTAAGTCTTTAATCAAGTCACCACGTATATCATTACGATCAACGGTATCTAGAATGGCAAATAAAGCATTAAAAAACACACTGTAACTAGTGGCCATATTGTATTGTAAGCAATCTGAAGCCTGGAAAAATAATTGCTCAAGTTTTAAATAATTACGAATACGCTCATTGAGCGGATGTTCATACAGTATAGCGGTCATTAATTAGAAACTTTTTTTGAAAATTAGCGAGTAATGCCTTTATAGTACGCACAGCTTGGTAAAATGGCGAATTATTTTATCAAAAACACTAGCCAAAGGCTTACTTATCAGGGCTAGGGTGGAAAGTACTGGCAGATAATAACTGATATTTTTGATCTAAAATTATCACCTGTTGACGAATGTTTTCTAGACTTTTATGCTGATTATTGATGATGTCATCAGCAAAACTTAGGCGTTGTTCACTCGGCATTTGGCTCGCTATAATACGCTTGATTTCTGCCGCTGAACTTGGATCACGTGCTAGGGTGCGTTCAACTTGGCTTGCTTCGTCAACATTAACCACTAAAACACGGTTGACCATTTTATGTAAATTATTTTCTAGCAGTAAGGGCGCCACTAGTAGGCAATAGCTGCTTTTGGCCTGTGCTATTTGGTTGATTATTTCTGCTCGAATTAACGGGTGTAATAAATTATTTAACCAAGCTTTATCTTCAGGCTGACTAAAAATTCGGCTGCGCAATTTAGCTCTGTTAAGTTCACCATTATCAGTAATATAGTCAGTGCCGAAATGGGCTTTAATCGCTAATAGTGCTTTACTGCCAGGCTGTACAACAATACGGGCCGCAATGTCTGCATCGATAATGTCGATATTTAATTCGGCGAAAATATCACTAACTGTGGTTTTGCCACTGCCAATACCGCCGGTTAAGCCTACAATAAATTCAGACATAAATAATTCCGTTAAGTTCATGTTAAGTTTGAAGCTATCAGCTATCAGCTATCAGCTATAAGTTTGAAGCTGTCAGCTTTCTTTGAACGTTTTTTAAGTTAATGTATTTAAATACCACGACCAAATGCCATTACCCCAGAGTAGGGTTATCCAACCTGCAACCGCTAAATAGGGGCCAAAGGGAATCACTTGTTCTCGTTGGTGATTTTTAAATAGCATTAGGCTAATGCCAATAACAGCGCCAACGGCTGAGGCCATTAAAATCAGTAAGGGTAATAACTGCCAGCCTAACCAAGCACCAAAAAGCGCAACCAGTTTAAAATCACCATGGCCCATACCTTCTTTGCCGGTCATTAACTTAAATAACCAAAATATACTAAACAAGCTCAAGTAACCGGCAACCGCGCCAATAACCGCCTCGTTTAATGGCACAATACTGCCATTAATGTTAACCAATAGCCCTAGCCATATTAATGGCAGCGTTATTTGATCAGGTAATAGCATGTGATCAAAATCAATTAAGGTTAAACAAATTAAGCCCCAAGTTAATACTAATAGCATGAGTGTGGTGAAGCTAACGCCATAATGGGCGGCAATAACTACACTTAATAGCGCAGTGGTTAATTCAACTAACGGATAACGCAGCGCTATTTTTTCCTGACATTGACTGCATTTACCGCGTAAACATAACCAACTTATGACTGGAATGTTTTCGTAAAAACGAATTTTATGTTGGCAAGATGGGCAGCTAGAGCTTGGCGTTGACAGGGTAATAATCGCTTCTACAGGCTTGACAGGTTTAGCAAGTTCATCAGCTAAAAACTCGCGACATTCTCTTTTCCAACCTTGTTCTAGTATTTTAGGTAAGCGATAAATAACCACATTTAAAAAGCTGCCTATCAGTAAAGAAAAAACGATGATAACACCATAAAAAAATGCGGGTGAGTTGGTCATTAGCGTAATAAAGTCAGTCAAAAGAATAGGCCTCAAAATGTAGGTGATTTATGTTAATGGCTTTGATTAAATAATGCCAAGTGAACAAAAAAAACGATGACAAGCATCGCGTTAATTTTATTGTGTTAAGTCAAGGTATATGGCCAGTGCTTTTAGGTAACTTAAACCACCATACCAATTTGAAAAATAGGTAAATACATGGCAATTATTAACCCCCCGATAACCACACCCAGTACCGCCATAATCATCGGCTCAAGCAGTGTGGTTAAATTGTCCACCGCATTGTCAACTTCTTGCTCATAAACCGTAGCAACTTTCGCCAGCATATCGTCAACTGAACCAGACTCTTCACCAATGGCGACCATTTGCACCACCATATCAGGAAAAATAGCACAATTGCGCATAGCTAAGTTCATTTGCATACCTGAGGTTACTTCAGCACGAATCTCTAAAATAGCCTCACGAAATACCGCATTACCTGAGGCGCCAGCAGCAGACTCTAACGCATCGGGTAAAGGTACACCAGCGGCAAAGGTGGTTGATAAAGTTCTGGCATAACGAGCAACAGCTGCTTTTTTTAGCACGTCACCAATAACAGGAATTTTTAATATTTTTCTATCAAGGCTATCGCGAAAAGTCTGACTATTGCTATGAGCTTTTTTAAACAAGTAACTGCCAATAAATAGCCCAGCAAGGCCAAAATACCAATAGGCCTGCATAAATTCAGATATCGCAATAACCAGTAAAGTAAAGCCGGGTAGCTCTGCACCAAAACTAGCGAAAATGTCTTGGAATACCGGCACCACAAAAATTAATAACACTGAGGTAACAATAAAGGCGATAACTAAAACAGAAATAGGATAAGTCATGGCTTTTTTGATTTTTGCTTTTAGTGCTTCTGCCTTTTCTTTATAGGTAGCAATACGTTCATAGATAGTTTCAAGTGAACCAGATTGTTCACCTGAGTTAACTAAATCACAATATAAGTCATCAAAATATTTTGGGTGCTCGCGCAAGCACTCAGACAGCGGGATACCCGATTGTAATTTGTGAGCGATAGTGGCGAGTAATTTTTGCATATTGCTATTGTTGTGGCCAGAGCCGATCATTTCAATAGTTTGCACTAAAGGTACGCCAGCCGATAACATGGTGGCAATTTGGCGAGTAAGTACCGCAATATCAACCGGCATGATTTTTTTATCGCCGCCCAGACCAAATAAAGGTTTAGCTTTTTTGCTAATTTTACCTGGGGTTATACCTTGTTTACGCAGCTGGGCTTTAAGCTCTAAGATGCTGGTGGCATTAAGCTCACCATCGATTTTTTTACCTTTGCGGTTTAGCCCTTGCCATTTATAAACATCAAGCGCTTTAACTTTACTTTTTCTGTTTTGTACTTTTATTGTTGAAGAAACAGCCATGGGCTTAACCTGATTTTTTATTGTCTAGTTATTGTCTAGCTATGGTTAAGCTTATTACTAGCCATAGCATTAGGTTAATTATTATTGTTATAACATTGAGCTTATCGCTATTGTCTACACTTGGCAATTTTTAGCCAGCCATTGGCAGGTTAGCGAACCGCACTTATTGGCTAAGGGGTAATAAACAACGCTGACCTTTTTCAATCAACCAACGCTATTATAATGCTAAGTGGCGTAGCAGTAAAATTGTTAGGCATTGGTTACCCGATTCACTTCTTCTAAACTGGTTACCCCTAAAGCGGCTTTCTCTAGCCCTGACTGGCGTAAATTATTGTAGCCTTCACGTTGGCATTGGGCGGCAATATCTAAGGAGTTAGCGCCGTTCATAATTAAGTTCGCGGTAATGTCACTAATTTTTATCACTTCATAGATACCCACTCGACCTTTATAGCCGCCGGTGCAAAAATCGCAACCAATAGGTTTAAACAATGTTATTTCGCTAACTTGTTCAGGTAAAAAACCTTGTGCGAGGAGTTCACTTTCAGGTATGTGTTCTTCTGCTTTGCAGTGGGTACATAATCGTCGGGCCAATCGCTGAGCGATAATAATGGTGACTGAACTGGCAACGTTGTATGACGGCACCCCCATATTTAATAAACGGGTTAAGGTTTCTGCTGCTGAGTTAGTATGTAATGTTGATAAGACTAAATGGCCCGTTTGCGCGGCTTTAATGGCAATTTCTGCGGTTTCTAAATCACGAATTTCACCGACCATGACAATGTCGGGATCTTGGCGTAAAAATGAGCGTAATGCACTGGGAAAGGTTAAGCCGGCGCGGGTATTAATTTGTACTTGGTTAACGCCTTCAAGGTTAATTTCAACGGGATCTTCGGCGGTAGAGATATTTCGCTCTTCGGTATTTAAAATATTTAAGCCGGTATAAAGTGAAACCGTTTTACCTGAGCCGGTTGGCCCAGTGACTAAAATCATACCTTGGGGTTGTGCTAAGGCGTCCATGTAAATTTGCTTTTGCTTGGGCGCATACCCCAGCATGTCGATGCCTAACATGGCACTTGACGAGTCAAGAATACGCATAACCACTTTTTCGCCCCACATGGTGGGCAGGGTACTGACACGAAAATCAATCGACTTCCTTTTAGATAAGGCTAATTTAATACGGCCATCTTGTGGCACACGACGTTCAGCAATATCTAATTTTGACATCACTTTTAAACGTGCGGCCATTCGAGCGGCTAGTGATACTGGAGGCCTAGCCACCTCATTTAAAATACCGTCAATACGAAAACGAATGCGGTAAGACTTTTCGTAAGGTTCAAAATGTAAATCTGAAGCACCTTTGCGAATGGCGTCGAGCAGTATTTTATTGATATAGACCACAATAGGTGCATCTTCTTTATCGCCAAGACCAATGTTTGTTTCTTCTTTTCGCTCTTCTTGAACATCAATGCCAGATAATTCTTTCGCGTCGATATCAGAAATATCAAGCGCATGACTGTCGGCTTCTAATATTTTTTCTATACAATGGTTTAAAGCTGTTTCGTTGGCAATCACTAACTCGGTAGCATAGCCAGTATTAAACTGAATTTCTTCTAGGGCATCAAGATTAGTGGGGTCAGACATGGCAACAAATAACACTTTGCCACGTAAATATAGCGGCAGGGCGTGGTGTTTACGGATCAGTTTTTCGTTACGTATACCCTCAGGAATTAGCGAGGTATCAAAATGTTCTAAGTCGATTAAGGGACAACCAAAACTACGCGATAGTGTGCTAGCAATGTCTTTAGCATTAATCTCTTTGTCTTCAACTAAATAGCGCAAAAAAGGCTTGTGTTGCCGAATAAAGTCAGCACTAATTTTCTCTGCTTTTTCAGTAGGGACGACGTTATGCTTAGATAGCGCAGAGAGTAGGCTAGATTGTTGGTGCAGTCCTTTCATAAGCCTCTAAAACTCAGTAATAACCAACAGTTACAGTGTAACTATTCTAGTTAGGGAAAACAAAAAACAACTATTATAAAATCTAAGATAAAAAAAGCTCCCGTAGGAGCTTTTTACTAATTTATATTTATTAACATAAACCACTTGCTACACAAGTACCTGTAGTTCTATCCCAAGTAACTTGTCCAGCTAACCATGTACCTTTTAAAATATAGGTTTCGTCATTGGGGAAGGTGGTAGCATTTCCAATCGCTGTAATTATTATGTTTGGAGATACGGCCGTAACTATTACGCTAAGTACTTCGCCTGTTGCTCCCGCATTTGCAATGCCATTTTTTCCGTCAATGCATTCAGTGACAAAAGTTGCTACAGATGTAGCTGCTGTTTGACCACAAATTTCTACAGCAATTTTTTGTGATGATGCAGCCAGAACTACTTCTGAGAACTTTGCTTTTTGGGTATAAGTTTGATAAGCCGGTAATGCAACCGCGGCTAAAATACCTATGATCGCGACAACGATCATTAATTCAATTAGGGTAAAACCTTGTGATTTTTTGATGGTATTTAGTTTTTTCATTACGTTTAACTCCAAATATGATTATGTTAGCTAATTTAATATTGCGGTAAAAATGACTAAATGTAAAATACTTGAGAGATTTTTTTTAAAATGTTTTTTTAAGCTGCTGTGACTAATCTTTAAGCTATCAGTTTTAAGTTTTCAGCTATCAGCTTTCAGTTATTAGAGCTTAGCTGTATTTACTAGTGATTAACTTGGCTTTAGTTTTAAACTGACCGCTTTGAACTGAGAGCTGAAAATTTCTTTTTCGTTTTTAACAAAAGCGCATTGACAGATCAACCGCTTGTACATGTTTGGTTAATGCTCCTACCGAGATAAAGTCGACACCTGTTTTTGCATAATCTGTTAGTGTTGCCAGTGTCATATTACCCGACACTTCTAACTTGGTTTTACCGGCCGATATTTCTGCGGTTAATTGCACCGCTTGTTCAATCATCTGGGGGCTAAAGTTGTCTAGCATAATAATGTCAGCGCCTGCATGCAGTGCTTGGGTTAATTCAGCGATGCTTTCTACTTCGACCTCAACAGTTTTGTCAGGGTGATTAATGCGCGCTGTGCTAACGGCTGGGTTAATACCACCACAAGCGGCAATGTGGTTTTCTTTAATTAAAAAGGCATCGAACAAGCCTATTCTATGATTGACCCCACCACCGCAAGTGACGGCGTATTTTTGTGCGCTGCGAAGGCCAGGTAAGGTTTTACGGGTATCAAGTAGCTTAGTGGTGGTGCCTGTTAAGTGTTTAACAAAGCTACTAGTAACGGTTGCGGTACCTGAAAGACTTTGTAAAAAGTTTAAGGCGGTGCGCTCACCGGTTAATAAAATACGTGCGTTACCCGTTAATTCAAATAAGGTGGTATTGGCTTTTACGCTTTCGCCATCATTAACAAACCAAGTGATGTTGGTTGTGGTGTGGTAAATGTTATCAAGTTGTTTAAACACTTCATTTACCCAAGCAACGCCGCATATAACACAGTCATCGCGACTAATAATGTTAGCTACCGCTTGGTTTTCTAACGGAATAAGTTCGGCGGTTATATCACGGCTAGTGGCGAGTTCTTGGTAGGTATTAACGCCTAGGTCTTCACATAATGCCCAGGTAACGGTTTTGCTGATGTCGTGTAATAATGAGGCTGATAACATTTAAAGCTGCTCTCGTAAAATTAGTTGTTTTCCGGTTTGGCTAAATTCTACTCTTTTTAGCGCGCTCATGCCCAAGAGAATTTCATCAGCGGTCATGCTGGGGTTAATATTTGCTGCTATATCATACAAATAGATATTACCTATGCGTAACTCGTTTATTTGCGTGGTAAAGACGGTAATAATGCCATTAGCGGTTTGCACACGTTGTTGTCCTTGCGCTTGCAGGGCTAGGTTTTCTGCAACATGGGCCGGAATTGACACTTGTGTAGCGCCAGTATCCAGTAAAAAGGTAACCTTGCGGCCATTAATGGCACCGTTGGTTACATAATGCCCTTGACGGTTTTGTTCTAAGGTAACGGCGGCTTTACCATTGGCTTGCATTGAAAGTTTAGGGTCTTGATTGGGATTATATTGTCCGTCTAACAAGTCTTGAAAAATAAAAACCAATAAGGCGATGCCAAGCACCCAAGCTATCCAGACAAAACCTTTGCCAAAATTTGCTGTTGTGTCATTTTTAGTCATTTATGTCCAACTCTTAGGTTAATCTGTTTGGTATATCTTGTTCTGTTGTCCACTTTACTATGTAATAGTACAAGGATAAACAACCGGTGAATTATTGTATGTCATCTTTGCCAAAGGATCGAAAAAATAGCGCTGAACTGATCATTAAAAAGGGTTGGCTCAGTGACGTTGAAATTCAACCGTCGAGCCACTTTGAGCCTAGAGCCGAAAATGAAGCCGTGAGCTTATTGGTTGTGCATAATATTTCATTGCCACCGGGGCAATTTGGCGCTGACCACATCACTCATTTTTTTCTGGGTAATTTAGACCCAAGCATAGATCCTTACTTTGAAAGTATATATCGCCTACGCGTATCCGCGCATTGCCTTATTCAACGTGACGGCAATATTGTGCAATATGTTTCGTTTAACGATAAAGCTTGGCATGCTGGCCTGTCGTGTTATCAAGGTCGAGAAAAATGTAATGACTTTTCAATCGGTATTGAGCTAGAAGGGACTGACGATATTCCTTATACTGAAGTACAATATCAGCAGCTTAGCCGCGTGAGTCAGAGCTTAATCGGCACTTATGCAGGCTTAGAAAATAACATTGTTGGTCACTGTGACATTGCGCCAGGACGTAAAACAGACCCTGGCCCCGCGTTTGATTGGCCAAGTTTTAGAGCATTATTAATAAAATAGCTGTCAGTATGAAGCTATCAGCTATCAGCTTTCAGTCAAGAAACACCAACTGTGAGTTGGGCGTAACTGACAGCTGACTGCTTAAGACTTACAGCTAATAAAGCGTAGCTGAAGAGCTGAAATTTTTTAAAAATAGAGGATAATTAAACATGAGCTTGATTAGTTTGTTAATTGCACTAGCTGCTGAGCGTTACTTGTCGTCAAGTGCTTGGCAATTTAATACCTTGTACCAACGATATATGGCGGTAATTAAGCAGACTAAGTTGCTGGCTAATTATCGACATTCTGCATTGTTAAGCTATGCAGTAATTTCTATTCCTGTACTTGGTTGTCATTTTTTATTGGCACAAGTGGATAACGCTTTACTGTATTTAATTGCCTCAACCTTAATATTGATTGTTTGCTTTGGTTGCATGAAAACGCGCGAGGTCTATAAAAGCTATTTACAATCAGCTTTTAAGGGTGAATTAACCAATTGTGAGTTACATCACCTGCAACTACAACAAGATAAAAACATTGCTGACATGGGCTTTGGCCAAACAATGGTTTGGTTAAATTATCGCTACTTTATCGCGGTTATGCTGTTTTTCGTTTTATTCGGTGCCGCAGGTGCATTGTTTTATCGCTTATTAACTAGGGTAAATGAAAGTGTTAACGCAGAAAGCTCTGCTGTGGATGTTGAGGATGAAAATAGCGAAGAACTGGCTACTCACGATGGCGATGACGGTAATAAAGCAACGCAACAATTATTATTTTGGGTTGATTGGCTACCGGTTAGGCTTGTTGCTTTTGGTTATATGTTTGTTGGCCATTTCTCAAAAGCCATGCCGGCTTGGATAGATAACTTATTTGAATTTGACAAAACGCCAAGCCAAGTCTTAATCAGTGTTGCTCAAATGTCGGAAGACTTTATGGTTGACGCTGATGACTATACTGCAGAGCCTTGTTTATTAGTAAAATTAGCCAAACGTACCTTGTTACTATTTCTAGCGGTAATAGCGGTATTAACCTTAACCGGCATTATTTCTTAGCTTTAAAGAAAAGTTTTAAGCTGTCAGTGCTCAGCTGTCAGCTTAAAACCAAAGCCAGATTTAATTGTCTACCCATATAACTACACGCTTGTTACTGATAGCTGACAGCTCAAAACTTACCGCTTAAAACATAAAACTACCTGTTATAATTTTCATTTCCACGAAGTGAAATCGAAATCGTTTATTCACGCTTCCACACTGATATTACGAAAATCCTTAAGTAGGTAATTGATTATAAATCACCCACAGTGTTTACAATGCTATAAGCATTTGTTACATTATATTCGAAATTATCAAATTGGTAAGACCAATTTACCAAGGTATTTGAAGGTAAAGCCAGTGGATTTAGATACCTAATAGCGCAATAATAAAGGATTTTATATGTCGATTCCGAGTATTAAAAAGCCGGTAAAGCAAGCTAAGTTGTCAGATATTATTTTGGCTCAGCTTGAGACTATGATCCTAGAAGGTAGTGTGAAGCCGGGCGAAAAATTACCGGCAGAGCGAGAACTGGCTAAACAGTTTGATGTTTCTCGTCCTTCGTTACGTGAAGCCATGCAAAAGTTAGAAGCAAAAAATTTAGTCACCCGTCGTCAAGGTGGCGGCACTTACGTTAGTGATAAAATTTTGAGTGGACTGTCAGACCCACTATTTGCCCTAATGGCGAACAATAAAGAATCGCAATTTGATTTATTAGAGTTTCGCCATGGTATTGAGGGTATGTCAGCCTATTATGCGGCGATGCGTGGTACGCAAGCTGATTTTGAAGAAATTCAACGCAAACATGACAGTATTGGCACCGCGCAATTAGATGACAATTACCGGCTTGAAGCTGAAGCGGTTTTTGGTTTTTACATCGCTATATGCGCCGCAAGCCACAATGCGGTTATTCTGCATTTAGCCCAGAGTATGGCGCCATTGTTGATTGACAATATTGAAAAGAATTTAACTATATTGGCTAAGCGACCTGACGTGTTTAGCCAAATATCTGATTATCGTACCCGTTTAATGAGTGCGATTGTCAGTGGCAAGCCCCAAATTGCTTGGGGAGCTAGCCATCGCCATTTAGCCTTCATTGAAGAAGTGCTATTAAAAATGTCGCAGGAAAATAGTCGTATGGAACGCTCAATACGCAGAATTAAACGACCGAAAACTGTCAGCAATTAAAAAATGAATGCTTGCCAAGTGCATGATGCATTAATTGAACGGTATAGGTGTGATAAAAAATTACTACGAATTAAGGTTATCTGTTTAATAACAGCTATCTTTAAACCACTAAATTTACTTAACAAACAACAACTGGAGACTAAGTAATTATGTCTGAGCTCCCAAATCTAGATATTGATTCAATGGAAACCCAAGAATGGTTAGAATCAATGGAGTCTGTGTTAGAAAACGAAGGGCCGGAACGCGCTCATTTTCTACTTGAAAAGTTAATCGATAGAGCCCGTCGTAGCGGTACACATTTACCGTTTGACGCCAAAACGGCTTATGTAAACACCATTCCTCCAGGGTTAGAGCCGCATATGCCGGCTGACCAAACCATAGAGTCACGTATTCGTTCTGCTATTCGTTGGAATGCGTTAGTCTTGGTATTGCGCGCCTCTAAAAAAGATTTAGATCTTGGTGGCCATATTGGCAGCTTTGCATCTTCTGCCATGTTATACGATGTTGGCTTTAACCATTTCTTTAGAGCCGCTTCTGAAAAAGATGGTGGCGACTTTATTTTTGCCCAAGGTCATATCTCTCCAGGTATTTACGCTCGTGCTTTTATGGAAGGACGATTAACCGAAGAGCAGATGAATAATTTCCGCCAAGAGTGTGATGGCAAAGGCTTATCGTCATATCCTCATCCGCATTTAATGCCAGACTTTTGGCAGTTTCCTACGGTTTCAATGGGCTTAGGTCCACTACAAGCTATTTATACCGCACGTTTTCTTAAATATTTAACGGACCGTGGTATTAAAGACTGTTCAGACCAACGGGTTTATTGTTTCCTAGGTGACGGTGAAACAGATGAGCCTGAATCACTAGGTGCTATCGGTTTAGCAACACGTGAAGGTTTAGATAACTTAACCTTTATTATCAACTGTAACTTACAGCGCTTAGATGGCCCTGTTCGTGGTAACGGTAAAATTATTCAAGAGCTTGAAGGCACATTTCGCGGCGCAGGCTGGGAAGTGGTAAAAGTTATTTGGGGTTCTTACTGGGATGCGTTAATTGCCCGTGACACTTCAGGTAAATTATTACAGTTAATGAGTGAAACCGTTGACGGTGAATACCAAAACTGTAAAGCCAAAGGGGGTAAATACACCCGCGAGAACTTCTTCAATAAATACCCAGAAACTGCTGCACTAGTGGCGAATATGTCAGATGAAGATATTTACCGTTTAAACCGCGGTGGTCATGATCCAGTGAAAGTTTATGCGGCTTATAAAAAAGCCCAAAACACTAAGGGTCGCCCAACCGTTATCTTAGCTAAAACGGTTAAAGGTTTTGGTTTAGGTGCTTCAGGTGAAGCCTTAAATATTGCCCATAACGTGAAGAAAATGGACCTTGATTCGCTGAAACATTACCGTAATCGTTTCAATATTCCAGTCAGTGATGAAAATATTGCTGATTTACCTTTCTTCAAGTTCTCAGAAGACAGTGAAGAATTTCAGTACATGAAAGCACGCCGTGAAGCCTTAGGGGGTTCATTACCTGCACGTCGTCAGCAAGCCGAAGAGTCACTTGATATCCCAGCATTAAAAATATTTGAGCCGATTTTAAAAGGCTCAGGTGAACGCGAAGTATCTTCAACCATGACTTTTGTTCGGGTACTTAACAGCTTATTAAAAGACAAGAAAATCGGTAAGCGTATTGTGCCTATTATTCCTGACGAAGCGCGTACTTTTGGTATGGAAGGTTTATTCCGCCAAGTGGGTATTTATGCTAGCGAAGGTCAAAAATATGTGCCACAAGATGCTGACCAAGTCGCTTATTACCGTGAAGACAAGAAAGGCCAAGTGTTACAAGAAGGGATTAACGAGCTAGGTGCTATGGCGTCTTGGGTTGCTTCAGGTACTTCTTATTCAACCTGTAACGCGACCACTATTCCATTCTACATTTACTACTCAATGTTTGGTTTCCAACGTGTGGGTGATTTAGCATGGGCCGCGGCTGATAGCCAAACGCGCGGTTTCTTATTAGGGGCTACTGCCGGTAGAACCACGCTTAATGGTGAAGGTTTACAACATCAAGATGGTCATTCACACGTGCAAGCGGGTTTAATTCCTAACTGTGTGACTTACGACCCAACTTACGGTTATGAAATTGCCGTTATTGTGCGTGAAGGTTTACGTCGTATGTATGAAGAGAATGAAAATATTTTCTTCTACTTAACGCTAATGAATGAAAACTATCAACATCCGGCTATGCCAGAAAACAAAACGGTTGAAGATGAAATCATTAAAGGTATTTACCAACTTGAACGCGTTGAAGCTAAAAAAGCTAAAGCGAATGTGCAATTAATGGGCTCAGGTACTATTTTACAAAAAGTGCGTCAAGCTGCACAAATTTTGTCAGCAGACTATGGTGTATCAAGTGACGTTTATTCAGTGACTTCGTTTAATGAATTAGCCCGTGAAGGCCAAGCAGTAACGCGCTGGAATATGCTACACCCAGAAAGTAAGCAACAAACAGCCTACCTTTCTAAGGTGATTACTAGCGATAAAGGCCCTGCGATTGCCGCAACTGATTATGTTAAAAACTATTCTGATCAAGTACGTGCTTATATCAATACTGAGTATCGTGTTCTAGGTACTGACGGTTTTGGTCGTAGTGACAGCCGTGATAACTTGCGTCAACATTTTGAAGTAGATCAAAACTACATTGTTGTTGCTGCGCTTTATGAACTGGCTAACCGTGGTGATATTAAACACGCCGTGGTGAGTGAAGCGATTAAACGCTTTAATATTAACGCTGACAAACTTAATCCGCTTTACGCGTAATTAAGACTAGATAAGGAATTAACAAATGTCTGATATTGAAAAAATTCTAGTCCCAGATGTCGGTGGCGATGAAGTAGAAGTTATCGAAATATGTTTTGCGGTCGGTGATAGTTTAGAAGCTGACGAAGGTATTATTACGGTTGAAACAGATAAAGCCTCAATGGATATTCCAGCTCCGTTTGCTGGTGAACTTGTTGCCCTGTCAGTTAAAGTGGGCGATAAGATCAAAGAAGGTGATGTTATTGGTGAGATGAAAGGTACGGCAACAGAATCGACTGCAGCGCCAGCAGAAGTTGAAGTTGAAGCTGAGCCAGAAGCTGAAGCAGTAAAAGCACCTGCACCTGCAGCCGAACCAACGCCAGAAAAAGCGCCTGTTGCGGCTGCCAGTAGTGAAGTGATCGACATCGTGGTACCTGATATTGGTGAAGATGGTGAAGTTGACGTGATTGAAGTCTTGGTAGCTGTTGGTGATGTTATTGAAGCTGAAGATGGCTTGATCACCTTAGAAACTGATAAAGCGACTATGGATGTACCGTCACCGCATGCTGGGACGGTAAAAGAAGTCTTCATTAATACCGGTGATAAAGTTAAGCAAGGCTCTATTGTTATTAAACTTGAAACTTCATCGGGTGCATCGGGTGCACCTGTTGACCTTGATGAGCCAGTAGCAGAACCTGTAGCAGCACCAGTAGCGGCTCCTGTAGCAGCACCGGCGGCTAAAAAGCCAGCGCCAGTGCCACATCACCCACAAGTGGGTCTAACCAATGCGGGTGCTATTTATACTTCACCTTCAATTCGTCGTTTAGGGCGTGAATTTGGTGTTGATTTATCAGTAGTTAAAGGTACTGGTCGTAAAAACCGTATTTTAAAAGAAGATGTGCAGTCATATGTTAAATATGAATTGTCTCGTCCAAAAGCGAATGCGGGTAGTTCAGTAGCGGCTGGAGAAGGTGGTTTACAAGTTGTTAGCGCGAAACAAATTGATTTTTCTAAGTTTGGTGAAGTTGAAACGAAGGCACTAACACGTATTCAGAAAATCTCTGGACCATTTTTACATCGTAACTGGGTCACTATTCCACATGTTACCCAATTTGATGAAGCTGATATCACTAATGTTGAAGCCTTCCGCAAAGAGCAAAACGTTATTTGTGAAAAGCAAAAGCTGGGTTTTAAAATTACGCCACTGGTGTTTATTTTAAAAGCGGCGGCAGATGCACTGCGTACTTTCCCAGTATTTAACTCTAGTTTGAGTACAGATGGTGAAAGTTTGATCCTTAAAAAGTATATTCACATTGGTGTTGCAGTTGATACACCTAATGGCTTGGTTGTGCCCGTTGTACGTGATGTTGATCAGAAAGGTATTCACCAGTTGTCACGTGAATTACTTGAAATCAGCATGAAAGCACGAGACGGCAAGCTAAAAGCAAATGATATGCAAGGCGGTTGTTTTACTATTTCAAGCCTTGGCGGTATTGGTGGTACAGCATTTACGCCAATTGTTAACGCGCCAGAAGTAGCGATTTTAGGTGTTTCTAAATCAGAAATGAAACCTAAGTGGAATGGTAAAGACTTTGAGCCTAAGTTAATGTTGCCACTGTCTATGTCTTACGACCATCGTGTAATTGACGGCGCGTTAGCGGCGCGGTTTACTGTGCACCTAGCGGGCGTAATGAGTGACATCAGAAAACTCATTTTATAAGTTACCTGAATAAGTCAGTGAGATAAGATAAAGTGGGTAAAGTCATTAATTTTCACTTTACCCACTTTTTGCTAATATTTACTGATTTAAAGATGGCGATCTTAGTGCGCTTTAAGTAAGATCGTAAACAAGTATAATAGAGTAATATGCTGAAAATATTAATGGTTAACGCTGTTAATAAAAGCTCGGCAAATATAGGCTGGCAACACCAGCAATAAACACATAAATTTTTGAGGTTAGCATGAGTAACGATATTAAAACTCAAGTAGTAGTTTTAGGTGCAGGTCCTGGCGGCTATTCAGCAGCATTTCGCGCAGCAGATTTAGGTTTAGACGTAGTGATAGTTGAAAACCGTGAAACGCTTGGTGGCGTGTGTTTGAATGTGGGTTGTATCCCATCAAAAGCACTTTTACACGTAGCTAAAGTTATTGACGATGCAGCAGCAATGGCATCTCATGGCGTTACTTTTGGTGCACCTAAAATTGATTTAGACAAAATTCGTGGCTGGAAAGAAAGTGTTGTTGGTCAATTAACCGGTGGTTTAGGCGGTATGGCTAAAGCACGTAAAGTTAAAACGGTATTTGGTTACGGTAAATTTACTTCAGACAAAACCGTTGAAGTAGAAGGCGCTGATGGTAAAACGACGATCACTTTTGATAATGCGATTATTGCCGCAGGTTCATCAGTGGTTAATTTACCTTTCGTCCCTACTGAAGACCCACGTGTTATAGACTCAACCGGTGCTTTAGAGCTGAAAGATATACCCGGCGAAATGTTAGTACTTGGTGGTGGCATTATTGGCCTAGAAATGGGTACAGTTTATAGAGCCTTAGGTTCAAAGGTTTCAGTGGTAGAGTTTGCTGACCAGTTAGTTCCCGCTGCCGATAAAGATATTGTTCAAGCTTACACTAAGTTTAACAGTAAAAAGTTCAACATCATGTTGTCAACCAAAGTGGTTGCCGTTGATGCGAAAGATGACGGCTTGTATGTTACTTTTGAAGGTAAAAATGCTCCGAAAGAACCAGTACGTTACGACAAAATTTTAATGGCTGTTGGCCGTAAGCCAAACGGTCACTTAGTTGCTGCAGATAAAGCGGGTGTTAATGTTGATGAACGTGGCTTTATCAACGTAACTAATGAGTTACGTACTAACGTTGCTCATATCTTTGCTATTGGTGATGTTATTGGCCAACCTATGCTTGCGCATAAAGCGGTACATGAAGGACATTGCGCTGCTGAAGTTATCTCTGGTAAGAAACATACTTTTGAACCGCGTTGTATTCCATCAGTGGCTTATACCGACCCAGAAATGGCTTGGGCTGGCGTAACAGAACGTGAAGCAAAAGAGCAAGGCTTAAATGTTGAAGTGTCTAACTTCCCTTGGGCTGCTTCTGGTCGTGCTATTGCTTCTGCGCGTACTGAAGGTAAAACTAAAATGATTTTCGACAAAGAAACTGGCCGTGTTTTAGGTGGTGCTATTGTCGGTATCAACGCCGGTGAAATGTTAGGCGAAATTTGTTTAGCAATTGAAATGGGTGCAGATGCTGAAGATGTTGGTTTAACTATTCATGCTCACCCAACCTTAAATGAATCAATTGGCCTAGCGGCAGAGATTTTTGAAGGTTCAATCACTGATTTACCGAACGCGAAAGCAGTGAAAAAGAAAAAATAATTAGTTAATGTAACCTTTAACTTAACTGTTAAGTTCATTAATTGAAAAGCCAGCAACACTGCTGGCTTTTTTGTGTTTTAATTTTGGCTATAGCCATAGGCTTTATCTGTGATTATACTTATACCAATCTCACTAATTATCTGATCATTTTTACGGGTGAAAATAACCCACTACTGCGTTATTTATTTAATAATTAGCACAACTAGTTATTAAATAAATGCCTTATATTTGGCCATTTTTCCTGCGTATAAAGTAGACCACCTAATTAATGAAATTGGTATTATAATGTTTTCGCTTAAAAATACATTAGCCTGCATTTTTAAGTGGAACAGGTATAACGGCTGGTGCTAAAATTAACTTTTTTATAAGGAGATTTAGATGATGAAAAAATCAATCTGCCTATTGTTAGCTCTTTTGTTAACGGCATGTGCGAACAATATTAATACCCCCAACGGCGCCTCTCAGTGGGACTTTGATCATCAAGTGCAATTTAAACAAACCGACTTAAAAAATGGTAAATACCACCTACAAGTCATCACAAAACAAAGTACAGAATTTAGTAAATTAGCCACTTTTCTTATGCGACAATCATTACGACTATGCAAAAGTTATGGTTTTAAAATTGAAGTGCTAGAAGGTGTTGAGCGCTTTGATGATAAATTGTCATTTCCTAATATGATCATGCCGTCTTTATCAGCCAATATTGAATGTCCTGCTTCATAATATAATGCCACCAATCGCACTGATTTTATGATCATTTTACCTGGTTAAAACAACTCACTACTGCGTTATTTACTGACTAATTAGAACAACTCGTTAGTACAGTAAATAGCTTATATTGGTTTGTTTTCGCTGCCTATAAAGTAGAGCAGATAATTAATGAAACGGGTGTTAGCAAATAATAATTACTGAATAGGCATAAAAAAAGGGCTACTTTAGCGCATGGTAAAGTAGCCCTTTTGCTTAATCGTTTTTAGCTATTTGCTTTCAGCTCTTAAAAGATATGAGCCTAGCTAGGATCAGCAATGTTAACAGCAACTGATGCTGGCGTTGTTAATGCTTCAAGCGGCGGAGCAAAGTCTGTTAGGTTAATACCGTCTACAGCGCTTTTGTACTCGGCCAAGGTAGGGAAACGACCCAGCATAGACGAAAGTACAACTAACGGCGTAGAACCTAATAATGACTCACCTTTTTTCTCAGTGGTATCGGCTACCACACGACCTTGGAATAAACGTGTTGACGTTGCAATAACGGTATCACCAGGTTCAGCTTTCTCTTGGTTACCCATACATAAGTTACAACCAGGGCGTTCTAAGTACATAATGTTTTCATACTTAGTACGGGCGGTATTTTTAGGCACAGCATCGTCAAATTCGAAGCCAGAATACTTCTGTAGTATTTCCCAATCACCTTCCGCTTTAAGCTCATCAACAATGTTGTATGTTGGTGGCGCGATAACTAAGGGTACTTTGAATTCAATTTTGCCATTTTGCTTTTCAATATTACGGAACATTTGCGCGATAATTTGCATATCGCCTTTATGTACCATACAAGAACCAACAAAAGCTAAATCAACCGTTTTATCTTTGTAGAAAGAAACAGGGCGAATAACGTCATGCGTGTAACGCTTAGAAACGTCGTCGTTATTTACATCTGGATCGGCAATCATAGGTTCGTCAATTAGGTCTAAATCAACAACGACTTCAGCGTAATATTTAGCATTTTCATCTGGTGTTAATGCCGGTGTTTCGCCTGACTTAATGCCGGCAATACGTTGGTCAGCTAAAGCGATTAAACCGTTAAGGGTTTTCGCTGCGTTTTCCATACCTTTGTTGATCATGATTTGGATGCGTTTTTTCGCTAATTCAAGAGAGCCAATTAAGGTGTCATCTTGAGAAATACAGATTGAAGCTTTTGCTTTCATTTCTGCAGTCCAATCGGTAAAGGTAAAGGCTTGGTCAGCTAATAAAGTACCAATATGTACTTCAATAACACGGCCTTGGAAAACGTTGTCGCCAAATTGCTTAAGCATTTGCGCTTGCGTTGAATGCACAACGTCACGGAAATCCATGTATTTTTTCATGTGACCTTTAAAGGTCACTTTTACTGATTCAGGGATTGGCATAGACGCTTCACCTGTAGCAAGTGCCAGTGCAACAGTACCTGAGTCGGCACCGAAGGCTACACCTTTTGACATACGCGTATGTGAGTCACCGCCAATGATAATGGCGCGGTCATCAACCGTGATATCATTTAAAACTTTGTGAATAACGTCAGTCATTGCATGGTATTCACCTTTCGGGTCACGGGCAGTGATAAGGCCAAAAGCATTCATAAAGCTCATCAGCTTAGGAATATTAGCTTTTGCTTTACTATCCCAAACAGACGCTGTGTGACAACCTGATTGGTAAGCACCGTCAACGATTGGAGAAATAGTTGACGCAGCCATTGCTTCTAGCTCTTGGCATGTCATTGGGCCTGTTGTGTCTTGAGAACCGACAATATTGACTTTAACACGAACGTCAGAGCCTGCATGTAATGCATTTTTAGAGGTTACACCGACCGCGTTTCTATTGAATATTTTTTCAACTGCGGTTAAGCCTTGACCTTCGATTGACATTTCCTTGGCAAGTGCAAAAACTGCTGGCGCTGTAATACCTAAGGTTTCAGCGGCGAAAGTTTGAAGTTTTTTACCAAAGACAACGGCGTAAGAACCGCCTGCTTTCATGAATTCTACTTTCTGCGGCGTAAAAGCTGAAGAAACATCAACAAGCTCTTTGTCGCCGTTGTATAGCTTCATCGCTTTAGTATCGATAGTTAATACTGTTCCGGTCGCTACTGAGTAAGCTTGTTCTAATACAGAATCGCCATTTTCGTCAACAACAGCTTTGCCACTTGCATCGACTTTCTTAACCCAGTTTTTAAGATCAAGACCAATGCCGCCAGTAACATCTACTGTCGTTAAGAAAATGGGAGAAATACCATTAGTACCAGCAACCACAGGGGCAATATTAATAAAAGGTACGTATGGACTGCCTTGTTTACCTGCCAACAGTGCCACGTTGTTAACACCCGACATACGAGATGAACCGACACCCATAGTGCCTTTTTCAGCAATTAACATCACTTTCGCGTTAGGATACTTAACTTGTAATGCTTTTATTTCTTCTTGAGCTTCTGGAGTGCTCATGCATTGGCCGTGCAATTCACGGTCAGCACGAGAGTGAGCCTGATGGCCAGGAGATAATAAATCTGTTGAGATATCACCTTCACCAGCAATATAAGTCACTAGGTCAATTTTTTCTGCTATTTCTGGTAACTTTGTAAAAAACTCAGCTTGTGCGTAGCTTTCAAGAATGTCTTTGGCAATGGCATTATTGGCTTTAAATGCTTCTTCAAGACGAGCAGTATCTGCTTCATATAAAAAAACTTGAGTTTTTAATACTTCTGCTGCAGGTTTTGCCACTGATAAGTCGTCAGAAAATGCTAAGCTAAGTAGCACTTCTACTGAAGGACCACCTTTCATGTGAGAAAGTAATTCAAAAGCAAAGGCTACTGGAATTTCAGCAACAACACATTCACCCAGAATAATTTCTTTTAAGAACTTGGCTTTTTCACCCGCAGCACTTGTTGTACCTGGCAAGGTATTATAGATAAAGAAATTAAGTGAATCAGCTCTGTGCGCATTATCTTGATCTTTAATTTGTTCGATAATTTCAGCTAATAACTCAGCACCATCAATTGGCTTAGGTGCTAGTCCTAATTCGTTTTTACGATTTTCAATCTCTGCTATATATTCTAGATACAGGCTCATTAAATTCTCTCTTCTTTAGCGATATTATTACTAATAACATTTACTAATAATTGTTATTAGTAGGACAAATTATACCCCCTAGTTTACCTGATTTTATGCTGACTACGAATCATTAGATTAAATAAGCATTATTCACCACTGTTATAGTTAATAGACGATATAGTTATATTGGTTATGTTGGTGTTATTATCAGTTATTAGCCGTTGTTAGCAGGATAAAAAAGCACGGCAATGGCATTAGTTAGTAGAAAAGTCTAATTTGCTAGCGGCTGATAATTTCCTATATTAGAGACTAGTTATAGTAAGCATCTATTGACGCTGTTTAATTTTGACCTAACCATCAATAGATAGAACATTAAATTTTAATCTCAGATACTTAACAACGCTGTCCTAGCCTTGATAATCAAATTATCGAGTCAAACCAAAAGTCATATTAAGTATCACTTATCTTATTAGGTGAATATTGTGCTTCAAGAATATCGCAACCATATAGCAGAACGTGCCGCTGAAGGTATTGTACCTAAAGCGTTAGACGCGGAACAAACCGCAGCATTAGTCGAATTAATTAAAAAGCCACCGGCAGGTGAAGCCGCATTTCTTATCGACTTATTAACCAACCATATACCCGCGGGTGTTGATGAGGCGGCCTATGTCAAAGCCGGTTTTTTAGCGGCTGTTACTCGAGGTGAAGTGACTTCAGCAATTTTAAGCCCTGAACAAGCAACGCAATTATTAGGCACCATGTTGGGCGGCTATAACATTCAACCCATGATTGAGCTGTTAGACCATGATAAATTGTCGGTCACTGCGGCGAAAGGTTTATCCAATACCATATTAATGTTTGATGCTTTTCATGATGTGCAAGAAAAAGCTGAGGCGGGTAATGTGGCGGCCAAGCAAGTGATGCAGTCTTGGGCTGATGCCCAATGGTTTACGAGTAAAGAAAAAGTAGCGGAAAAAATCACCGTTAAAGTCTTTAAAGTCACAGGTGAAACTAACACTGATGACTTGTCACCTGCACCTGATGCTTGGTCTCGCCCTGACATTCCATTACACGCTAAAGCCATGCTTAAAATTGAACGTGAAGGTATTACACCTGACGAAGATGGTGTGGTGGGTCCTATCGCGCAACTGGCAGAAATGCAAAAAGACGGCATTCCATTGGCTTATGTTGGTGATGTTGTCGGTACGGGCTCTTCACGTAAGTCTGCCGCCAACTCAGTGCTCTGGTTTATGGGCGACGATATCGCCTATATTCCAAACAAGCGCAGTGGTGGTATTTGTTTAGGCGGTAAAATTGCCCCTATTTTCTATAACACTATGGAAGACTCAGGTGCGCTACCGATTGAATTAGACGTGCAAAAAATGCATATGGGTGATGTGATAGACATTTATCCTTATGAAGGTGTAGTTAAAAATGCCGCTGGTGAGGTAATTTCAACATTTACATTAAGCGCAGTATTGTTAGATGAAGTGCGGGCTGGTGGGCGTATTCCCTTGATTATTGGTCGTGGTTTAACCGGCCGTGCGCGTGAAGCATTAGGTTTGGAAATAACAGATTTATTTGCCACACCCCTTGACCCTGCTGTTTCGACTAAAGGTTATACTTTAGCGCAGAAAATGGTTGGCAAAGCCTGTGGTGTTACTGGTGTTCGCGCGGGTCAATACTGTGAGCCTAAAATGACGACCGTAGGCTCGCAAGATACTACTGGGCCAATGACCCGTGATGAGTTAAAAGATTTAGCCTGTTTGGGCTTTTCTGCTGATTTAACCATGCAGTCTTTTTGTCATACCTCGGCTTACCCTAAACCGGTTGATGTAGTGACTCATCACACGCTACCTGATTTTATGATGAATCGTGGTGGTGTCTCGCTTCGCCCTGGTGACGGCGTTATTCACTCGTGGTTAAACCGTATGTTGCTACCTGATACTGTAGGTACAGGTGGTGATTCACATACCCGCTTCCCTTTAGGTATTTCATTTCCTGCCGGCTCTGGTTTAGTGGCATTTGCCGCGGCAACCGGTGTTATGCCATTGGATATGCCTGAGTCGGTTTTAGTGCGTTTTAAAGGTGAAATGCAGCCTGGTATTACCTTACGTGACTTAGTGCATGCCATTCCTTATTACGGTATTAAAAAGGGTTTATTAACCGTTGCAAAAGCCGGTAAAGTTAATGAATTTTCTGGTCGTGTGTTAGAAATTGAAGGGCTTAAAGGCTTGTCGGTTGAGCAAGCCTTTGAATTGTCAGATGCCTCAGCTGAGCGTTCAGCGGGTGGTTGTTCAATCAAGCTAGAAGAGGCAGCGGTTAGCGAGTATTTAAACTCTAATATTGTGATGTTAAAGTGGATGATCAGTGAAGGTTATGGTGATGTTCGTACCATTACGCGTCGTATTAAAGGCATGGAAGCTTGGTTAGCCAATCCTTCATTAATGGCAGCAGATAGCGATGCTGAATATGCCCACATTATTGACATTGATTTAGCCGATATTAAAGAGCCAATTGTTTGTTGTCCCAATGATCCTGATGATGCGAAATTATTATCAGAAGTGGCGGGGGTTGCCATTGATGAAGTTTTCATCGGCTCATGTATGACCAACATTGGCCATTTTCGCGCAGCAGGAAAACTGATTGAGAAATTTGGCAAAACCTTACCGACCCGTTTATGGGTGGCTCCACCAACGAAAATGGATAGAGACCAACTTACGGCTGAAGGTTACTATAGTATTTATGGTAAAGCGGGCGCACGTATCGAAACGCCAGGCTGCTCATTGTGTATGGGTAACCAAGCACGGGTTGAAGAAAAATCAACCGTGCTTTCAACCTCGACACGTAACTTCCCTAACCGTTTAGGTAATGGCGCTAATGTTTATTTAACCTCGGCAGAATTAGCTGGTGTGGGGGCAATTTTAGGTAAGCTACCTTCAGTTGAAGAGTACATGCAATATGCGTCACAAATCGATGCAACGGCCGCTGATACTTACCGTTACTTGAACTTTCATCAAATGGAAAGTTATACGAGTAAAGCCGATAAAGTCATTTTACAAGTAGAAGCCTAATTTGATACCTGTTTGTTGTGATAGCAATAAATAACGGCGTGAGCCGTGCTTATCTCGTACCAATATAAGTACGCTAGGCTCTGCGCTTTTACTGGGTTATTTCACCCTATAGCTTATATTTCATAGTAAACAGCCCATGCAAACCCCTGTTGATGATTATAATCAACAGGGGTTTTTTTATTGATAGCTTAAGTTGAACAGTTGATAAATTTATCGCTAATCTAAGGTCTTTTTAAAGCGCAGTACCGCCAGCATTAAGCCTAGCAGGGTAAAGCTCATTAGCCATAACATGTCAAAAGTCATATCCACTACCGCAACATCACGTAAAACTACCCCACGAATTAATCGAATGAAGTGCGTGGCAGGTAAGCCCTCAGCGATATATTGCGCTACTTCTGGCATACCTTCGTAAGGAAACATAAAACCAGATAATAATATCGAAGGCAGTAAAATAAACACCGTCATTTGCATCGATTGTAGTTGGTTTTTTGCCAAGGTAGAAATAACTAATCCTAACACCAAGCTAGCGCAAATAAAGAGTAAAGTAGCGAAAGTTAATTGCCATAAACTGCCATTAATAGGCACGTTAAAAAAGAAATGTCCTAAGCCTAAAATAATGCTCACTTGAATAGCGCCAATAAAAATATAAGGAAATATTTTCCCTATCATGAGCTCAGTCGAGGCTAAGGGTGTGGTAATTAATAGCTCCATATTACCGCGCTCTCGTTCTCGTACAATCGCGGCTGAGGTGAACATGATCATGGTCATGGTGAGTATAATCGCCACCAAGCCAGGAACAGTATTGACCACACTACGTTGTTCAGGATTATATAATAAAGTGACTTCAAAGGTTGGGATATTACGATTCACCGGCTTGTCTAATAACTCGGCTAAGGGCATGTTGCGTAAACTTTTTATGCTGCCAGCAATGGCGGTGTCAGAGCCATCAACTAACCACTGCGCAATAGGGCGGCTGGTTTCTTCATCGCTTGCGGGGGGTAATCCAAAGCCAATAGCAGAATGGCGTACTAAGCGCTGAGCAACATCTTTGGGGATAATTAATACCGCCCGCACATCGCCTCTGTCAATGGCTGCTTGCGCTTGGGGTAACGAATGATAATGGCGGGTAAAATTAACGATACTCGTCGCGGTAATGGTTTGTTGTAAGACACGACTTAAGGCGGTTTGGCTTTGATCGACTATGCCGACGGGGATATGGCGAATATTGCTATTAATGGCAAAAGCAAATAATAACAATTGCACTAAGGGGATCATGATCACCATGCCAAAGGTCATTCGATCACGTCTAAGCTGAATTAATTCTTTGATAATAATGGCTTGAATTCTCAATAAGGATATCATAACTGAGCCTTACTGGCCTGTGATGCTGGCATAAGATGCTTATTTGTTGATAAGACAAAAACATCTTCAAGACTGGCTCTAACGATGTTGAGTTCTGCCTTGCTAGAGATAATACGGCTATGCTTTAAAAAGGCGATAGGGTCAACAATGCTTTTATTGATTAATACCCGTAAATGAGCGCCAAGCTGTGATGCAGACACCACCTCAGGTAAGGCGATTAATTGTTGTTTTAACTGCCTAAGATTATCGGTTGATACTTCAATCACATTAGCCGGCATGTCAGCCATTAATTGTGCCGGTGAATCATCAGCGCGTTTAATGCCATTGTCTAAAATAGCTAATTTATGGCAGCGTTCAGCTTCATCCATATAATGGGTTGATACTAAAATAGTGATGCCTTGATCGCATAAATCAAATAACTGCTCCCAAAATTCACGACGATTTTCAGGGTCTACCGCAGATGTTGGTTCATCTAAAAATAATAATTTAGGTTTATGCATTACCGCACACGCCAGTGCTAAGCGTTGTTTTTGTCCACCACTTAAGCTGCCGGCTAATTGCTTTTTAAGTTTTGCTAATTGATAAATACTGATGAGCTCATCGAGGCGAGCTTTTTGTTCTTTGGGTGTTAAACCGTAAACGCGAGCAATAAACTGCATGTTTTCCTTGATGGTTAAGTCATCATACAAAGAAAATTTTTGTGTCATGTAACCTATTTGTCTCCGTAAGCTTTCTGCATCTTGAGGTAAATGACAGCCTAAGACGTTAACTGTGCCAGCACTAGGTTTCAATAAACCGGTAAATAAACGAATTGCGGTGGTTTTTCCTGAGCCATTAGGGCCAAGAAAACCATAAATACGTTGCTTTTCTACCTGTAAATTCAATGAAGAAACCGCGGTCACTGAGCCAAATTTACGGGTTAAATTATTGGCATCAATCGCTAACTCAGTCATTAGCGCTCACTTAGGGAGGTTTTTTGTCGTGAAACTTTACTGGGTAAGACGACTTGTGCAGGAATGCCACTAGGTAAATCAGCGGCGTTATCAGGCAGTATAATTTCAGCCAAGTACATTAAGTTAGCGCGCTCGGCTTGATTAAGTGCGTAATAAGGGGTGAATGCTGGCTCGGTAGCTACCCAGCGAACGTGACCCAGTAGCGGTTGCGCTAAACCGTCAACGTAGACAGTTAATTGATCACCAATATGGACATGAACGCGGTAAGGCTCAGGTATATAAACGCGTGCAAAAGGTGCTTTACCCGCAAGCACAATAGCCACTGGGCTACCTGCAGTGACTCGTTCACCTAAGTTCCACGGTAAGTTATCTAAAATACCATCACGTTTTGCGGTAATGGTTAAATTACTGAGATTTTTTTGCTCACGGGTTAACATCGCAATATTGGTTGCTAACACAGCTTCAGCAATGGCTAAATCTTCAATGCGGGTACCATTAACTAATTGTCGTAATAGCTCTTTGGCACTGTTAAGCCTAGCTAAACTTTCATCGCGCAGCGCTAGATCATTATCAAGCGTCGCTTGACTGGTTAAATTAGACTTTATTAGGCTTAGTGTTCTGGTGTAATTTGCCTTACTTTGTATCAATGCCGCTTTAGCGCCAGCCACATTAGCTTGTGCCGCAGCAACTTCTTCTGCACGAGCACCATTATGCGCTTTGTTTAAATTTGCTTGTGCTTGTTGTACCTGTGCTTGTGCTTTGGCGACTAAGGCTTTTTGTAAGTCATTATCAAGCTTTACCAGTACCATGCCTTTAGTGACCTGACTACCTGCGCTAACAGGTAGGTCGGTGATCACTTCACTAACGGTGGCGGTATGAGCAATGCGGTCGCGCTCTAATGTGCCTAATGCGACATTTTTTTGATCCTTGTTACATGCGATTAAAAGTAAAAAAACAAAGCTGACTACTATTTTATTAGACATGGCTATTATCTTCCTGAAACAGCTGATGAATTTGATGATGAATATTTAGTATACGCTGTAAGCTTCTTAGTTTAAGGACTTATTGTTTAAGGACTTATTCTGGAACTACTTTTGAGTGTAACTGTGATTAAAAGTTGTGCACAATAAAAGTTTGGTTTGATGTTTACTGGCGCTGAAAAATTTTGCTTGAGGGTTAATGCGATTATCGCAGCTAAGTTGACAAAATTATCTCGCTTGTTATCTACCTAGCTTATTTCTTATTTAGCTTAGTCCTTAGTTAGTCTAGCTCTTAGTGAATCTATTTTTTACCTAGTTTAACCTTGACTTTTTTCATGTGCTCGCGAAAGCTTTTATCAAATTTTGACTCCCCACAGCTAAAAAACTGTCTTGATGATCCTTCACTTAGGCCATAGGCGCTCAAATCCTGAGTTATCGAGCATCTGCCGTCGTCACCCTTGGTAATGGCTATACCTGCGCCCATATTTTTAGTATTTTTTTCACGTGTTTGTGCTTCATCTTTTAATGGTACTGAATGAGGCACCGTCTTTACGTCGGTATTAAAGATAGAAGGCGGTTGATCGCTTTGATAAGGATTTTCGGTATTGGATACTGAATCTTGATTAAGTTTACTGCGCAGCCTTTGTAATTGCATGAAACTATCTAGCTTTCTTCTCGTGGGCTCTGGTAACGGCTTTGGTTGTGACCTTTTAGGCCGCACTTTAGGTAATTCGATTACCTTGCTTATTGTATCGTTAAAGGGTTTTTCGAGTGCTTTATCAAGTGTTTTATCGATAAGTTTTTCTGTGTTTTTAGGTTTTGATGCATGTTTCGTTTTCGCATTTTCATGATCTTTTTTGGCCGCAGTAAGGTCTTCAATGAGTATTTCTTTTTCTAGCGGTTTTGTTTTAATGGCCTTTAGCTCGGTTTTATCTAACTTGGGTGCATAATAGATGAAGCTTTTTATTGGCGCATGCTTCGAGGGTGATTTTACTATTTTTTGTTTGTCCGACGGTGTTACGAACATAACAAAAAGTATTAGGCTATGAACAATTAGAGATAATAAAACGGCGGTGAAAGTTCCTTTTTGCACAACAATATAAATATCAGATAAATAGACTGGTAATTTATAGACGTTGTAACCCAATTTAAGTTCAATGGTAATTTACCCGAGTGACTGCTTGCTAATATAGGGGCTAGATGTATCAGATTGAACCATAGATAAGAAAAATATCATTGCTAGAACATGTGTTTTAGCTCATGGCGGCTTTACCAACGAGATATAGCCGTCTATAGCACTCATCTGTACTAATTATACTCAGCGATACTGGTTGAATTACCATTTTTAATGTGATGATAAAAAATAGTAAACAAGTGCGCGTAATCTCGTGTTAAAAACTATGATTTTGCTACAATTAAGCTGCGACAGCAATTCGCTAAACATCGTAAAGTTAAGGTGTAGCTTTTCTTGAAAATATGGTGACTATTTTATTAATAGCACTGGTGTTTTTAAGCCTAACTGGAAGCACTGCTGCTGGCGCAAAGTAACCATTACCCGTCTTAATACTAAATTGGCTTTAATCACTCTTGCTAAGTGGCCAGTGATATAATCCGTTTGTTATAAATAGGGCTTTCCCAAAGATTTTTCAAAATGAGGTATGTATGGAATATCAATTTATAAAGGATCCAATAACCGGTGGCGCCATGGCTAAGTTTTCACTTGAGCATGAAGTCATCGGACCTTGGTTAGAAGTTGAAGTGGGCGCTGACCCGGTAAAGTTGGCAAATTTATTATCTGCACTTTCCGAGATTGAACAAGAGAAAAAATTGGAGGTCACCATAGCCGGTAGTGAATATACCGTGGTTTTTAATCGTGGCGATGTCACAGTGCAAACCAATGCCAGCATGAATGGGGTCGAGGTGTTGCCAGAGGACCTGATGGAAGAAGACATTGATTTTGATCAACATGACTCATCGTCTTGTGGGCGTGAAGATTTTCGTGAAATATTATTGTCTTGGGCAAAGTTTCTTAATAAATAGTTATAACTTATAGCCTGGTTGACTTATCAGGCTATAAGTTATTATTATTACTATCTTATTAAGATAGTAATAATAATAATATAAACGTCCTTGGCATAGCCTTTATTAAACTTGAATTGAGAATTGTGATGAACTCTGCGCTTGAAAATAACCACAAAAAAAACCAACGCATGATCCCACTACGCTTCGTATTAGCCCCCATCGCTATCATTTTAGTCGCTGTTATCGGCTTAATTATTTTTACGGTTTTGTCACCTAAACCGGCGAAAAAACCTGTCATTATTAAAGCGCCGCTGGTGGAAGTTAAAAATATTGCCAGACAAGATGTTGGTTTTGTTATTGCCAGCCAAGGTAGTGTTTTACCTAGTACACAAACTCAGCTAATTTCGGAGGTTTCTGGACAAATAACCTTTGTAAACGAGAAGTTTAATATCGGTGGGTTTTTTACTCAAGGTGAGGTGTTATTGAGTATTGATGACATTAATTACCAAGTGGCATTATTACAAGCACAGTCGCAATTAGATGCTGCTAAAGCGCTGTTGATTGAAGAGCAAGCGAAAAAAGATCAGGCAGAAGAGCAATGGCTGTTAACCAAAAGAGCTTTGTCTGAAGCGCCAGTACTTGCTTTGCGCTTACCGCAATTACAAAAAGCGCAAGCTGATATCAAAGCCGCAAAAGCCAATGTTATTGGCGCAGAAGTCAAGCTAGCGCGTACTAAAATAATCATACCTTATGATGCAATAGTAAAAGAAAAACAAGTAGATATAGGTCAATATGTCTCTATGGGTTCGGCCTTAACAACCATATTTGCCGTTGATTATGCTGAAGTTAGGTTACCCATCAAGCCGCGTGATGTCGGCTTTTTGAATTTACCAAAAATTAATGCCAAGCAAAGCAGTCGCTCAACCGTTGATATTTACACTAAAGTCAATGGCACTGAGCATCGTTGGGCGTCAAACTTAACGCGTTATGAAGGCGAGGTGGACAGTCGAAGTCGTGTGCATTATGTGATTGCTCAAATTGATGACCCCTATAGTGTTTTATCATCGAGTAAACACCAAGAACTGCGGGTTGGCAGCTTTGTTAATGCCAAGATTTCAGGCAAAGAAGTGAAAGATATTGTCACTATTCCCCGTGATGCCTTACATGGCGCCAATAGAGTTTACTTAGTAGACAAAGACAATAAACTGCATATTCAAGAAATTAATATCTTACGCAACGATGCTACTTATGTTTATAGCCATGACACCTTTGGCGCCGGCTTTCGATTGGTCACCACTCAAATGGAGACTCCTGTCGAGGGCATGGCGCTACGTGTGTTGGAAGAGCTAAAAGATACGTCAAAAGCCCCAAGCGAAGATAGCATTACCAAGGTGCAAGGTAACGACGAATGAGCGAGTTGACTCAAGCCCATAACGACGAAAAACACACAGGTATTATTGCTTGGTTTGCGCACAATAGTGTCGCGGCTAATCTCTTGATGGTGTTTATTTTAGTGGCAGGGTACTTTTCTTATCAGGGCATTAATAAAAAAATGTTTCCTGAGTTTAACGCTAATAGTATTCAGGTCATGGTGCCTCATTTAGGTGCAGCACCAGAAGAAGTTGAACAATCAGTCATTTTAAAAGTTGAAGAAGCATTAGAAGATATTGAAGGTATAAAGCGTATTAAAGCAACGGCTAGAGAAGGTGTGGGTATTGTCACTATTGAATTGCAATCAGGCTATTCAATGTCAGAAAAACTTGATGAAGTGCAAATGCAAGTCGACGCCATTACCACCTTCCCCGAGCAAGCTGAAAAACCGATAGTCACTAAACAAGAGTTTAAAGGTCAGGTGATGTGGTTGTCGGTTAGTGGCTCAATGGAGCGACGCGCCCGACAAGTGATGGCGCAAAATATTCGTGATGAAATCATGGCATTACCCAGTGTGAACAGCGCTGAAATTGTTGGTAACCGTGACTATGAAATTAGTATTGAAGTGTCTGAAGAAAAACTACAAGAGTACCAACTGACCTTTGACGACATTACTCAGGCGGTGCGTCTTTCATCGTTAGACATGCCCGGTGGCACGATTAAAGCGCGCGGTGGTGATATTTTGCTGCGCACAGAAGGCCAAGCCTACACAGGACATGAATATGGCGACTTAGTGTTGCGTACCCATGTTGATGGTACGCGCTTAGTGCTTTCAGACATTGCTAACATTAACGATGGCTTTGTTGAGCAAGCAGACTTTGCCACCTTTGATGATGAAAACACGTCAAGCATTATGGTGCAGTCAACCGGTGATCAAAATGATTTAGAGATTGCTGCCCAAGTGCGAGGCTACGTTGATGAAAAAAATCAGCAATTACCTAAAGGCGCGAGATTAACCGTTTGGGGAGATAGCTCATATTATCTGTCTGAGCGCTTAGACATGATGATTGACAATATGTTGATGGGAGCGTTTTTAGTCTTTATCGTATTAGCGCTGTTTTTAAGAATAAAAATCGCTTTTTGGGTGATGTTAGGGATTCCCATTAGTTTTTTTGGTGCCTTGTTAATGATGCCATTATTAGGTGAATGGTCGGTATCAATTAACATGCTGAGCTTATTCGCCTTTATCATGGTACTGGGGATTGTGGTAGACGATGCCATTGTGATTGGTGAAAGTGCTTATGCCGAAATTGAGAAATATGGTCATTCTCGCGATAATATTATTCGCGGTACCATGCGCGTAGCCATGCCAGCAACTTTTGGTGTGCTAACTACCATAGCGGCATTTACACCGTTATTGTTTATTGATGCCACTTTCGCCGCCTTTTTCCGTTCTATTTCTATTGTGGTGAGTTTTTGCTTAATATTTTCACTGATTGAATCAAAGTGGATATTGCCAGCCCATTTATCGCACATGAAATATGTCCCGTTAAGCGCTGAAAATTCAAATTTTCTTGAGCGTTTTCAAATGCGCTTTAAGGAAAAACTTGAAAACTTTATTCATACTGTTTACCAGCCTTTTCTTGAAAAGGCCTTAATTGCCCGTTACAACACCATGGCAATATTTGTGGCGACTTTAATCTTGTCCATTAGCCTTATTACCGGAGCGTTTGTTAAATTAGAAGTGTTCCCTAATATTCCAAGCGACTTTATTCAAGGCAATCTTATTATGGTGGACGGCTCTCCTGCGCATCAACGTAATAAAGCGATAGCACAAATAGAGAAAGCGGTTAAGACCATATCGAAACAAAATAAGTATAATGGCATCAGTTTTATTAAGCATAAAATGATCTTCACTAACGGTAATACCGTTGCCAATGTATTGTTAGAATTAGTCAAACCCGATCAACGTGAGCTCGACGCTTATCAAATAGAGAAACTTTGGCGAGATGAAATTGGTGAAATTCCAGGCGCTAAAGAGTTACGCTTTTTTGCCGGCACTAATGCTGGCGGTGGTGCCGCGATTGAGTTTCAGCTAACCGGTCAAAATGATACTGAACTTGAAGCGGCCGCTGAGGCTATTCAGGCGCAACTGAATAGTTATGATGGTGTTTACGATGTCCGACATTCTTTTAGCCGGGGCAGCCAAGAAATTAAACTTAGTATCAAGCCAGAAGCAGAAGTACTGGGCTTAACCTTGTCGAACTTAGCCAAACAAGTCAGGCAAGCATTTTATGGTGATGAAGCACAGCGTATTCAACGTGGCCGTGATGAGTTGAAAGTCATGGTGCGTTATCCTGAAGCTAGCCGTTTATCGGTATCTGATCTAGAAGATATGTGGATTAGGACACCTCAAGGTGAAAAAGTGCCATTTTATCAAGTGGCTGATATTGAAATAGGCCAAGGTTTTTCCACTATTACCCGTATTAACCAGAAGCGTTCAATCACCATTTCAGCTGATATTGACAGCGATAAGGTTGAATCAAGAAAAGTGGTCAGTGAAATGAATGATGATTATATTCCTGAAATTTTAGCGGACTATCCCAGTGTGGAATACGGTGTTGAAGGGGCGAGTAAAGATCAAGCTGATTTCTTATCTCAACTCGGCTTTGCCGCCATTGGTGCGATGTTTTTGATTTATGGTTTAATCGCTATTCCAACTAAGTCATATAGCCAACCCTTGGTGATTATGTCGGTGATCCCTTTTGGTATTATCGGTGCCATTATCGGCCATTGGTTGCTGGGTCGTACGATCAATATGATGTCGATGTTTGGCTTTATTGCTTTAACTGGGGTTGTTGTTAACGACAGTTTAATCATGGTCGACTTTATCAATAAAGCGAAAGGGTCGGGTATGCGAATGTTCGACATTGTGAGTCAAGCGGGTACTCAACGATTTAGGGCGATATTACTCACCTCACTGACCACTTTTTTTGGTGTTTTTCCGTTATATTTTGAACAAAGCTTACAAGCCCAGTTTATTATACCTATGGCGATTTCATTAGGTTTTGGTATTGTTTTTGCAACTGTGATCACACTGTTTTTGATCCCGGCGCTTTATTTGATTAAAGAAGATATCGCTAGTCTCTTTAGAAAGCGACCAGAGATCGGGGTTGAAACAACGCCGAATTAATAGTTTTTAGCGGTAAGTTTAAAGCTGTCAGCTGTCAGATACTGCTAACTTGCAGTTGGTTTTTATTTTTACTAATAGCTTGAAATTCAAATAGACAGCTGCTTTTAGCGATAAGTTTAAAGCTGTCAACTACTGCTAACTTGCAGTGGTGTTTATTTTTACTGACAGCTTATCACTTCAAACTGATAGCTGCTTTTAATTACCAACCCATCGCACTAAGCCAACTGATAATAGCTTTGGTTAAGGTTTGTTTCGGATAGTAACCCGTAGCTTGATTACTTAACTGTCTTTGTCGGTAATATATTTTCATGGCTCTTTGGGCAAAATCTTTTCTCATTTTTGCGCTTGCCAGTACTAAACGGTGATCGCGCTGCAAATATAGATCGAGTATAGGATAATCAGTTAGTGCTAGTTGTTGAGCAATTTTATCGTTTTCGGGTAAGGTCGGCATATAACTACTGAGCATCACTAAAGCACTGGGTGCGGCCACCAATGCTTGTTGATAGATATTCAGTAATACGGCGCTATGATTGCCTTCTGCTACCACAATAATGACGCCTGGGTAGCTTTTCGCTTTTGTAATGAGTGCTTGCATAACATCAGCAAATTTTTTCTCATAATTTGTTAAGGTCTCAATATTTTCACTGCTACGCTCTTGCGCTGTGAAGGCTTGTGAAGGGTAGCTTTGCGGTTTATGCGGGGGATGCAAGGTAATGGTGGTCCAGCCATGTTGTGGCATATTGTTACTTAGCTGATTGAGTGCATTAGGCGTTGCTATGCTTTGTTGCCAATCAGGAATTAACACCATCACGCCTTTATTAATTGCCGTGGTGTGTTCATTAATGACAGTAAGGTAGCTGTCAGGACCAACAAGTAATGGGTCTATTTTTTCTTGCGCTAAGTAGTGCTTAATATCTTGCTGCTGCTGCTCAAAAGCATCAACAGGTGCCTTGATCATGACTTTATTTTGCTGGCTATCTTCTGTGGACTTTGTTGGCGCAGTGCTAGCTTCAGTGTTAGTGTCAGCTTCAGTGCTTTTTGGCGCTGATGAGCTCGTGTTATCCGTTGGCTTTTTAGGCTCAGCCGTCTCCATTGCCCATGAGTGCGCGCTGTTAACTAATAGACTTAAGGTCGTTAACGCGATGAATAAAAATAGTGGGCGTATGTTTAAGCGCATAAAAAGTAAACTTCCTCAAATGGGTGGCTGAGCAATAACTGCACATTGAGTATCAGTAACTGATGGTCGATAACTGATCATTAATAACGGATTATTAAGAGCGAAAAACGCGCTCTAGTGATATTATCGACGCTATTGGGGCTTTCTTTAATTAGCTTTTAACTAACTTTTAATTAGCTCTCGCCGTTCTTGGTGTTAATCAAACGGACAGGCTTTTGAAAATGTTAAGGTTTGCGCTGTCACTGGGTGGCTTATTTGTAGCATTTGGGCATGCAATTGTAAACGGCTACTCATCGCCAAGGCTTGTTCGTGGGCATAAAGTCGATCACCGAGTATTGGGTGGCCAAGCCATAGCATATGGACGCGCAACTGGTGAGAGCGTCCTGTTATGGGTGTCAGCTCAACTAAGGTGCTGGTTTGACCATCAATATCTTTGCAATAACTTAATACCTTATAATGCGTTAATGCCGCTTTACCTTGTTGATGATCTATTTTTTGTTTTGGTCTATTAGGCCAATCACTCATTAGGGGTTGCTCAACAGAACCTTGTGCTTTTTCAATCTTACCAAAGACCCGAGCGATATAGCTTTTTTGCGTTAAGCGTTTTTCAAACTGGCGACTGATAGCCACATGCGCAGGTTTATTAAGTGCCATAACCATAATACCCGATGTCGCCATGTCTAATCGATGCACTATGCTTGCTGTGGGCAATACTTTGTGCACTCTACTTTCTAAACAGTCTTGATGCTCAGGTAAACGGCCAGATACGGTCAATAAGCCGCTGGATTTATTGACGACCACAATATCATTGTCGTGATAAATAATATCAAGGTAGGGGCGCATTTGAGGCTGATAAATAAAGTCAGGGTTAGCAGCCATTTTATTGTTTTCCTTTTAAACTGTTGTATTTTTGAACCTTGGTAAGCCAACCATCAGGTGACACAATATGCCCAGCCTGATGGCCTTTATCAATAGCTTTTAGTCTTTAGTCTGTAATGACCTAGTTGCTGACCACAATTAAACGTACCGCTTCAAATTGAATTTTGGCTTTTTCAATATATTCAGCCAAAGCCTTTTTTTGCATAAGAATAAAGTCAATTTCTTGCTGACGCACACTTGGGTTGATCGCTTTTAACGCGGTTAAGCGTTGATGCTCTTCATCCATAGCTAGGTGCATAGCTTTCAGCGCTTTTTGTTGAATCGAATCCACTTGCTGCTCGGCATGGTCTTCTGCTTTGGCGACTAACGGAGCCACTTGGCTTCTAAGCGCCTTAACTAACTGCAATGCCACTTGCTTTTTAACGGGCGATAATTGTTGATCCAATACGGTTTCGCTAACCTTATCAGCAAGGTTATTGCCATTTTTGTCGACTAATATCCGAATAGGCGTAGTGGGTAAATAACGCCCTAGTTGTAAGTTGCTCGGTGCAATGGCTGCCAAGGTAAATATGCACTCTAAGAAAAATGTGCCGGTAGGTAGTGCTGGATTTTTCAAAACACCAATACTAGCGTTACCAATTTCATCACAGAGTACCAGTTCCATCGCGCCGCGCACCATAGGATGATCCCAAGTGATCAGCTGATAATTTTCAACCGCTAAGGCGGTGTCACGATTAAAGGTAATGGTGGTGCCGTCTTCAGGTAAGCACGGAAAGTTGGCACATAACATATGTTCAGAAGGCTGCAGGGCAATGGCGTTATCGGCTTTATCATCTTGTTGAATACCAAAAACGTCTAGGAGCTGAAACATAAATTGTGGCAAATGAATTTGCTGATCTAGTTGTGCTATTTTCTTCACTAAAGCATGCGCTTTACCTTGACCAGAAGAATGTAACTCAAGCAGTTTATCACGACCGGTTTCTAAATCTTGTTTGATGGTCAGATGCTTTTCATGGCTTTGCTCAATCAAGCGCTGTGCTTCGCTAGAGTCCCAGTTGGCACTAAGCGCAAGCTCAAATAAGCTTTCACCAAAGGCTTTAAACACCGAGTGACCCGTAATGCAGGTATGTTCAAAGGCGTTCAACGCTTGTGTATACCAATTAAACAGTAAGCTCTGCGCTGACTCTTCAAAGTATGGCACATGGATACGAATAATTTCTGTTTGACCGATACGGTCTAAACGCCCGATACGTTGTTCAAGTAAATCAGGGTTAAGCGGTAAATCAAATAACACTAAATGATGAGCAAATTGGAAGTTACGTCCTTCACTACCAATTTCAGAACACAGTAGCACTTGGGCGCTATCTTCATCTTGAGCAAAATAAGCGGCCGCACGATCGCGTTCAAAAATACTTAAGCCTTGATGAAATACTGCCGCACGCATACCTTCTTTAACACGTAAGGCGTTTTCCAAGTCGATTGCTGTTTGCGCATGGGCACAAATCACCACCACTTTTTCTTTTTTCAATGACTGTAATAGCGCGATTAAATAGTCAACGCGTGGGTCAATATCAACCCAGTCTTCATGGCTATCTAAGCTGAACAATATTTCGGGAGTAAACAAGAGTTTTGCTTGTGCTTGCGATTTTAAATCTTCAGTTGTGCCCGACAATAATAGTTCATTGACTGATTCTTGATAGGCTTCTGGCATCACCAGTGGCGTGGCATGTAATTCACGACCCGGAAAACCTTTAATGGTGTTGCGACTATTACGAAATAATATACGGCCAGTGCCATGACGGTCTAAAAGCTGGTCAAGAATGTGCTGGCGAGCATTTTTTTTAGCTGCTTCTTCCAGATGATTTATCGCTGCGATATGTGCGCTAACGTCAGCTTCGTGCAATAAGTTGGTCAAGGTGGTTATTTGTTCAGTCGCTAATGGCTCATCGGTAACCAAAGTATTGGCCGCATTGGCGACTTCGGTATAATGCAGCTCTTCTTCGGTGAACGTTTGATAGTCGAAAAAGCGATCAGGATCAAGTAAACGCAAACGGGCAAAGTGACCTTCATGGCCTAATTGATCGGGTGTTGCTGTTAACAATAAAACCCCAGGAATAGTTTGCGCTAACTGTTCAATACATTGGTATTCAATGCTGACATTATCTTGCTGCCAGTTTAAATGGTGCGCTTCATCAACCACCATCAAGTCCCATTCTTCATCCATAATAGCTTCATACCAACGAGGGTTTTTGGTAATAAAACCCAGATTGACCAGCACCAGTTGTTCAGAACTAAAGGGATTTTCATCTTCGCTGTTCGCAGTAATTTCTTCACAGCGACTTTCATCAAAAATACTAAACGACAAATTAAAACGGCGTAACATTTCAACCAACCATTGATGCATCAATGACTCAGGTACTATGATCAGCACACGTTTAGCGCGCCCTGTGACCAATTGTTGATGAATAATTAAACCCGCTTCGATGGTTTTACCTAAGCCGACTTCATCGGCTAATAAAACGCGTGGCGCAAAACGACTACCGACTTCTTCGGCAATATATAATTGGTGTGGGATCAAGCTCACACGGCCACCGCTAAGGCCGGTTAAATCAGATTGTTGTTGGCTAAATTGGTGCTGTAAGCAATCTTTGCGTAAGCGAAACCAATCTAGGCGATCAATCTGGCCGTTGAGCAGACGGTCATGAGGTTTATTGAATTTAATGAAATGATCAATCATCATTTCTTTTAACGAGCAGGCTTCACCTGTGTCTTGTCGAGTACCAAAATAAGTCAGTAAGTTTTTGTCTTCTTGAGAAGATTCGACATTAAGTGACCAGCCTTCATGGCTTGGAATACTATCGCCAGTATTAAAAATGACTCGCGTTAGAGGGGCATTATCTATGGCGTATTGTCTTGCATCCCCTGTAGCCGTAAACACGATAGTAACAAAACGACCTTCGACAGCGGTAACCGTACCTAGTCCTTGATCTGACTCACTATCACTAATCCAGCGTTGTCCAGGGTAAAATGACATAGAAAAAAACTCCAACTCAATAACTCGCGCAAAAAATGCACGCCAAAAAAAGGGCGTTATAGTACCGTTAATCATAGAAGTGATCATTAAATAAATCCGTAAAAGGCGACTTTTTTTGCTTTAAATTTATAGAATTGAGTTTTGTTTTTAGTAATAGAGTCTTTCCAGTCCAATAATGATGGATATGACTTAGCGCTTAACCCTTAACAAGCCGCTTGCTTGCGGGCAAGTAAACTGTCAAAGTGGTTGTAATCTTAATAGCATAAGCTTTATTAGGATTATTTTTATCGTGGCTTTTTATGATGGTAAGGCTATGGTAAAAAGAACAAGTAATGACATTGTTTTGGTTAGATGAATTATCAACTTTTGTAGTTTCTAGCAGCAGTTTTGAGCAACAATACTGTGCCGCCTTCAACTTGGGAAAGGACTTTCATATGACAGCAAATAAAATTATTTATGTTTTAGACACCAATATTTTATTACACGACCCCTTCGCTTTCCTCTCTTTTAAAGAACATGATGTAGTGGTGCCTATGACGGTACTAGAAGAATTAGATTCTATCAAAGACCGCCACAAAGATGTTAGTCGTGATGCGCGAGTAGCGATCAGAGCGCTTGAAGATACCTTAGTTAATGCCACGCCAGAACAAGTGCTAGCAGGCGTTAAATTACCGCAAAACGATGACCTGCACCCCAGTGGCTGTTTATCCATTTTCAACGATTATGCTTTAGACGAGAGTCAGGTGAAATTGTCTTTTAATGAAAATGATAATCGCATTATTAGTAGCGCGATTTATTTACAAGCCAAAAATCCAGATAATAAAGTGGTGCTAGTCACTAAAGATATCAATATGCGCTTAAAAGCAAAAGGCGCTGGACTTGCTTTTGTTGAAGATTACCGCACGGATCAGCTCATTGATGATATTAAGTTTTTAACCAAAGGTTATCATCAATTTCCGGGTGATTTCTGGCAACAGGTCCATGACTGTGAAAGTGAAACAGAGGGCCGTAATACCACGCACTATATCAAGCGTGATTTACTGCCTAATAGTTATATCAATGAATACCTGATTGACGAAGGCGAACACTTCGCGGGTAAAGTTACCGGGTTGGATGATGAAAACTTAGCGATCACCGACTTGAGTCGTGAACGTTTAATGGCAAAACAAGCGTGGGGCATTCATCCAAAAAATATCTATCAGGGTATGGCAATGGATGCTTTGCTTGATCCCATGATTGATTTAGTCATTCTTACCGGTCCAGCTGGCTGTGGTAAAACTTTACTTGCCTTGGCAACCGCGCTAGAGCAAGTGATTGAGCGCGGGCTCTATGATAAAATTATTGTCACCCGTAGCACCCCTGAAATCGCAGAGTCAATCGGCTTTTTACCGGGTACGGAAGAAGAAAAAATGGCACCTTGGTTAGCCGCCATCACCGACTCGCTAGAAGTGTTGCACAAACAAGATGAAAATATGAATGCTAGTCTTAACTATATTATTGATAAAGCGAACATTCAGTTTAAATCAGTCAATTTTATGCGCGGTCGCAGCATTCAAAATACTCTGGTGCTACTTGATGAATGTCAAAACCTCACGGCTTCACAATTGAAAACCATTATTACCCGTTGTGGTGAAGGCACAAAAATAGTGTGTTCAGGTAACTTAGCGCAAATAGATAGTAACTATTTAACCGCAGTAACATCCGGTTTAACCTACATTGTTGAGCGTTTTAAAAATTTTCCGGGTAGCAGTAACATTAACTTAAATGGCGTTGTGCGTAGTCGATTAGCGTCATTTGCGGAAGAAAATCTATAAAGGTTTAGCGCGGCGGTGATATTATCCATTTGTTACAATATCACCGTTAACCTTTTCAGTGCTGTCCTCAGTCAGTACTTTGATTTAATATTATTTCATAAAGTTAAAGGTAACTTGCCGATGAGCTATATTTTAGCGCACCGCCTTTATATCATTATTAGGACTTGTTAGTGTTAGCAGAAAATTCAAAAGAGCAACTTCTTCAACGCTATAATAAATCAGTCATTGTGGTTTTTTTCAGCATTATGCTGCTGACTTTTATTATCATCTCTTATAATTATTATCTCGCCCGCCAAGATTATCGAGACTATAAATTAGCTAAGCTGGGTGAATATAGTGCGCAGCTCAATAATAAACTGACCGATACGGTAGAAACCCTCGCCGGCCTACGTGATTTAGCTGAATATTATTTGCGTTTTCCAAAAGAATTGCCCAGTAAGACGCCGTCTTTGCGACAAGAAGGTCAGTACTTTTACCTTGATAAAAATCGACAAAACTTAAGCACTAATAACCATATGATGAGTGGTAATATTACCGGCGTTGGTCGTATTGACACTTTTAATCAATCCTTGCTGTATGAGCTCACTATGGCCAATGCTTTAACGCCGGCATTTGTTACCGCAAAAAAGTCAATCAAAGAAGCTAACTGGCTGTATTACATATCAATGCAACGCTTTGTTAATTTATATCCTTGGGTACCCAGAAGTATCTGGCAATACAATGATCAAAGCTTAAGTAATGATTTAATGCTGAAGATAAAAACTTCAAAGCACAAGGATGAAAAGCTTTGGGCGCGGCCTTATCTTGACTCGGCGAGTAAAGGTTTAAATACCATGCTAGGTATGGGGGTGTATTTAGACCATGAGATGAAAGGGGCGGTGCTCATTGATATGAATACGGCGGGCTTATATAACTATTTGCCTGAGGTAACCGAAGTAGACCACGGCTATATTATTGTTGATAAGCAAAGTCATGTTTTGTTGCATAAAAATAACAGCAATCTTCCGCTAAATGCACAAAGCGCTTTTAGTGACACTGCACCGTCACAATTAAACCAGTTCAGTTATCAATCGTTACTCAATATTATGCCAAGTGCTGAAATTGGTGATTGGGTTGTCCAGCAACAGAAGTTGGTTATTAATGATTGGATTTTATTGGAGTACCATCGCAAAGGAAGTTTTTATACTACGATTAATCAGCGTTTTTTGTCGATCTTGATCAGTGTTTTCTTTGGCTTTTTAAGTTTATTAGTTGTGATCTATTACGTTACCTATCGCTTATTTATTGGGCCCTCTAAAAAATTCATCAAGCATATTGAATATTGTTCAGCGGGTGATCCCGGTAAAATAAAACCCTCTGCCGAGTGGCGCCACTGGTTTAAAATTGTCGAAGATTTATTTGGCCAAAATCGCAGTTTAATGCAGCGTTTAAAGGACCAAAATATTGAGCTAGATTCGAGAGTAAAAGAAAAAACTCAAGCGTTATTGCATAAAAGTGAGCAACATCAGCGTGACTATGCGCTGTTACGCTCAGTGATGGATGCGATTCCAGATTACATTCTATTTAACGATCAACAAGGCGCTTTAATTGGCTGTAACCAGGCGGTTGAACAGTTGGTCTTACGAAAAGAAGTTGATATTTTAGGCGGCCAAATTAATGATTTTATTGCGGCTGATATCAGCAAAAAAGTGGCGCAGAGTATTAGTCAAATGCAGCGAGGTCATTCATTTTTGGCGCATCATCAAACGGTGTCGACTGAACATCATACCTATGAAATTTATCAAGCGCCGTTTTATGGTGAGTTGAATGAATTACTTGGCAGTATTATTTTAATTCGTGATGTGACTGAGCAATTTAAGATTAACCAAGCCCTGCAGCGCGCAAAAAATCAAGCCGAAGAAGCCAACCAAATTAAAAGCCAATTTTTGGCAAATATGAGTCATGAAATTCGCACGCCAATAAATGCCATGCAAGGGATGTTTTTTCTGTTACAGCAAACGCGTTTAAATAAGGCTCAGGAGCAATATTTAGGTAATGCTCAAACCGCTTCAAATACTTTGCTTTATTTAGTGAACGAATTGCTTGATTCGGCCAAGGTAGAGTCAGGAAATATGTCTGTACATAAAGAACTGACTGGACTGGAAAGTATTGTATCGCAAGCACTTAATCTTAATGTTGGAGCACTAGTTGGCAAAGATTTAAGTTTAAGTGTTGCCATTGATAGCCAAGTGCCATTAGATATTCATACTGACACTATGCGTTTAGTGCAAGTGCTGAGTAATTTACTTAATAATGCGATTAAATTTACTGAGCGGGGTAAAGTTGCTCTTAGCGTGTCATTATCTTGCTCCACCACCGAACCGGCCGATGCAAAAAATATCTCCGTGTTATTTACGGTGAAAGATACCGGCATTGGTATAGAAAAATCAAAACAAACTGGCTTATTTGAAGCATTTAAACAAGCTGATGAGTCGATGACCAGAGTTTATGGTGGCACAGGGTTAGGGTTATCAATATGCCAACATATTGCGCATTTACTGGGTGGAAAAATCACCATTGACAGTGTTTTAGGCCAGGGCGCTGAATTTACCTTAGCTTTACCTATGGATGCACCGAATATGCTGGTTTGCGATACCGGTTACTCTGAACGTTGCTTAACTAAGTTTCGACCACAATTTTCGACCAGTAGTGTGCTGAATTTAGCGGTAAATATACCTGAAAAATTACGAGAGAACTTTACTGATATTGCGCAAGCTGTGATAGATATCTCAAGTTTTTCAGGGCTAAAAACGGTTAATGCTAAAGCCCATAAAATATTACTTATCGATAGTAGCAAGTATCCGCAAGGTTTGTTGAAAAGTGAATTGGATATAATAAAGCAAGAGGTCGCCGTACTGGGGTTATGTCAGCCCATAGCCAGTGTTATTTCAGCTGAGCTACTTGAGCAATTAAACCGCAATAGTATTAATTACTTGTTGCTTGAAATGCCGTTATACCGAAATGTTATTGCTAAGTTGGCCAAGGAGCTTTGTCGGCTCTCATCAAATGGCGCCATAATGGATAATCCAATGTCGACTAACCGTCATGATCTTGATGTGGTAAATCCCACAGTAGGCTGCCTAGCTGGATTGAAAGTATTGTTAGTTGAAGACAATCGGGTTAATCAATTGGTGGCGGTTAAATTATTGCAGTCCATGCAGGCGCAAGTGACTGTTGCACAAAATGGTCAAGAGGCGTTAGAAAAATTACCACTGGAAAATATTGATATTGTTTTGATGGATATTCAAATGCCCATCATGGACGGATTAACCGCCACTAAGCATATTCGCGCTCAACCAGAATATAACCACTTACCTATTATCGCCATGACAGCTCATGCTCGGGAAGAAGATAAGCAGCAATGCTTAGCGGCGGGTATGAACTTGCATATTGCTAAGCCTATTAGCCTAAAGGTATTACGCGATAGTATTTTGTCGCAACTCGTCAACACACCCCATTAATTGAGCTTATATTAAGCACTAGGGTCGGCAAAAAAAGCTTCGGCATAATAGCGGCCATTGCGTATGGCAAACTCAGCACTTGCTGATAATTCACCAATGCGCATCATCGCTGGGCCAGTGGGCTCAGCTAAAATGTAGTCTAGGCCATCGATAGTGATGGTTAGCTCATCGCCTTCGCTTGGGATATTTATCGCGAGTAGGGCATGATTATCGATAAAAACTAGCATCATTTTCATACGTGGCATTAGCGCTCTAAAAATAGCGGCGGTCAGGGTTACTTTACTGTCGCAATCACCTTGGTTTTGCCAAAGTATTTGCAGCGGCGGATTAAACCCCGCGCCGGTTGATGTCACCCTAGATTCTAACGTAGCATAAGGAATGCTTTGGATAAATCCGAGCACATAATTACTAACTTTTCTTACACTTTCCTCACCAACACGGTCTAAAATAAGGCTTTTTAGTACGGAAAGATCAGTAAATGACTCTTGTGCGAAGCGAACATGGTCGGGCTTAATGGCTACGCTGTTATCATAAGCAACAAATTGAGTATAGTAGTTACGGGTTAAATGCTCATTCATAAAGTCTTTTTCAAGTTGCGCTATGCTGAGATACGCTTGGTCAAGTGCTGTTTTATTTTCACTTTTGAGTTCCATTTGTAAATTATTACCACGACCTAAAAATGTAACTTTGACATCAGTGATAGGGTGTTGTGTTAGTTGTTTTCTCATCTGCTGATCAACGTATTTTCTAGCGTGGTTGGCTTTATAACTTTTAAAGTTTCTAAAGCGATCAAATAAGGGCATTTTATTAATAGAAAAACTCAACGCTTGTGGTTGCTGAGCTTGGTCTAACCATTGGTAGTTAAATTGCACATGCTCATCGGTTGTTGTTTTATTAAAATCAAGCTGCTTCGCCGACGTCATAGTCGCAAAGCATAATATTAAAATAACCACTGCCCCAAAAAATCTCACTACTCACCTTTATCGCTAAATATTAACGCCTCAAGCTTATACCAATTTCACTCACTTTGTGAGCATTTTTGCTGGTTAAAATAAGCCACTATTTTGTTTTTTATTTAATAATTATAACAAGCAGTTATTAAAAAACCCTTGGTATTTAGTCATTGTTACTGGCTATAAAATCATTGATCTAATCAATGAAAAGGCTATGAGGTTGATTTTTAATGACAGGCGAATTTATCATTTTACTTTTACTTTTACTGTCTTTGCTATATATTCAAACGAGTGTTTTAATTAATTGTTTAAATTACCTGTTTGGAGAATGTGATGGCTGACTATCAAGTACCTTTAAAAGATATGAATTTTTTGTTATATGACGTATTTAATGCTGATAAATTATGGCAGTCATTACCGGCATTAGCTGATCGGGTTGACCGAGATACCGCCGAAGCAATTTTGGAAGGTTGTGCAAAAATTGCAGAGCAAGAAATAGCACCATTGTCGCGCAATGGTGATGAAGTAGGGGTTAGTTTCGATGCGGGTAAAGTCACCACAGCACCTGGCTATAAAGAAGCATTTAAGACTTATGCTGAAGGTGGTTGGACCTCATTAGGCGGAGACCCTGACTTTGGCGGCATGGGCATGCCTAAAATGTTGACCGCATTTCATGAAGAAATGTTATGTTCGGCTGATATTTCATTTTCACTTTACCCAGGATTAACTGCTGGCGCTGGCTTGTCGTTAGCAAAACATGGTAGTGAAGCATTAAAGAACCGGTATTTAACGCGCATTTATGCCGGCGACTGGTGTGCAAGCATGTGCTTAACTGAAGCACATGCCGGCACTGACCTAGGCATGATCAGAACGAAAGCGGTGCCACAAGCTGATGACAGTTATTTAGTGTCAGGGACAAAAATATTTATTACCGCTGGTGAGCATGATCTGACGGAGAATATTATCCATTTAGTGTTAGCTAAATTACCTGATGCTCCCGCCGGACCTCGTGGAATTTCATTATTCTTGGTACCAAAATTCAATGTTAATGATGATGAGTCAATCGGTGAACAAAACAATGTTAGCTGTGGTTCTATCGAACATAAAATGGGTATTCATGCTTCAGCTACTTGTGTGATGAATTTTGACGGGGCTAAAGGTTATTTAGTCGGTGAGCTCAATAAAGGCTTAGCTTGCATGTTTACTATGATGAACTTTGAACGAGTTGGTGTAGGTATCCAAGGTTTAGGTGCAGCAGAACGCTCGTATCAAAATGCTTTAGAATATGCCAAAGATAGAATTCAAGGGCGTTCTTTATCTGGTGTTAAGTCACCTGATGCCCAAGCTGACTCGTTATTAGTACATGGTGATGTTCGTCGCATGTTGTTAAACATGAAGGCGTTAAATGAAGGTTCACGTGCCTTATCAACTTATACGGCTATGCAATTAGATATTGCGACTTATGGTACGGGTGAAGCGCAAGTCAAAGCGGATCAACTTGTTGCTATAATGACCCCGATTGCTAAAGCGTTTTTCACTGATCTTGGCTTTGAAAATACCGTTGCTGGTCAACAAGTTTTCGGTGGTCATGGTTACGTTAGAGAATGGGGACAAGAGCAGTTAGTGCGAGATACCCGTATTGCACAAATTTATGAAGGCACTAACGGTATTCAAGCGATGGATTTGTTAGCCCGTAAAGTGGCCGGTAGTAAAGGCAAATTTGTGGCCGTCTTTCTTGAAGAAGTACGTGACTATATCCAAGCGGATAAAGTGGATGCTATGCAAGAGTTTACTCAACCTTTGGCTAAGGCCACAGATGAACTTGAAGCGTTAACGCAATACTTGTTAACCGCAGCACAGACTTCGCCAGAAGAACTGGGTTGTGCGGCCAATGACTATTTACACATATTTGGTTATACGGCGATGGCTTATGTTTGGGCTAGAATGGCAGAAGTTTCGCTGGCTGCTAACGATGATAAAATTTTCCATGAAAGTAAAGTACGCACTGCTCGTTACTACTTTGCCCGGTTATTACCGCGTACTCAGTCGTTGATCGCCTCAGCGAAATCTGGCCAAAGTGCGATGTTTGATATAGCTGAAGAACTTTTTTAAAGACCCGCTTTAATCGCCATTAAATACCTGATAAAAAAGCCAATTCAATCACCTTGAATTGGCTTTTAATTTTTGATGGCTTAAATCAACCATCAGTGGTTCAAATTCGCATCAGTAATGTGAGACAATAAGCGACTTTATAGCTATTTGAGGTATCTATCATGTAGGATATTCAGTAGCATTCAGTGAACTAACTATTGATCAGTCTGCACCAAATTTCACTGAAGAGTTTACTGAAAAGTTCACTGATAAAATGATAAGACACTTCACAGCGAATGCTCGACTTTATAGCCCATTCATTATGTTAGCAACCACTTAGAAAACTGATTGGCATGGCTAGGTTTATGGCTAGGTCATAGGTGTTTGGTAGATATCAAATTTTTAAACACACAGGATTAAGGAGAAATCAGTGCGTATTTTGAGTGTATTACTCATCATAATGCTAGCAGCATGTAGCAGTAAACAAGATGAAGTTGTTGTGAGCAAACCGGTATGCGATTTAGCCTATTCGTCTTATCAAGCAACCGTTACCGGCTACTGCCAAGAAGTGGCTGCTGACCTACCAGAGTCATTAGACATTATTAATAAAAGTATAACGATTAAACCGTTAGATGAAATTTCTGAGGTATTTTGGTTTAACAAAAAAATGAAATACTCGTTAATAAAGCAAGAGGCGAGTGCACCCTTGATTTTTATTATTGCCGGTACTGGAGCAAGCTACGATAGTGTGAAAATGCTCAGTCTGCAAAAAAGTTTTTTTCAGCAGGGTTATCATGTCATCTCATTGTCATCGCCAACCTTTGCTAATTTTATTGTTAACTCACCTAACACTCGTTACATGCCGGGTGATTTAGCGCATGACGCAGAATATTTATATCAGGTGATGAATTTAGTTTGGACACAAGTTCAAGCTCAAGACGCAGTAGAGGCCTTGTCATTTTCTCTTACTGGTTACAGCTTAGGTGGTGCGCATTCAGCATTTATATCGCTACTTGATGAAGAAAAACAGGCGTTTAACTTTGAAAAAGTTCTTCTGATTAACCCACCGGTTAGTTTATATAACTCAGTCAGTATTTTAGATAAATACTTTGATCTAGGTGACAATCGACAAGCGGCGGTTGCTATGTTTGATGATATTTTTTCCCGCTTTTCCATTGTTTACGCAGCACAACGGTCTTCAAGATTTGATCAAGGCTCAATATTCAGTTTATTTAAAAATGTCGCCTTAACTGAAGCCGAATTAAAACTGTTAATTGGCGCCTCGTTTAGAATATCGTCATCAGATATGATATTTGCCATCGATGTTAGTTTTAACACGGGTGCAATCACCTATAAAAATCACAGGATAAGCAAACTTGAGAGTTTAACTCATTCACTGCAACGTGCCAGTGATATCACCTTTGGTGATTATTTTGACCGTGCCATGTTACCCAGAGCCCAGCGCGAAGATGCCAGCATTACTAAAGCCGATTTGATCGAACGTTACAGCCTACATGCCATTGAAGATTATTTAACCGCATCGGATAAAATTTATTTGGTCACCAATCAAGACGATATCATTTTACAGGCGGGTGAGGTCGAGTATTTGCAGAGCATTTTTACCGATAGGGCGAAAATTTTTCCTCGTGGTGGACACTGTGGCAACCTAGATAGACTCAGTTTTGTTGAGCATCTACAGACTACGTTTCAAGGAGGGCTAAATTAATGCCAATGCTTGCCAATAAGTGTTCTAAGTTATTCCTTATCGCCCTGTGTTTTTTATTGTTAGCCTGCTCCTCACAGCCAAAATTAGAGAGTACGGCAATAAAACCGATCATTGCGATACCAGATAATCCGGCAGAACTTGGTGTGATGAGTGCTTATTCCGACCCTTGGGAGGGGTTTAATCGCCGTATGTATTATTTTAATGCTAAAGCCGATGAATACGTTTTATTACCCATAGTGACTCGCTATAAGCAAATCACCCCTGATGTTGTTGAAACTGGGCTGAGTAATTTTTTTAATAATATGGCGGAAATATCAACGTTTATCAATTCGTTATTGCAGTGTAAATTATCAGTGGCTGGCGAAACATTAGGTCGTTTCGCGGTTAATACAAGCTTAGGTTTAGCAGGATTAATCGACATTGCAACACCCATGGGTTTAGTCGCGCAAGATGAAGACTTTGGTCAAACACTAGGATTTTGGGGCGTTAAGGCCGGACCATATCTCGTTTTACCTCTGTTGGGACCCTCGTCATTGCGTGATGCTAGCGGTCTTGTCTTTGATGGCTTAGCAGATCAACAAGTTATGGATGAGCTGGGGATGAAATCTGAAGAGGAACTTTATCTCTCACTACTGAACAGTATTGATGCGAGAGCCAGATTACCTTTTCGCTACTACGGCTCGGGTTCAGCATTTGAATATGACTACTTAAAATTACTTTATAAGAAGTATCGTGAAATTCAGGTTGCTCGTTAACCCAGTTTACATAAACTGCAGCGACCAAATTCAGCTGAATCAGCCCAGTGTTAGGTATCTTAATGTAGCTTAGCGATAACAATTAATGGTAGATTTAGCTATTTTATTAATTACAGGTATAATCACGCCTGGTAAATTTTATAGGAATGTCTTTTGTTAGCAGTTATTCGTGTCATATTGATGACTTTTGCTTTAGTTATCATCTGTGTTTGTTCAATTTTATTCTGTTTGATTAGGCCATTTCATCGCGACAATGTTCATCATACAGCTAATTACCTTGGCAAAGTCGCAAAAATTTTAGGTTTAGAGATTGAGGTTAGAATACCTGAGTCGTCAAAAAACATGGGCCCTGTTGTCTATATTTGTAATCATCAAAATAGCTATGATATTTTCACCGTCAGTAATGCTGTTCAACCCGGAACGGTTAGTGTTGGCAAAAAAAGTTTAAAATGGATCCCCTTTTTTGGTCAAATGTATTGGCTAACGGGTAATATTTTAATTGATAGAAAAAATAAAAATAAAGCCATGAATACTATCGATACTACCGCTAGAAAAATTCGTGAAAAAAAGTTGTCTGTTTGGTTATTTCCAGAAGGTACGCGCAGTTATGGCCGTGGTTTATTACCCTTTAAATCAGGCGCATTTCGCACGGCGGCAAAAGCTAATGTACCGATTATTCCGGTTTGTGCAAGCAACACTCATAAAACCATAGACTTAAATCGTTGGGATAACGGTAAAATGATTATTGAATTTTTACCACCGGTATATTTATCTAGCGAAGATAAAGATAAAATTCGTAACATAACTAATAAAACCCGCAGTGGCATGCTAGCGAAAATTGAACAATTGAATATTGAAACAGGCCGTAAGCTACCACAAGTAGATGACCAAAATTCGCCAGATAAGCAAACAAGTGAGATAAAATAATGATTGATGAAGCATTGCAACAATGGCAAGAACATACCGAGCAATTGATCGCTACACTAGTTGAAGATGGCACAAATGAAGAAGTTCACCATACAATTGAACATCATTTTTCCAGTGTAGACTTTGATACTCTAGAAAAAGCGGCGATTACAGCATTTAAAAGCGGCTTTGAAATTGAAGAGCCAGAAGAGGCCGAATTAGAAAACGGAGAGAAAGTTTTTGCTTTCGATATTGTGAGCGAACAAGCTTTAGACTTTGATATTATTTTTGATGAAACAAAAACGATGTTCGAATTAGCAAAAAAATGCAACGTGGATTATGATGGTTGGGGTACCTACTTCGAAGAATAAGTAACTCACGATAAAAAGGTTATCCAATGGAATGGTTAAATACTTTATTACAACCTGAAATTTTAGCGCTATTAATTGCGATTGTAGCTGTGTTTTTAGTTGCCACACGCAAGGCGCATCATCGGCATCAAGAGCGCATAGAGAATATTAAAAACGGCTTTAATCCTGATTAATAAAAAAACGCAAAGTGTTACACTTTGCGTTTTTTTATTACTGATATTTATGGCCAACAAAGCTTTATTAACGATAACGCTAGCCATTTTGTCAAGTGCATTTTATCAGAGCGTATTAAGTTAACACGGGTTGTTTTGTTAATTCAAAGGCATTACGTTGACTTAATAGTGAAAACGCTGCCGGGACAAAGATAAAGGATAACAGTGTGGTTAACACTGTACCACCGGCCACCGCGACAGCAAAAGGTGGCCAGAAGCCGCCACCCGCAAGAATTAACGGCAGAAAGCCACCAACAGTAGTAATAGTCGTTGAACTAATATGACGGGCGCAACTTTGTACGCAGCGAATAATAGCTGTACGGTCACCTTGTATCGCTTTCTCATCCATTTTTAGTTCAGCTACGATAACAATAGCCGCATTAATAGCCAGTCCCATTAAACCTAATAAAGCAATGATAACGGTAAAGCCAAAGGGATAATCAAAAATATAAACGCTCAGTAAGCCTAAGCCAATGGATTGAAATGCGGACAAAAATATAATCGCACTGAGCCTAAAAGAATTAAACGACAGCACCACAACTGTAAGTAGCAGGGTTAATATCAAGCCAACACTGGCCATGAGTTTACCCACTGCTTTATTGCGCTCTGCCGACTCACCACCGAATTCTATTTGATAACCATTAGGTAATTTGTAGTCATCCTTAGCCATATTGTCTTTAATTCGATTAAGTACGATGGACGGTAAAACGCCTGCACGAATATAGCCCTCAATAACATTCACTCGTACCCCATTGCGATGCGGAATGGCGCCGCGACTGGGTTTAATCTCTAAATCTGCGATGGCAGTTAGGGCAATTGGCTGTTTTGAGCTTGGATTAATAATGTTGATGTTGGCTAATGCCGCTAAGTCATCTCGTTGTTCGTTACCAATTCTGACCCTAACAGGAATTGATTCAGTTGCTTCAATAACCGAGCCGTTAGTTTGACCTGACAGTGTGGTATTAAGTTGCTTGGCGACCTGTACTAACGACAAGCCAGCTAAGTTAGCTTTTGCTTCGTCAATATTAACCCAAACTTTTGGCGTGCCAGGTTGTAGTGTTGAACGGCTATGGGTAATGTCTTGGGTCGCTGACATAAAAGCGCGAATATCATCACCAATTGTTTTTAAACGGTCAAGATTTGGGCCAAAAACACGCAATTCTACCGGTGCGTTAAAGGGCGGGCCTTGTTCAAGTTTTCTGACTAATATTTGCGCTTCAGGCAACATATCATCAAGTGTTTGTTGAATTTGGGGAATTAAACGATTTGCCGCCGAAAAATTTGTTGCGGTTACCATGCCTTGGCCATAATACTGTGCACCATCTTTGGTTGGCATTAAATTATAGTAAAAAGAAGGCGCATTTTTACCGATAAACCAACGCACCGATTCAATGCCATCGAGTGCTTCAAGGTAGTTGGTAAGCACTTTACTAACTCGCTCAGTATTAATTATGCTGCTTTGTGCGGGTAAAAAAAGTTCAACCTGAAACATGTCACGATCTGAGGAGGGGAAAAATTGCTCTTGCAGCTGTTTAGCGGCAATAAAACCTAATAAAGGCAAACAAACTACCAAGGTGATCACCAGTTTCCTGTGTAGTAGTGACCAGTTAAGCAAACGCACAAAGCCACGATTTAATGCCGGTAACCTAATCCCACTTTGATACCAAAAAGTCGAATTTTTATGCCTGTGTCGGCTAATAAAACGACCGGCTAAGCCAGCAACAAGGGTGTGAGATATAATATAAGAGCCCACTAAAGAAAATATAACACTGAGCGCAATACCGCCAACAAACTCACCGGCAGGCCCTGGCATAAGCACAATCGGCATAAAGGCTAAAATGGTGGTTAATGTTGAACCCAGCAAAGGTAACCATAAGTGATTGACTGCATTGGCTATCGCGTCAAGCCTACGTTGGCCCTTTTCGATATTGTTTTTTACTGTATCAGCCATCACAATGGCATTGTCCACCATAATACCCAAAGCAACCACTAAACCCGTCACCGACATTTGGTGTATGGGGAGGCCATAAAAATTCATCACGGATAAGGTAAACAACACGGTTAATGGCAGCGATAAGGTTACAATCAAAGCGGCTTGCCAGCCTAAGGTAATCAGTAATACTGCCGCAATAATGGCAAATCCTAATGCGATATTGCCCACTAAGTCGCTTAAACGCGCTTCGGTATAGCTGCTTTGATCGAATATCACCTCCAAAGTGACATTATTAGGTAGCGTTTGTGTAAATGCGGTTAACGCTTTTTGCACCGACGCACTCCATTGGTCGATACGCAAGTTTGGCAACATGCGGGTAGCAACAACTACCGCTTGTTGATTGTTGACCATGGCTATTTCGGTTGGCGGGTAATTGACTGTTTTTCGAATATCAGCAATGTCTCCCAAGCGCACCAAGTTGCCATTATCATCAGCTTTTATCGAGATGTTACTAATGCGGTTGGTATCATGTAATGCACCAACCAACTCTATTTGCATTTGATTGAATGCGTTGGTGAGCTTTCCTGCCGATACTTTAGCATCGGCATTAAGAATTTTTTCTGAAATATCATTGATTGAAAGGTTTAATTGGCTGCTAATAACTGGGTCTATCTCGACCAGCACTTCCTCTGAGCCTTGGCCGAATATAGTGACTAAATCTGTACCATAAACCAGTTTTAGCTGATTTTGTAATTCATTAGCATAGCGACCTAAAATAGCAATGTTGGGTGTATCGCTACCTTGCCAATTTAGGGCAATTATTTGGGTGTAAGCATAACCTCTGTCGTCTTCTAGTACCGGTGTTAGTGTGCCGTTTGGCAAGCTCGGCCTGAGATCGTTCAGTAAATCTCTAACCCGTGACCATATTGGTTTGGGATCGGTAATTTCATCTTGTAATTGCACTTGGACAATTGAAATACCCGCACGAGAATTTGACTTGAGTAGATTTATTTCTGGTAGTTTTCTAAGACTTTGTTCTATTTTCTCGCTGATCAGTACTTCAACTCGCTCAGCACTAGCACCCGGTAATTGCGTAATAACGCTAGCGATTCTATTGGTTATTCTTGGATCTTCGGTACGGGGTAAATTACTTAACGCCCCTAAACCCGCCACCACTAACAGCGTGATCATCAAGGACATTAAACGACCATTTTTAACAAATGAACGTATCATAAAATTTGTCCTGTGCTAACCACTTGCTTGATAGCTTCGCTGGCCCGTTTCACTACTTGTCTTGGCACATAGCGATGCACACCACTAGCAATGACTTCGTGTGTCACTAAGGGTAAACCAGTAATATAGGCGGCATCTAGTGTGGTGTATTTCACCTCAACTGTAGTCGCTGATATGGTCAATAAATCATGGGGGGTTGCCGTAACCTGATAAACATTCCATTGGCCACGAATACCGTCAGTTAAAGCCGACAAAGGTAGCCAGAAACCGGCTTGTTCAACACGTTGTTCAATATTGACTTGTGCTAACTGGCCATTATAGAAAGTTGATGTTTGCTTAAGGCTAAGGCGCAGTTCAATGGTGCGGCTAACTTGATGCACCTGTTTACCAATCGCTAATATTTGTCCGGTGAGCGTTTGTTTATTTAAAGTAACAGAGAGTGTTTGCCCTACCATTAATTGGCTGGCTACCTTAATAGGTACGCCAACAGATACTTCGTGATCAGCCTGTTGGATAAGGTTAAATGCGTTTTGATTGGGGCTGAAATTTTCTCCTTCGGCTACGGTACGGCTGCTGATCACTGCCGCGAAAGGAGCGTGGAGTTTCGCGTGTGATATTTGATATTCAATACTGGCTATATTTGCTTGTTGACGGGAAATATCAGCATTGATGATTGTTTTTTCAGCTTCTAGCTCATCTACGGCTTGTTTAGAACTGTAACCTTTAGTCCTTAAATTATTGATACGAGATAAGTTGAGACGATTGAGTTCGGCCCGTGCACGAAACTGCTCAATGGTTGCCACTATTGCTTGGCGTTGAATGCTGAGGAGTTCAGTATCAAATTCTGCTAGCAATTGGCCTTGACTAACAAGGTCACCACTATCGACATACACTTTAGCAACTTTACCGGCATATTCAAAACTTAATGACGTCAGCTGTTTACTGACCACTTTGCCAATATAGGCTCGTTCAATGTCGTAAGACATACTGGGTGATATGGTGCGAATGTCGGCGCTTTGGTGGTAATTAGCACTTTGTTTGTTTGCTTGTGTCCTTGTTGGCTGAGTTTCTTGACTAGGTTCAGAGCAAGCAGTGAGTAAGGCGAAGAAAAAAACTAAGCCATAAACGCGAAAAAACCTTGTAGTACGCTGATCTATAAACACGGAATGCACCTTAAACGTATAACATATAAACTAGACCGGTTAGTCTAGTTTAGTCAAACTAGACTGTCTAGTCTAATTTGAGGTATGTTATGTGATATAGCAATAGTTTTTACGGCCACTGAAATGAATATCTTGAGATGGCCTGCGCATAACAAGATCACAATCTTAATGGAACTGTTATAATAGTAAATCGAACTGTAGGCGTTTTATGTAATTTTCATTACTAAGTATTGAGCTCGTGAGCTAAGTATAAAGTAAATGTATAAAGTAAATGTATAAAGTAAATGTATAAAGTTAATATGGGTAATAGGGGTGTATGGCAAATATTCGAAGTAAAAGCGAAAGTAAAAGAAAACAAATTCTTGATGCCGCTACCATGTTGTTTACTGAGCAAGGCTATAGCTCAACTAGTATGGCTGAAATTGCCCAAGATGCTGGGGTTTCAAAACAAACTGTCTATAGCCATTTTGGTAATAAAGATGAATTGTTTGCCGCGTCAATAAAGCAAAAGTGTGATTCATACCATATGACTGAAATTGGCCTAGATACCGCCAATGAGCCGGCAGAAATTTTATTTGTTTTGGCGAAACGTTTTTTGGCTATGCTGACCTCAAAGGAAGCACTGGCTATTCATAAAATCTGTGCTTATGAGTCAAAATCATACCCCCAGTTGTCAGAGCTATTTTATCAAGAAGGTCCAGAACGTATTGTTAATGACGTGGCAATACTGATGGCCGACTTCGACACCAAGCAACAATTAGCTATTCCAACACCTAAATTTGCTGCACTACAGTTTTTAAATATGGTGAAAGGAGAATGTTGGATGCGTGTGGAATTTAATACCAAAAAACAACTATCTGAAACAGAAATTAATCGCTATTTAAAATCGAGTATTGCCATGTTTACTAAGGGCTATTCGCTTTAGTTTTTAACGACTAATGCTTAATTTATCGTTTAGGTATTTACACGGCTAATATGGTTGGCAAAGCCAGTAGTGAAAGCCAGTAGCGAAAGTAAGTAGGGAAAAATAGCCGTATTTACCAAAATAGAAAGCGAACCTAGCTAGAGTGAGTTCGCTTTCTTTGTCGTTATGCGTTTGTTTGTGCTAGTAAGTTGTTTCTAATAGATTCTTGCTATAACTGGAGTTAACTGGCTTTTCAGTCGCATCGTCAAGCAGCTCTCTTGGCATATAATTTTCATCATGCTTTGCTAATACTTCGCTCGCTTCAATGACATTACCATTCACTAAAATACCATTAGCGACAATACCTTGTCCTTCACGAAACAAGTCAGGCAAAATACCGTCATAGCTAACGGTAACGGTTGGATCAGTCTCAGAGAAGCTAATAGGCATTCTCATATCGGCGAGTTTAAAGCTTACTTTTAAGCTTTCGCTATTACGATGCACACTGCCTGGCACCACTAAACCACCAATACGCAAGCGTTGGCCGTTAATGGCTTTAAGACCGGTATCTTGTTTGCCATTATATATTTCAGAAGGCTTATAGAATAAATCAATATTTTGACTTAACGCGTACAAAACAAGCCCGGCAACAACGCCTAAGCCGATGATTATTGACGTGACTATAGTTAATCGCTTCTTACGACGGGGATTCATACTGTTACCTCTTAAGTTTTAGGACTGATGTCAGCACGGGTTTGTGCGTTTTGTAGCTCGGCCGCCTGACGTAATTTTGTTTCGCGTTTTTCACGTTGAGCTATTTGCTGCTTAATTTTTTTATGATCAGTGATACTCGAAAAAACTAATAAGGCTAAAGCTAAAATACTAACACCATAGGATAACCAGACATAAAAGCCATAGCCGCCCATAGCGATAAAAGCACTGAAACTATCAAACTGCATGCGCTTTCTCCTCAGTAGCCACTAATTCACGTACCCAAGGGCGCATACTGTTGCGATTGAGTATTTCGCTGCGAAAACGCAAGCAGATTAACGCTGTGACTAAAAAAGAAAAACCAATAAAACAAACCAAAAATGGCCAAAACATATCTGCAGTCATCGAAGGTTGGCCTAGTTTACTCACAGTTGCCCCTTGATGCAGGGTGTTCCACCACTCGACAGAATATTTAATAATCGGTAAATTAATCACCCCCACTAAGGCAAGAATGCCAGCTGCTTTGCCTGCTAAATTTTTATCTTCAAAAGCATTATGTAAAGCAATAACACCCAAGTATAAAAATAATAATATCAGCTCAGAAGTCAGTCGGGCATCCCAAATCCACCACGTACCCCACATAGGTTTGCCCCAGGCCGCACCGGTAATGAGGGCGATAAAAGTAAAAGTCGCGCCGATAGGTGCCATGGCAGCCGCTGTAGCATCAGCAAGTCTTAATTGCCACACTAAGCTAGATAACGCTGCAATGGCCATGCCTAAATATATACCCATAGACAACATAGCCGCAGGTACATGTAAATAGAATATTCTAAAGGTATCACCTTGTTGATAATCAGCAGGGGCAAATAGTAAGGCCCAGGTAATACCAATAGCTAAAAAAACAAAGGCTAGGCGCGCGCACCAAGGTAATATTTTACCCGCAAAATGATAGCTAATCTCAGGGTTTGCGTAAGGGTGAAGCCACTTCCACATCATATTAATTTGTACTCACTTTCAGCGCTGCACTTACAGCAAATGGGGCCAAGGTTAACGAGGCAAAAAATATTGCCGCGATTATAGCAAGTTGTCCGTTATAAGGTAAGTTCATTGCCGCAGTATCGATTGCGCTAGTGGCAAAAATAAGTACGGGAATGTACAGCGGCAGTACCAACAAGCTGAGTAATACCCCACCTTTTTTAATGCCAACGGTTAAAGCAACGCCAATAGCGCCAAGCAAGCTCAATACCGGCGTGCCCAGCAATAGTGTTAGCATGAGCGCACCATAACTGTGCTCATTTAAATGCAGTAATACCGCGAGCAGTGGCGCAATAAGTATTAATGGTAAGCCAGTAAGCAACCAATGTGCAACAATTTTAGCCAGCACTAATATAAATATTGGCTGCGGACTTAATAGCATTTGTTCTAGTGAGCCGTCTGCGTAATCAGACTTAAATAATCTGTCCAGTGATAGCAAAGTGGCGAGTAAAGCCGCAACCCAAATAATGCCTGGGGCAATGCGTGATAACGTTGTACTTTCTGGGCCAACGCCTAACGGAAATAGCGTGACGACAATAACAAAGAACAATAAAGGATTAATAATGTCGTCGCGATGACGAAAAGCGATCATCAGATCTCTTTTAACAATTAAGCCAAAGGCCGCGCGGTAAGAAACTTGTGTCATAACTGATGACCCTAATAAAAACGATAAGCTAAAGTGACTTTCTTTACTCGCTCTGCGGGTAATGAGAGATCTTGATGAGTGGTTAATATCACACAGCCACCGTTGTCAGCATGTTGTAAAAATAATTGTTCTAATTTTTCCACGCCTAACTTATCAATAGCGGTGAAGGGTTCATCTAAAATCCAAATTTTAGCTTGGCTTTGCCATAAGCGGGCTAAAGATATTCGACGGTGCTGTCCTGCACTTAAGTGAGCAGCAAGCGCATCCTCAAAGCCAAGTAAGTTAACTTCTGCTAATGTCGCCTCGGCTGTGTCACTATTTAGGCCATGTAAAGCCAGATTAAACTCGAGATTTTCTTGTGCGGTTATCTCGTCTTTAACACCGGGTAAGTGACCTAAATAAAGTAAATCTTGATGGAATGCTTCACGGTGTTGCGTAATACTTTCATCTTGAAAATAAACCGCACCGTCATAGGGCTGAGAAAGACCGGAAAGAATGCGCAATAAACTAGTTTTTCCAGCACCATTTGGTCCTTCAACTTGCACAATATCGCCTGCGGCAATGTGAATATCAAGCGTTTCAAACAACAGGCGATCGCCACGTATACAAGCTAAGTTACTAGCGCTTAGTAAGCTATTGGTGTTCGGTGTAAATACTGTGTTTTTGCTGTGTAATCTGGACAAACTTTTTCACTTAATTGTTACGTGTAGTTCAGGCACATGTCATTATTGAGATGATATTAACCTAATAAACCGACTAGCTTTTGATTTATGTCACTAGTTTTTAATTTGTGTTTCAGGTTTTACTTGAATCGCTGCAAACACATCGCAGGCTACTATATCGTTCAATAAAGCTGAGTAACAGGTTTTCCGCACAGCTTTGTTAATAAGGCTATTTAATTTTTAATAAGTGATCAATTTATTGATCCAATTCGTATAATAACGGATACAATAAATAACACATTGTCACAAGCACGGATAATTCCTTTGCTGAGATAATTACGATAATATGTCGGCAGAAATAGCCCTAAAAAGGAAGCTCATGAAAAATTTATTCTTGATTAGCATCATTGCTTTAACAACCTTTACCGTTAAAGCGCAGGCCGAAGTTGATATCACTAAAAACATTAACATCGACCCTTCATCACAATGTTTAGCATTTATGCAACACAGTGAAAAAAAATTGCATGCTAAAGAACTGCTTGATCTTTGTCAGTTAACGGCGGGTAAGGCAATGTTAATTGTGAATACGGCTAGTCATTGTGGTTTTACTCCACAATTTACAGCGCTAGAAGCTTTGCATAAAGAATACAAAGAGCAAGGTCTAGTGGTTATTGGCTTTCCATCAGATGACTTTTTTCAAGAAGAAGATGACGAAAAAGATACGGCTGATATCTGTTTTGTAAACTATGGTGTAACTTTTACTATGTTATCGCCTGTGCATGTCTATGGCAGTGAGGCTCATCCTATTTTTAAAGCATTAGCGGAAAAAACCACCGCACCTAAATGGAATTTTTATAAGTATTTAGTTAGCGCGGATGGTAAAACGGTTAAGCACTTTAACAGCCGCGTAAAGCCTGATTCAGACATTTTTGTCAACGTCATTAACGAAATATTATAGAGAGAATTATGTCAAGATATGCAGGCCAAAGTAAAAAGATTCATGATTGCACAACAAAAACGGGCGTATTATTAACTAATCTAGGTACACCCGATAGCCCAACACCAAAGGCACTTAGGCGTTATTTGGGCGAGTTTTTATCTGATCCACGAGTAGTGGAAATTCCTCGCTTGATTTGGTTTGTGATTTTACATGGCATTATTCTTCGAGTGCGGCCAAAGAAATCAGCTAAGTTATATGAAACGGTTTGGACTGAGGAAGGTTCGCCTTTGTTAGTGATTAGTAAGCAACAAAAAGCTAAAGTTGAGAAAGTACTAACGGCAAAGTATGGCGATAACGTGATGGTTGATGTGGCTATGCGTTATGGTAATCCATCTATTGCTGACGCTTTAGAAAATTTTCAAAAAAATGGTGTTAACAATATTATTGTTCTACCTTTGTATCCACAATATGCGGGCCCAACCGTAGGGGCAACCTTTGATGCAGTATTTAATAAAATTAAAAAATGGCGTTGGATCCCCAGTATCCATTTTCAAAGTGGCTATCATGACAAACCTTTATACATTAAGGCATTAGCGGCCAGTATTAATAACTATATAGCTGAACATGGTAAGCCTGATAAGTTAGTTTTCTCTTATCATGGTATGCCAAAGTATTTTTTAGAGCAGGGCGACCCATATTATTGTTTTAGCCATAAAACCACCCGTTTAGTTGTTGAAGAACTTGGCTTAAGTAAAGATGATTATGTTATGACCTTTCAATCGCGTTTTGGTAAAGCTGAGTGGCTTAAACCTTATACAGATGAAACCTTGGCAAAACTTGCTGAAGATGGCAATAAGCATGTAGCGATTATTAGCCCGGCATTTAGTGCTGACTGTTTAGAAACTTTAGAAGAGTTAGTACATGAAAACAAAGACGTATTTATTGATGCTGGAGGTGAAAAATATCATTATATTCCAGCACTAAATGATGATGATGCACACATTGACCTTATGCTTGAATTAATAGAACCACATATTAATTAAATACTCTGCTTTAAAGACTATAGATAAAAAGCCTTACTTTGCTAGAATTATATAGGTGAGTTATTGCTCAGCGAGGCAACTGTGCTTAAGTAGCTTTGTCTATTGAATTTAACTATTGAACTTAGCTACTAAACTTAAATAGTTGTCGTTTACTTTTCGGCAATTATTTAAATTCTTGGTTACAGTCGTCATTAAAATAAATAATCGATTATTTTGAGATGGTTTAAACGCTCCATACTCGCGTTATCTCCAATTCCAATAACTAATTATCGCTCGTCAATATGCGCTTGCATTGTTCTCCTAGCTTACACACCCATTGCATTATGTTATTCCTCCGCTGTGCTGGTTAAAATACACTACGGCTGCTTTGCTCTCAATAACACACGTTAGCTATTACTAAATCCATCTACAAGGATTTACTCATGCTGTGAAGCGATTTGTGAAGCCATGGATAGCGAGTAACGACCATGTAAGAATTAATCGAGCATTTTGTCGACATAGAGGTAGGGACTTATGTTTAGTTTGGAACAATAACCATGTGCTATTGATTATATCTGCTCATTTACTTATTTCAATGGCTAGAGGCTGTCAGGTTATAAGTCGTATTACTCAGGTTTTTCAAGCGATAAAAACAAAAAAACGAAACATAAGTTTCGTTTTTATTTAAGCGCTAGTTAATACTAAAGCTTATTATGCACTGTAGACTAAGATGCAACTACGTTTTCAGCTTCAGGACCTTTTTGGCCTTGTTTTACGCTGAAAGTTACCGATTGACCATCAGTCAATGTACGGAAACCGTCGCCAGAGATTGCACTAAAATGAACAAAAACGTCAGCGCCGTTTTCTTGCTCGATGAAACCAAATCCTTTAGATTCGTTAAAAAATTTTACTTTACCAGTTACTGTATCAGACATACCAACATTTCTCGCAGGTCAAAAATTAAAGTTTAGCCAAAATGGCCATATACGGAGTAAATGCCCTCTATCTAACATGTAAATAGAGAAAGGTTTCCAGTAACACATATTAAAGCGTCTAGGCTGATCATAGGTCTTTTGACCAATAGATCTTTCCTTATCCCGAAACGCAAAAACTCAACGCGAATATATATTAACACATTAGAATTAAGGAATCTCTAAATAAAACCAAGATTATTTTACTTTTTTAGCACAAAAAAAAGCCAGCTAAGAGGCTGGCTTTTATGCTTTATTTTGAATCAGCGTTTAAATTTCTGCTATTTGGGTTTTCTGGTCAACCATTTTAGCCAGGGTAGACTCAGCATCAGCTAACTTTGCTTTTTCTTTATTGATCACAGCTTCGGGTGCTTTGCCAACAAAACTTTCATTGTTTAACTTAGCACGAACACGGTCTGCGTCTTTTGATAACTTATCAATGGCTTTGTCTAAGCGAGCTAATTCAGCGTCTTTATCGATTAAACCTGCCATAGGTATTAATATTGATAAGTCACCAACAACGGCGGTGGCAGACGCTGGACCTTTATCGTCGTCAGACAATAACGTAATACTTTCTAATTTTGCTAAGGCACTGATAAATTGTTCATTTTCATTCAGGCGACGTTGGTCATCAGCATTAACATGTTTAAGTAGTACCGGTAATGGCTTACTTGGCGTGATATCCATTTCACCCCGAATATTACGAATGGCTACTACAAACTGTTTAACCCACTCTAAATCATCAATGGCGGTTTGGTCACATTGGCTTTGGTCAAACTGTGGAAAGCTTTGTATCATAATGCTATCGCCAGTTTTTTCAAAGTTAGTTAAGGGTACAACGCGTTGCCAAATAGTCTCAGTGATAAATGGCATTATCGGGTGCATTAAACGCAGCAAGCTTTCTAAGACATTAACTAAGGTATGACGAGTGCCACGTTGCTGTGCTTCGCTGCCTTTAAATAATATGGGTTTCGTTAATTCTAAATACCAGTCACAAAATTGATGCCAAGTAAATTCGTATAATGCTTGTGAAGCCAAGTCAAAACGAAAAGCATCAAAGGCTTCATGTACAGTTTTAACTGTTTGTTGTAATTGGCCAATAATCCAACGGTCAGCCAGTGAAAACTCCATTGCACCACTAGGTTTGTCTGGTGTAGAGCGGCCGCAATCAAATTCTTCCGTATTCATCAGTACATAGCGGCTGGCATTCCATAGCTTGTTGGTAAAGTTACGGTAACCCTCAAGACGTTTCATATCCCAGCTAATATCACGGCCAGTGGTTGCCACAGACGTCAAGGTAAAGCGTAAAGCATCAGTACCGTGGGCTTCTATGCCATTAGGAAATTCTTTTTTGGTCAGCTTTTCAATTTTAGCGGCCATTTTTGGCTGCATCATATTACCGGTACGTTTTTGTAGTAAGTCTTCAAGCGAAACACCATCGATCATGTCTAGGGGATCAATAACATTGCCTTTTGATTTACTCATTTTATCGCCATTTTCATCACGAATAAGGCCGGTCATGTAGATTTTTTTAAACGGTATTTCGGCTTTACCCTTTTCATCTTTGTTGAAATGCATGGTCATCATGATCATACGAGCAACCCAGAAAAAAATAATATCAAAACCGGTAACTAAAACATCAGTAGGATGGAAGGTTTTTAAATCTTCGGTTTCTTTTGGCCAACCTAGGGTTGAGAACGTCCATAAAGCTGATGAGAACCAGGTATCAAGTACATCATCATCTTGGTTTAGTTTCATGTCGTCGCCAATGGGGTTATTAGCACGTACTTCTGCTTCTGTACGACCAACATAAACTTTGCCATTTTCATCATACCAAGCGGGAATTCGATGTCCCCACCAAAGTTGGCGTGAAATACACCAGTCTTGAATGTTGTTCATCCAAGCAAAGTACATGTTTTCATATTGCTTAGGTACAAACTCTATTTGGCCATCTTTTACCGCGTCAACGGCAGGACCGACAAGTTTTTCTACACGTACGTACCACTGGTCGGTAAGTAATGGCTCAATAATAACGCCAGATCTATCACCGTAAGGGGCAACTAAATCATGCTCTTTTACTTCAACTAACAAACCTAATTCGTCAAACTTAGCCACGATAGCTTTACGGGCTACAAAACGGTCCATACCGGCAAATTCAGTGGGTAATTGTGCATCATATACGTCACACACTTCACCTTTAGTATCATAAACTTCAGCAGTGGCTAATACCGCGGCGTCTTTATCAAAAATATTGATTTGCGTTAATTGATGACGCTTACCGACTTCATTATCATTGAAGTCATGAGCCGGAGTTATTTTTACACAACCTGTGCCTTTGTCCATATCGGCATGGTCATCACCAACAATGGGAATTAAACGATTAACTAAGGGTAATAAAACCTGTTGACCAATTAAATCTTTATAACGAGGATCTTCTGGGTTTACTGCTATACCGGTATCACCCAACATAGTTTCAGGTCGTGTGGTAGCAACCACTAAATAATCAAGACCTTCTGCTGTTTTTGCTCCATTAGCTAATGGGTAGCGTAAATGCCACATGTGGCCTTTTTTGTCTTTATTTTCGACTTCTAAATCAGAGATTGCCGTGTGGAATTTTGGATCCCAATTAACTAGGCGTTTACCGCGATAAATTAAGTTGTCTTCATATAAGCGAACAAATACTTCTTGCACGGCTTCAGACATACCCTCATCCATGGTGAATCGTTCACGAGACCAGTCAATAGAGTTGCCTAAACGGCGCATTTGCTTACCGATAGTGCCGCCAGATTCTTCTTTCCATTGCCAGATTTTATCAATGAAGGCTTCGCGGCCATAGTCATGACGGGTTTTGTCTTCTTCTGCGGCAATTTTACGCTCGACCACCATTTGTGTTGCAATACCGGCATGGTCACAGCCTGTTTGCCATAAGGTATTTTTACCTTGCATACGCTGATAACGAATTAAGGTATCCATAATGGTTTGCTGAAAAGCATGGCCCATATGTAAACTACCCGTCACATTGGGTGGTGGAATGGCAATGCTGTAGCTATCGCCTTCACCTGTCGGGCTAAAGTAACCTTGTTCTTCCCAACTTTTATAAAGGGATTGTTCAATATCAGCGGGGGTAAATGTTTTTTCCATCAGAGTTTCCGTCAGAAGAATTTTAACTTGTTGTATCGATAGTTTGCGGTGCGCTTGCCACTTGGTGAGCGACCTGAAAACCCCATTGGCGACAAGTTCGAAAACGATCTCGAGCTTGTTGTTTAAATGTTTCATCACGGGGTACAAAATCTATCAAATGCGAAAATTGGTGAGCAAAGTTAGGCACCTTGCTGGTTAAATTGATTAAAACCGCACGCCGGTTTGTTGGGGGCTGCCAGCTAATTTCGACGGCAGCACCTTGTTTTGGACCTTCACCAATTAAATTATGGGGTACAAAACTTGTTGGATCAAAGGCCCATAACATTTCATCAATATCATGAGCACTTTGTTGATCTTGAGTATAAATAAATACTCGCTGATTTTGCCGGTAAAAGTGAGCCGCTTGCAGGCAGGCATAGTGTAGGTGCAGCTGTGCTTCAGTGACACCTACAATACTACTTTGTTCTTCAATACTGTAGAACATTGCTTGGGTTAGCATGACTTTATTCCGGCTATAAATTCAGTGAAAACTATTCGCCTTGCTCAGCGCCAGAACGATTTAATAAGAACTGCGTTAGCATGCTTACCGGTCTGCCGGTTGAACCTTTGTTTTTACCACTGCGCCATGCCGTACCGGCAATGTCTAAATGCGCCCAATTATATTTTTTGGTAAAGCGTGATAAGAAACAGGCGGCGGTGATTGCGCCGGCTTCTTTACCACCTAAATTGGTAAAATCAGCAAATGGGCTTTCAAGTTGATCTTGATAGTCGTCCCATAAAGGCATGCGCCATGCTCTGTCACCACTTTGCTCAGAAGCGTTTAATAACTCATGCGCCAGTGGATTATGACTACTGAATAAGGCGGTTGCATGAGCACCTAAAGCCACAACACAAGCCCCTGTTAAGGTGGCTAAATCAATAACCAATTCGGGATCAAAGCGCTCAACATAGGTCAAGGCATCACATAAAACTAAACGGCCTTCAGCATCAGTGTTTAATACTTCAACGGTTTGACCCGACATAGTGGTTAAGATGTCGCCGGGGCGATATGCGTTACTGCTTGGCATGTTTTCACAACCCGCTAAAACACCAATCACGTTGATCGGTAGAGCAAGTTCTGCCAGTGCATGCATAGCACCTAAAACACTGGCTGCACCGCCCATATCATATTTCATTTCATCCATGCCTGCGCCTGGTTTTAATGAAATACCCCCACTGTCAAAGGTTAAACCTTTACCGACTAACACTAGCGGCTTTGAATCATCACCAGCGCCATCATATTTAATAATACTCATCAGTGACTCATTAACCGAACCACGACCTACGGCCAAATATGAGCCCATGCCCAATTCAGCCATTTCTTCTTCGTTAACTATTTTAGTACTGACATTGTCATAGTTACTATCCAGCATTTGAGCTTGTTCAGCCAAATAGGCAGGATTACAAATATTAGGTGGCATGTTAGCCACGTTTTTACAGCTTGTTATACCTTTTGCAATAGCCAAAGCATGGTTAATAGCACGTTCACCAATCGGTAACTCACGGCGAGTGGGGACGTTAAATACTATTTTACGTAAAGGGCGGCGAGGCTCTTCTTTACGGGTTTTCAAACTGTTAAAGCTGTAGAGGCAATCTTGTGTTGCTTCAATCGCTTGGCGTACTTTCCAGTAGGTATCGCGGCCTTTAACATGTAATTCAGACAAAAAGCACACTGCTTCCATTGAACCGGTTTCATTTAAGGTACTGATCGTTTTGCTGATAATTTGGCGATACTGACGTTCGTCTAACTCACGTTCTTTACCGCAGCCCACTAATAATACGCGTTCACTAAGAATATTTGGCACATGATGTAATAACAACATTTGCCCTGATTTTCCCTCTAGATCGCCACGGCGTAATAGATTGCTAATATAGCCTTCACTAATTTCATCTAGTTGTTCTGCGATAGCTGACAAACGACGAGGTTCGAAAACACCGACAACAATACAGGCGCTACGTTGTTTTTCCGGACTGCCACTCTTTACACTGAACTCCATGATGTCTCCTAATTTGACTCAAATGCGTATATTTCATTGAAAATATACTATTTATCTTGCTAAAAACAGTAAATAATCGTTAAGCTTGCTTTTAAATGTATTCGGCTAAAGGCTATAATTATAGCCGGATTGCACAGCGTTACCTAGCAAGCTTAAATTTAGTTTAATGCTAAAAATAACAAGTTTACTGAAAAAATGGCTGTATGTCAGAAAAAACTAAGTTTTTATAGGATCACTTTGTGATTATATTTCGTTATTTGCTCAAAGAAGTTGCCAAAACCCAACTTGCGGTATTTCTTGTCATTATGACAATATTTATCAGCAATAAATTCGTTCGTGTGCTTGATGATGCTTCAGAAGGTGGCATTCCAGGTCATTTAGTGATGACATTTATTGGCCTCAAAATCCCTGATCTTGCTGGCATGATTTTACCCTTAAGTTTTTTTCTTGGGGTTTTATTGGCTTATGGCCGTATTTACGCTGAAAATGAAATGACGGTACTGCATGCCTGTGGTGTCAGTGAGTGGTATGTGGTGCGCGTTACCTTAATTCTAGGTTTTGTTACCGCGATTATTACCGGCATATTTACGCTTTACTTGTCGCCCATGGCAGCAGAGTATGAACATCAAGTTAAAGATCAAATTGCGTCTGATTCAGGTTTAAGTTCGCTTATTGCTGGACGTTTTCAAACCACAGGCAATAAAAAAGCAGTCATCTTTATTCATGATAAAAATCGTAATAACAATACTTTTGAAAAAGTTTTTGTTGCGCAGTTGCCTAATGAAAGCACACCAAACGCCAGCGTTATTGACTCTAGCCTAGTTTATGCCGCAACCGGCCAAGTTGTTGAAGAAGAAACTGGCTCACAGCGTTTAATACTATCAGCCGGTACCCGTTATCAAAATGACATCAAAAATAAAGAGTTTCGACAAGTTTCCTTTGATAAATATTATATTCAAATTCAAGATCAAAAGGTGGCCCATAAACGCCGCAAGCTCAGTGCAATACCAACCGCAGAGCTGTATCAAGCACAAACGCCAGAAACAAGTGCAGAAAGCCAATGGCGGATCGCCTTTCCATTGGCTTGTATTATTATGACCTTGGTGGCCGTGCCATTAAGTGTCGTTAATCCGCGCCAAGGTAAATTTGGTAAAATGCTACCGGCATTGTTACTGTTTTTAAGTTACTTTTTATTACTAACCGCGATTCGTTCAGGGATAGAAAGAGGCTCAGTGCCACAATATATTGGTTTGTGGCCAGTGCACTTTACGGTGCTGGTATTAGGCTTAAGTTTATTGGTTAAAGGCCGAAAAGGTGGTAGGAAATTTAAAGTGAAGAAAGCTAAAAATAAGGTTGCTGCTTAATGCGTATTTTAGATATGTACATAGGTCGCGTTATTACCTCTACAACTTTCACCACCTTAGCGGTATTTGTCAGTCTGAGCAGCATTATTAAATTTGTTGAGCAAATGAAGTCAGTTGGCAGAGGTAATTATGATTTGGCCCACGCTGCGCTTTATGTGCTTTATGCTATTCCACAAGATGTCTCGTTATTTTTTCCTATGTCTGCATTAATCGGTGGCTTAATTGGCATGGGGATGATGGCAAGCAGTAGCGAGCTTATTGTTATGCAGGCGGCAGGGCTTTCACGTCTTGATATTATTAAATCAGTAATGAAATCAGCATTGTTATTGATCATTGTTAGTATGGCGATTGGTGAATGGCTAGCACCTCAAGGCGAAGCCGCAGCTCGACAAGTGCGAGCTCAAGCCATTTCAGGGGGGAGTTTAATTTCATCAAGCGGCGGCACGTGGGCAAAAGATGGTGACTACTTTGTTCATATAGGTGAAGTACAAGACAAGGGGTCTCTAAAAAACATCCAAATATATCGCTTTAACGAGCAGCTTAAGCTGTCGAGTTGGGTATCAGCCACTAGCGCCGTTTATCAAAAAGATGCTTGGCAATTACGCGATGTTATTGAAACCAAAATTGGCGCAACGGAAATTAGTAAAGAAAGCCAAGCCGTGATGACTTGGCGTTCAACATTAACACCCGATAAATTAGGTGTTGTAACCGTTAAGCCTGAGTCATTGTCACTAAGGGGTTTAAGTGATTACTTAGATTACCTTGAGGCCAACAAACAAGATCCAAGCCGATATTTACTAGCTTTTTGGCGAAAAATAGCACAACCCTTTACCTTGGCAGTCATGTTATTGGTGGCGCTATCTTTTATCTTTGGTCCATTACGTTCAGTATCTATGGGGGCAAGAATTATGATGGGCGTGGCCACGGGAATTTTATTCTTTATTGTCAATGAAGTGCTAGGATCACTCAGTTTGGTTTATCAGCTACCCGCTATTTTCGGTGCTTTTATGCCTAGCCTGATTTTTGTCAGTATTGCTTTGTATTTAATGAATAAACGCGCAAGTTAGCAAGATAAAACCTAACAAAAGCTTTGAAATATTATGCTGGAAATTTGATAATGCAAAGCTTAGGTTGGCCACCAGAGGTGAACGCATTACTGCATTCACCTCGGCTTTTATAGTAGTTACAGCTTCAAATAATTACAGCCTGCCCCTATTTGCTTCAAGCGTTAAAAGCACCACTTCGGTATCAGTTAAACGGTCTTGTAGACTCAATTTATCTTTTCTATCAACCAAGACCATAAAATTGCCCAACCCTAATAACGTTGGCAATAAGCGTTTTAAAGCGGTGGTCTTAGTAATTAAGCTACCATCTTGATTTTGAACTTTTAAACGCCACGCCTTCATACCTAAAGTTTGGCCGCTTTTAGACCAAAACCAGATAAAGAAAAATGCCACCCAGCTCAGTTTCCAAAGTTCATTGGGCCACAGCAACCAATAAGTATTTGTGATGGTATCGCTTAAGTGCTGATAACCTTGCAAATCAAAAATGCCAAAATGAACCATTAATGAAATAATTAAAAAAGAAGCTGCACCAGCGCTCATGTAAACAGCGATTGTAATTAAAGCATCATACAACCATGAAGCCAAACGACGTCGAAAGCCTGCACGAGGAAAAGGTGAGTTAGAAGTTAAAGACATAGCCATATCAATAGAAAAATTTGTACTAGTTTAACAAAAGGCCTATAAAAGTATAAGTAAGAGAGCGAAATTTTTAATTTCCAGGCAGAAATCAGACAAAAAAAGATGAAATATTAAGGGCTTAGAATATAAAACAGGAGATTTAATAACAACCACTTTTTGTACCAAATAGCGCGTTGGAATTGACGATAGCAGACAACTTGATATTGGTTGCAACCCAAGGACAGTGGAATAGTGAGTCCTTAAACAATTTGCACCAAGCTTTGTCTCCTGCTGTTACAAAAACTGAACAGCGTAATCTTGGTGTTTTACTCACACCTAAAGGCGAAGCGGTTAGTGTTGAAGCGAGTCTTAAATATCATATAAATGGCATTCTCCATAGCAAAACTAAAGTGGCGGCGGTAAATCTAGCGTATTTCACAAGATCACAGTTAAGCGAAAACCTATTTAACAAAATTTACGAGCCGCAGGTATCAAGTATGCTTTTTTTGATAATATATTTGAGACCAGAGTTTGGCTAGAAAAACAGCTAAAATCGGTAAAGACTGTCGCTTGATGAACAAATAATCAGCACTTAAGTAATAATGAAAGAAAAACTATTGCTAACACGAATATTTTTCGTATAATGCTGTTCTCTTCAATAAGGCTTTATATTATTGAAGTTATAGAAAAGAAATGCCAGCGTGATGAAATTGGTATACATGGGGGATTCAAAATCCCCTGTCGAAAGACGTGTCGGTTCGAGTCCGACCGCTGGTACCATTCTTCCCCTTTTTAAAGGGCTATAACACAAACAACCGACAGTAAATGTCGGTTTTTTTGTGCCTGAAATTTCATGGATTTATGCTGTATTTTAGTATTTTCTCGTCGTACCACTTCACCATAGCTAAATGTTTTATGCGTTAAGCTTGCCTTTATCAAAATAAATAAAACTCTATAAATTTAGTCGTCATGTTAAATTGTTATTTGTATTTGCAATTTATTGTTTGAGGTACTTGAGCTAATATTTTCGTGATCAAGTCTAGTCATTAACTGAGATATAATTATGCTGTGTTCAAGTGTTATAACTGAGTGAAATATTTAGACTAGAGTGGGCAGCTCAGCTTTCTCACACACTCTAGTGATAACTCGATTTAGATATGACAAACGAAATTGTATATTAATAACTCTTTTCTTTAATATCATACTTCTCGATATCAGCACTTATAAGTGAACCAATACTCATTTTATCTTTTTCTATACGTAAAAAAGTGCAGAAAACAGCATTTTAGCGTTTGCCTCGTTGTAATTGGATTGTCAATTTCATAGATACTAGCTCATCACTGGTTAGCGAAAATCTTTACCGCTTAAGTAATAAACCTATTCCAGCGTTAAGCTTTTCTTTGTAAGCTTGCCTAGGAAAGTAAATGGTAAAGTAAAATATTAGCTTCCTGTTGAGCATCGCAGTAAACAAACGCCAGATTTTTTCGCAGGATAATATGCCATTTATTTCTTATTATTACGTATGCTGTTTTACAAAAAAGGCTAGGTGACTCTCAGTAGCATAGTAGTAACCTAGCGTTTTCCCACGATGTATTTCTTATTCATAGCTCACCAGTATAAGGTGCTGTTATAGCGCTGAGTAATTTTTTGCTAATGGTTGTCTAATTTGCACATGATTACTGACATCATAAAGAATGAATTTTTAATATGGCGATAATTAAAAGTTAGTGTGAACAATATGTAAGATGTTTTAACTAGGTATAGAAGTAATACCTACTATTCAGGTAATGAGTTGAACCTAATTTTATAGCTTTATGGCAGTGTAGCATTAAGATAATTAAACCAAGCAAACATAGACGATCCATAAATCTAATAAAAATTAACCGAAGTGACTTATTTAAATGAGTTTACTTGGAAACACCATTTTATTGACAAAAATCTGCTCTCTATCAATGCATTGATGTTTTATAGTATTCAATAGTTAATGAACTAAATTTATATCTAGCAATATGAGTTTGACGACACTGTAGACATCAGTAGGATTTAATACGGCTGTTAATCCCTGTCATTGAATAGTCTATATATAAGAGTGCCGTTTTATCTTTTTAAGAGATGAATATAGTGGTTTGGAATTATCTGCTGGTTAAAACAAGATAGATTGATGAAAAATATGACTATGAAGATAAAGTTACCCTACATAGCTCTTTCATTAAGTTGATACTTACCTATGTTATCGATTAAAAAATAACAATAACGGTGCTTTAATCGTCAGTCACAGCAGGGGTTGCTTAATTAAGAGGCAAACAAACACTTATTCGCAATTTAATTGATATTAAGTGTTGACGTGAAGTCAGAAATCGCTAGAATGCGCTCCAGTTCCAAGGGGTAACCCAAACGAACGGTTTTAATAGCTTAACTACTCTTTATAAGAGCTAAGCAGTTAAGTTAACGTTTTAAAAGTGAGTTTGAATCTTCTGAAAAGAAAGTTTAAAAAAACCAAATAAAACGTTGACATTAAAACTCAGGTGCGTAAGATACGCACCTCGCTTCAGGCAAGGCCTGCAGCAACGAATTACTTTACGGTATAGAGCGAATGAGATTCTGTATCGGTTAGTTTTCTCCTCAGAGATAAACTAGCTTTCTTTAACAATTAGTTATCATGCAATTTGTGTGGACACTCACATT